>JBIIDH010000191.1:0-3619 GCA_044238435.1 Ilumatobacteraceae bacterium | reverse complement strand
GCCCACCTCGACGCCGGTGCGCCGTTGGTCATCGTGTCGGCCCCGTGCGACGGTGCCGACGCCACGTTCGTCTACGGCGTGAACCACAAGGACTTCGACCCGAAGACCCAGAAGGTCATCTCCAACGCCAGCTGCACCACCAACTGCTTCGTGCCGATGGTGAAGGTGCTCGACGATGCGTTCGGTGTCGAGCAGGGCCTGATGCAGACCGTGCACGCCTACACCGGCGATCAGCAGCTCGTCGACGGCCCGCACAAGGATCTGCGCCGCGCTCGCGGTGCAGCCATCAACATTGTGCCCACCAGCACCGGTGCTGCCCGGGCCACCAGCCTGGTGCTGTCGTCGATGAAGGGCAAGCTCGATGGCACGTCGCTGCGCGTGCCGGTGCCCACCGGTTCGGTGGTCGACTTCACCGCCAACCTGAAGAAGGCGGCGTCGGTCGAGCAGATCAACGCTGCCTTCAAGAAGGCCGCTTCGGGCCCGCTGAAGGGCATCCTGCGCTACTGCACCGACCCCATCGTGTCGAGCGACATCGTCACCGACCCGCACAGCTGCATCTTCGATGCCGACCTGACGATGAGCATGGGCACGATGGTGAAGGTGCTCGGCTGGTACGACAACGAGTGGGGCTACTCGAACCGCCTCGTCGACACCACCCTGTACACCGGGGCCAAGGTCGCCAAGCGCAAGAAGTGAGGCGGTAGCCGTGGCCAACCGCATCCCCACCCTGGCCGACCTCGGCGACGTGGCCGGCAAGCGCGTGCTCGTGCGCACCGACTTCAACGTGCCGATGGACGGCGGGCGCATCACCGACGACTTCCGCATCCGCGCTGCGCTGCCCACCATCACCTGGCTCACCGACCGTGGCGCCAGTGTGGTGTGCGCCTCGCACCTCGGCCGTCCGAAGGGCGCGCCCGACCCGAAGTACTCGATGGATGCCGTGCGTGCCCGCTTGGGCGAGCTGGCCCCAGGGGTGGAGCTGCTCGAGAACCTGCGGTTCGACGCGGGCGAGGAGGGCAACGACCCGGCGTTCGTGGCGAAGCTGGTCGACGGCATCGACGCCTACGTCGATGATGCGTTCGGTGCTGCGCACCGCGCGCACGCCTCCATCGTCGGGCCGCCGCAGTCGCTGCCGTCGGCGATGGGGCTGCTGCTCGAGAAGGAGGTCGAGGTGCTCCTCGGTCTGCGCGAGCGCCCGAAGCATCCGTTCGTCGCCGTGCTCGGCGGGTCGAAGATCTCCGACAAGCTCGGTGTGGTCGAGGCCCTGCTCGATGTGGTCGATGCGCTCGCCATCGGCGGGGCGATGTGCTTCACGTTCCTGGCCGCCAAGGGCTATCCCATCGGTGCCTCGCTGTGGGAGCCCGATCAGGTCGACACCTGTAAACGACTGCTCGAGTCGTCGGCTGCACGGGGCAAGACCATCCACCTGCCCGAAGACATCGTCGGCCTCGACGCCAACGGCAACTTCGCCACCTACGGCGTGCGGCTGCCCGAGGGGGCCAAGGGCTTCGACATCGGCCCCGGCACAGCGGCTGCGTTCACCGACATCATCATGGACGCCCGCACCGTGTTCTGGAACGGCCCGATGGGCATGTTCGAGGACGACCGCTTCGCGGCGGGCACCCGCACCGTCGCCCAGGCGATGGCCGACACCAAGGCGTTCACCGTCGTGGGCGGTGGCGACTCGGCTGCGGCGCTGGCGCAGTTCAGCCTCGACGACGAGGTCGACCACGTCTCCACCGGCGGCGGCGCGTCGCTCGAACTGCTCGAACTGGGCGATCTGCCCGGACTCGCCGCCCTGCGAAAGGCACCCAACGCACATGGCTGACCCCCGCCGCCCGCTCATCTCGGGCAACTGGAAGATGAACCTCAACCACTTCGAGGCCATCCAGACCGTGCAGAAGCTGGCCTACCTGGTCACCAAGGACGATGTGGCCAAGGTGGATGTGAGCATCCACCCGCCGTTCACCGACCTGCGCAGCGTGCAGACGGTCATCGATGCCGACAAGTTGCAGTTCGCCCTCGGCGCGCAGCACTGCCACTTCGACGACAAGGGTGCGTTCACCGGCGAGATCTCGCCCGTGTTCCTCGCCAAGTTGGGCGTGCAGTACGTCATCTGCGGCCACAGCGAGCGGCGCGAACTGTTCGGCGAGACCGACGAGATGGTGGCGGCCAAGGCTGCGGCCATCCTGAAGCACGGCATGACGCCCATCGTCTGCGTGGGCGAGACGCTGGCCGAGCGCGAGGCCGGGGCCACCGAGACCAAGGTGCTCGGCCAGGTGCGCGCCGCGCTGGCAGGCCGCAGTGCCGAGCAGGTGGGTTCGCTGGTCATCGCCTACGAGCCCATCTGGGCCATCGGTACCGGCCGCAACGCCACAGCCGACGATGCGCAGCAGGTGTGCGCCGCCATCCGCGGTGTGGTGGCCGAGGTGTTCGGCCAGGCGGCGGCCCAGCAGGTGCGCATCCAGTACGGCGGTTCGGTGAAGGCCGGCACCATCGCCGAACTGATGGCCGGGCCCGATGTCGATGGCGCGCTGGTGGGTGGGGCGAGCCTCGATCCCGACGAGTTCGCCCGTATCGTGCGCCTCGGGGCCTGAGCGCTCCGGAACGCGTGCTCCATCCCATCAGGGTTTCGGAACGAGGGTGCTACCGCGCGGTAATCGTTGCTGGTAGCGTTCCGGCGCTCGCACCGATCGGGGAGGACGGCGCGAGATAGGAGAGCAGCCGAGCCCCCCGGTCCGCCGGAGACGAACTGCTCACACACCCTCCCTCCGAACCACCATCAGGAGGACCACTACGTGAGCACCACCAAGCGCAGCACCAAGTTTGCTGCACTTGCTGTGGGTCTTGCGCTCGTCGTTGCCGCATGCGGCGACGACAAGGAAGACACCACGGCGACGACGGCAGCAGCCGTCGAGACCACTGCCGCTCCGGCACCCGAGACCACCGCTGCTCCGGCGCCCGAGACGACGGGCGCCCCCGAGACCACCGCAGCGCCGGCCGCCGAGGTCGCGATGCGGATCACCTACGACATCAGCCCCGACGCAGTGTGGGATGACGCCTCGCCCATCACGGCCGACGACTTCATCTGCACCTACGACGCCGTCATGAACACGGTCGGCTCGCTGAGCACGGTGGGCTTCGACCAGATCACCTCCATCGCCGCTGGTGCGAGCGAGAAGCAGGTCGTCGTCGAGTTCAAGACCGTCTACGCGCCGTACCGCGGCCTGTTCGGCGGCCTCATCAAGAAGGCTGCCGTCGCTGACTGCAACGACATCTCGGGCGATTTCCAGACCGAGCTGCCCTTCTCGAACCGCCCCTACAAGATGGAGTCGTGGGACGAGACGCAGCTGGTGCTCGTTGCCAACGAGAACTACTGGGGTCCCGACAAGGCTGTCGTGCCGAAGGTCGTGATGGTGCCGAAGGCCGACCAGGAGACGCAGATCGCTTCGCTCCTCGCCGGTGAAGTCGACTTCATCTACCCGCAGTACAGCCCCGAGACCGAGGCTGCCGTCGCCGGCGACCCGAACATCAAGGTCGGCATCGAGTTCGGTGGCGACTACGAGGGTCTGTACTTCCAGCAGCAGAGCGGGCCGTTCGCCGACCCGATCTTCCGCCA
>JBIIDH010000096.1:0-12867 GCA_044238435.1 Ilumatobacteraceae bacterium | reverse complement strand
GCGGTACTTTCGTACACTGCCGCACTGGCAATTGCCCCTCTAGCTCAATGGCAGAGCAACGGACTCTTAATCCGCAGGTTCTCGGTTCGAGCCCGAGGGGGGGCACCACACAGCGCCGTGGCCGGCATCTCTTCCCTCGATACAGCTTCCGGGACGGGCCCCACCCCATCTGGGTGATCAGCAGCGTTTCCAACTGTTCACTTGATTCCTGCCCTGCGCAGCGGTGACTCCTCGGTACTGTCTGGGACGAGATCTCGTTCCGGAGGCAGTCATGGCCAACGCCACCCCGTCCACCCGCACCCGTCTGGCGCGCCTTGCTGCGTTCACCGTCGTCGCAGCGCTCGCTGCCGGCGCCTGCAGCGGCGACGGCGACAGCGCCGCCACGACCGCTGCCCCCACCAGTGCAGCACCCGTCACCTCGGCGGCCCCCGACACCACGGCACCACCCACCACTGAGGCGCCACCGGTGGCCGCCACCGCGTTCACGCTCGCCTATGTCGAGCCGGCCGCAGGCCTGCTGGGCGACCTCGCCACGGCGCAGCGACGCGGGATGGAAGACGCGTTGAACGACATCAACGCCGGCGGCGGGGTGCTGGGTGGTTCGGTGGCAATGACCACCATCACCGAGCCGCGCAGCGGCGACGTGGCGCGCGTGGTCACCGATGCGGTGGCCGCCGGCGCGAACGCCATCGTCGGCCCGGCCGGCAGCACCACGGCCACGGCCATGATCCCCGCCCTCGAGGTGGCTGCCACGACGGCCTGCTCGGGCTCGGCCACGGCACCGTCGCTCACATCGTCCGACACCACCGGCCGCTTCTTCCGTACGGCCGTGTCCGACGAGCACCTCGTCGCCCACCTCGTCGACACCCTTCGCACGCGCCTGCCCGAGGGCGCCAGCGTGGCCGTGGTCGCCCGGAGTGACGCCTACGGCATCGGCGTGGGTGCCGGCCTCACCGCCTCGCTCACGGCCCAGGGCATCGCCGCCACCATCGTCCCGTATTCGTCGTCGACGGTGCTGTTCAACGACACCGCCGCTGCCGTCGTCGCCACCGGGGCGCAGCAGGTGGTGCTCGTCAGCTACGGCGAGGGCGCCTCTCTGCTGTCATCGCTCGTGAAGGCAGGTGTGCCCACCACGTCGATCATCGGCCTCGACGGCATGTTCACGCCACGCCTCGCCGCACAGGCCTTCCCCTCCAGCCCCACCTCGGCCGACGGCGTCACCATCATCGGCACCACCGGCGCCCGCGACTACATCGCGTCGTTGATCGAACGCAATCCCGAGGGCCAGGTGGTGTACGCCGCCCAGGTGTACGACTGCGCCGTAGCGCTCACGCTCGCCGCGCAGGCGGCCGGTAGCACCGATGCCACCGCCATCGCCGCGCAGATGCCCGCCGTCACGGCCGGTGGCGTGGCCTGCACCACCTTCGCCGACTGCATGAGCAAACTGCGCGCCGGTGAGGACATCGACTTCGACGGCCGCAGCGGGAAGATCGGATTCGACGCACTGGGCGACCCCTCGAGCGCCCGCTTCACCACCACCGTCATCGCCGGGGGTCAACTGGGCGAGACCGCCAGCGTCGACATCGACATCGCCGCCCAGCGCGACCAGGCGGCCTACGAGGCGGCCATCGCGTCGGCCGGCTTCACCACCAACCTCCAGGGCAAGCTCACCCTGCTCGGCTTCTACAGCGGCCCCATCGACGGCATCTACGACGACGACGTCATCGCCGCGTTGGCTGCGTTCCAGACCTCGGTGGGCCTGCCCGCCACCGGCCAGTACGACCAGGCCACCGACGACGCGCTGCGCGCCAAACTGGGCAACGGTGCCGCAGCCATCAGCCAGGCCACCGCCGACCTCCAGTTGATGCTCACACAGCTCGGCTACTACCGCGGCCCGATCGACGGGAAGTACTCGCAGGCCGTCATCGACGCCGTGAAGAAGCTGCAGGCCGACCTGGGCGTGCCGCAGACCGGCGTCATCGATGCCGCCACGCTGAAGGCCGCCTACGACAAGGGTCTCGCCGACCAGCCGCAGCCGCCGGTCCCGTCGACCACCACCACCGCTCCCCCGCCGCCCACGACGGCAGCACCCGAGCCGACGGTTCCCCCGGTCACCCTGCCCACCACACCCGACCTCGTCGACACCCTCGAGGCCGATCCGCGGTTCACCACGCTCGCCGGCCTCATCGTCATCGCCGGCCTCCGCGACGAACTCGCCCAGGCCGGACCGTTCACGATCTTCGCCCCCACCAACGACGCGTTCGACGCCCTCGACGCCGACACCCTGGCGGCGCTGATCGACGATCCCACCGGGCTGCGCGACCTGCTGCTCTACCACGTGGTGCCGGGCGGCTACGACGCCGCCTCACTGTTCGAGGGCACGCTGCCCGCGCTGAACGGTGCTGCGCTGACCGTGAGCCTGATCGACGGGGTGCGGGTGAACGGCGCCGCCGTGGTGGTGGCCGACATCCGGGCATCGAACGGGATCATCCACGGGATCGACGCCGTCCTGAGCCCCGCCGCACCCCTCTGAGTCAGGCCCCTCTGAGTCAGGCCGGTCTGGGCCGAGCCACCGCCTCGGCCCAGACCCGGAGCAGGTGCTGTTGGGCGCCTGCTTCGGGGCCGGCCATCGGCCGGTGTGCCGCCACGTGCACCAGTGCATCGTCGTGGGACAACTCGAGCTGCATCAGCACACCGGTGGCCACGGTGCCGGCTCGACCGATACCGGCCGCGCAGTGCACCACTACGGTCTCCCCGATCGTCAACCGATCGGTGATCACACCCACGATGTCGGCGAAGCGAGCCAACGGCGGTGCGCTCAGATCGGGCACCGGAGTCCAGGCCGCCCGCGCCGGTACGTGCCGATCGAGCCAGGCGACGTAGGTCGGATAGCGATCGACGAGTTCGTGTCGCTCGGTGAGGCACACGACGAACGATCCCTGCACGGCATCGAGCAACCGTTCCGGGTCGGGGCCGATGGCGTGCTTGCCGCACAGCCACAACCGCCCGGGCACCGAGCGCAGCGGGATCTCGTCGACACCACCGTCGACCGAGCGGCCGCGTGGCCAGCCCGACGAACTCGCGGTCACGGCACGAGCACCGTCTTGCCGGTGACTCGTCGCTGCAGTTGGTCGCCGAGCGCCTGCGCCGCCTCGGCGAACGGGTAGGCCACCGGCTCGACCGGGTGCAGGTCGCCTCGCCCGATCGCCGCCACCACGTCGGCCAGCATCGTCGCGTTCTCGGCCTGGTGACGCGCCACCCAGCCGCCCCAGTCGACACCCGTGACACGACGGTTGCGCAGCAGCACATGGTTGGCGGGCAGTTGCGGAATGGTGCCCGACGCGAAACCGATGACCAGGAACTGGCCGTCGTCGCGCAACGTGCGCAGCGCCTGCTCGCCCAGCGCGCCACCCACCGGGTCGTACACCAGGTCGACCCCGTCGGCCGGCCGCTCGCCACCGTGTTCGGCCAGCAACTCGCGGGTGCGGGTCTTCACGTCCTCGCTGCTCGTGTCGATGGTGGCCACGGCACCGTGCTCCACCGCTACGGCCCGCTTGTCGGCGCTCGACGCGGCGGCGATGACCTGCAGGCCCATCGCCCGGCCGACATCGACAGCGGCCAGCCCCACCCCGCCACCGGCACCCAGCACCAGCAGCCACTGCCCCGCCTGGGCGCGCGCCCGATGGTGGAGGGCGAACCACGCCGTCATGTAGCTCTGCGTGAAGGTGGCCGCCTGCCCGTCGGTGAGCGCTTCGGGCGTGCGCATCACCCGACGCGCATCGAGCACCACCTCGCTGACGAACCCGCCGAAGCCGACGTTGGCGAAGACACGGTCGCCGACACCGAAGCCGCTCACCTCGGCTCCCACCTCGGCGATGCGCCCGGCCACCTCGTTACCGGGCGTGAAGGGGACCGGCGGCTTGATCTGGTACAGCCCCTGGACGATGAGGCCGTCGACGAAGTTCACCCCCGCAGCCGTCACCTCGATACGCACCTCACGCGGTCCACACGGCGGCGACGGTCGCTCGTCGACCGTGAGCAGCTCGAGCGGACCGAAGGCAGAACAACTCACCACGCGCATGGGTGCACCGTACTGGCATGCTGGTGCTCAATGCGGCTCGAACCGTTCACCCTCACCGGTCGCCACGTGGTGCTCGAACCTCTGGCAGCCGATCATGTCGAAGCGCTCGTCGGCGCAGCGAACCTCGAGCGGGCGTCGTACGGCTACACCCAGGTGCCCGCTCATCACGACGAGATGCGCACCTATGTCGAGGCGCTGCTGGCCGCAGCCCAGGGCGACACCGCCGTGCCGTTCGTGCAGCGCCTGGCCGGAAGCGGCGAGGTGGTGGGCTGCACCAGGTTCCTCGACCTGCGCTGGTGGAGCGGCCGGCCGGTGCCCGACGAGGCCGAGATCGGCGGCACCTGGCTGCGGGCCGATATGCAGCGCACGGCCGTGAACACCGAGGCGAAACTGCTGCTGCTGTCGCACGCGTTCGAGGTGTGGCAGGTGCACCGCGTCGCCATCTGCACCGATGCCCGCAACGAACGCAGCCGCGTCGCCATCGCCCGCTTGGGGGCACAGTTCGAAGGCGTGCTCCGCAACCACCGCCCCGCCGCCGGACACGCGGTGGCAGTGGGAGGCGCCCGCGACACCGCGGTGTTCTCGATCGTGGCCACCGAATGGCCTGCCGTGCGCAACGGGTTGCGCCACCGCCTCGACATCGGTTGAAGCGCCGTCTCAGCGGTCGTGCGCGAGCCGGCCGACGACCACCACCACCGCTCCCGCCACCGCTGTGGTGACGACCAGACACACGAGCGTCGCCCACGGCAGTGCCGAACCGCCGCTGCGATCGAGCAACCACCCGGTGAGCAACGGCAGCAGCAGGCCTCCCACACCCGAGGCCGCGACGATGCGCGAGGTGGCCTTGCCCGACAGTCGCAGGCGCTCGTCGACGTACGCCATCATCGTCGGGTACTGCGGGCCGAGCGACAGGCCGAGCACACCGCACGCCACCCAGACACCGATGCCATCGCCCCACACCACCAGTGCTGCCGCGGCCACCACCGACAGCACGCACGAACCCAACACGAGTGTGACGAGCGTGAGTCGGGTCGCGAGCACGATGCCCAACAACCGACCAAGCGTGAACCCGGCCAAGAACATCGAGGCGAACAGCCCGGGGCCGTTCACCCCGCCGAGCGACTCGACCTCGGCGTAGGTGGGGGCCCAGCCGAGGAACGTCACCTCGCTGCCCACGTAGAGGAAGTAGAAGACACAGACGAGCGCCAGTGGGACGGCCGTGGTCGCAACGCCGGTCGTGTCGGCGGTGGATGCTCGGCGCCGGGGCACCTCGGTACCCCGCAGCAGTGCCACCACCGCTGCGGCGCCCAGGGCCAGTGCCGCCGCGACCCACACCAGGCTGTCGGTCGACGAGATCGACCACGCCACCAGCAACGGCGTGGCCAGTGCCCCGATGCCGAAGCACAGGTGCAGGGCATTGAGCGTGGCGCCGATGCGCTCAGGACGCTGACTCCACACCACGAGTGTGTTGCCGCCCACATCGATCACACCGCCCGCCGCGCCGATGAGGGCGAACAACAGCACGACGAGCGCGAACGACGTCGACCACCCAACGGCGAGCACGGCTGCGACGCCGAGCACGAAGGCCCCGAGGAGCAGCCGGTGCCCACCACCCCGGTCGAACGGACGCCCGGCCGCGTACGACGCGATGATGTAGCCGATCGAGCCGCCGCTCAGCACCAGACCACTGGTGGCGATGCCCACCCCTGTGCGGTCACGCAGCCAACCGAGCGCCGGCCCGTTGATGCTGAGCAGCATGCCGAGCACGATGAACGTGACCAGATACCCGGCGACCGGCGACCGCGCCAGGGTCGATCGATCGTCGGTGGCCGCCTGCACGCGCCGATGGTAGGCGACCAACCGCTGACGGCCGCACCTCCGCGATCACGTGCCGGTACATCCGTACCGTGTTCGGACGCAACGCTGTTATTCGCCGGGAGGTCGCCAGTAGCGTCGCCTCCGTGCGGGTCGTCATGGTGGTGGTTCACCCCTCCTCGGGGAGTTTCAGCCATGCCGTCGCGCGCCAGGCCGAGGCGTCGCTCAGCAGCAGTGGACACACCGTGGTCGTGCACGATCTCTATGCCGAGGGCTTTCAGGCCGCCATGTCGGTCGCCGAGCGCCAGGCCTACCACTCGCCCGAGCCGGTCGTCTCCGACGAGGTCGCCCGGCACGTGGCCGACATCCGCGCCGCCGACATGCTGGTGTTCGTCTACCCCACCTGGTGGAGTGGCCTACCGGCGATGCTGAAGGGCTGGCTCGACCGGGTGATGGTGCCCGGCGTGGCATTCCGCTTCGACGACACCAACCACGTGCAGCCCGGGCTCACGAATGTGAAGCGACTCGTCGGCATCTCCACCTACGGGTCGCGCTGGTTCTACGTGAAGCTCATCAACGACAACGGCCGACGCACCCTGCTGCGCACCGTGCGGTTGAGCACCGGGCTGCGCACACGGAGCACCTGGATGCCGCTCTACCGCATGGATACCGCCGGCGCCGCTCGCCGCGAGGCGTTCCTCCGCCGCATCGACCGGAAGATGCGCAGTCTGTGAACGCATTCGTCGTCTACTGCCACCCCGACCGCGAGTCACTGGCGGGCGCCGCACTCAACCGGGTGATTGCAGGCCTCGAGCAGGGCGGGCACGCCGTCCGGCTGAGCGACCTCTATGCCGACGGCTTCGAACCAGCGCTCAGCGCCACCGAGCACGCGAACCAACTCGTCGATCACCGCGAGCAGCCCGAGGTGCGCGCTGCGCTGCAGGGCTACATCGACAACCTCGCCTGGTGCGACACCCTCGTCCTCGTCTACCCGACCTGGTGGGGTGGGCAGCCGGCGATGCTGAAGGGCTGGTTCGACCGGGTGTGGGTGACGGGCGTGGTGTACGAGGCGCCCGCCGGCAAGAACCGCATCACCTCGCTGCTCCACAACGTGCAGCGCATCGTCGTGGTCACCACGCACGGCTCGTCGAAACGGGTGAACATCCTGCAGGGCGAACCCGGCAAGCGCACGGTCACCCGCTCGCTGCGCGCGCTGTGCAACCACTGGTGCCGCACCGACTGGATCTCGATCTACGCCGTCGACCGGGCCACGCCCGACGACTGCCGCCGTTTCCTCGATCGCATCGAACGCCACATGGCGACGCTGCGGACGAGGCGTCAGGCGAAGGCGCCGGCGTAGGCCCCGTCGGGGTTGCCGTTCGACACCACACCGCCGGCGACCTCATTGGTGATGACCACCTGCGAGACCGGCGCGTCGACGCTGAACGGTTCGATGTCGGGGGCCGGGCCGATGACGCCCAGCGAGATGACCTGCTCGCCGACGACGCCCCACAACTGATAGGTGCGGTCCGACGACAGGGCCGGCAGTCCGGACACGACGAGGAACCCGTGGCCGTCCTGGTCGATGATCGCTTCGCCCACCACGGTGCCGTCGGCACCTTGCAGCGTGGTGATCTTCGACTCGCGGTCGGCGCGGGCCTCGGCCACGGCCGCGGCGAGCGGCGACTCGTCGCGATCGGTCCTCACCGACGACACCACCACGACCGCAACGACAGCCGCTGCGGCCGAGGCCACGGCCCAGGCAGCGGCCGAACGCACCCACCGGCGACGAGAGGGCCGGGAGCTACCCCCCGCCGCCTGCTCGGCACGAGCATGATCGAGTGACATCACCTCGGCGAGCCGACCCGTCGGCGCTGGCGCGGGCTCGTCGAGCTGCGCAGCGATGCGGTCCCACAGGCCGTCGGGGGCGGCGGTGCCGCTCCACGCCAGCAGCGTGGCCACCTCGCGGTGTTCGGCCACCTCCTGGCGGGCACGCGGGTCGACGAGGAGGTACTCCTCCACGGCACGGCGCTCTTCGTCGGAGACGGCGTCGAGCGCATAGGCGCCGAGCAGTTCGTCGAGTTCGTTTCTGTCGATGCTCACGCGTCCACCACCGTCACGCCGAGCGCCGTCAGTTCGACGCGTAGCCGTTTGAGACCTGACCGGATACGGCTCTTCACCGTGCCCTCCGCTTCGCCGAGTTCGGCAGCGACTTCGCGGTACGTGCGCCCACCGAAGTAGGCCAACTCCACCGCCGCCCGCTCGGCGGGGTGCAGCGTGTCGAGCGCCCGACGAACCTGCGATGCCATGGTGAGGTCCCACACCTCGAGGTCGAGGTCGTATCCCGACTCGGCGGTGCGTCGAGCGTCACCCTCTTCGCGGCGACGGCGCGATGCATCGGCGCGCAACACGTCGACGGCGCGGCCATGGGCATGGGCCAAGAGGTAGCTGCGCAGGGTGCCACGCGCCGGATCGAAGCGTTCGGGCTGGTTCCAGAGGCGCAGGAACACCTCCTGCACGATCTCCTCCGCCTTGGCATGGTCGCCGAGCAGGCGGCGCGCCAGGCCGAACACTGCACCCGCATGCCGCCGGTACGCCTCCGCGAGCGCGTCGTGCTGATACCGGGCCATTGCGAGGACCAGGCCCGCATCTGACACCATCGACTGATCATCGCGCACGACGGTTCTACGGAGCCGCACGCAGCCCGGATGAAAGATTTCCCCGATTCAGGGGAAAAGTTCGAAGCGGGTGACGGTCTCGACGTGATGGGTGTGCGGGAACAGGTCGAGCACGGTGGTGCCGGCGTGGCGATATCCCAGACCTCCCAGCAGCACGGCGTCACGCGCCAGCGACACCGGGTCGCAGCTCACCAGCACCAGCACCGGGGCCGAACAGCCGGCGAGCACGGCTGCCGCCTCGGCGCCGAGACCGCTGCGGGCCGGGTCGGCGATCACCACGTCGGCCACCGTTGGGCTCCACTGCTCGACGGCCGACTCGATGACCGTGGCCGCTCGACCGGCGAGGTTGACGCAGGCGTCGGCGCAGGCGCTCGCCGAGCCCTCCACCAGGGTCACCCGCGCCGATCCAGGCACCACCGTGGCGGCGAACAACCCCACGCCCCCGTAGGCATCGATCACGTGCCCTGCCGAGGCGAGTTCGGGGGCGGCCGCACGCACCGCATCGACCAGCAGACCGGCTGCCTCGGGGCCGCTCTGGAAGAACGACGCCGCGCTCACCTGCAGCGACACGCCACGAACCTCCTCCACCACCGTGCCGGCGGGGCCGCATGCAACATGGGCGGGCATGCTGCGCACCCGGGCGGCCGCAGGTTGCCACCAGACGCTCGCCTCACCCGATGCCACACCGACGCGCAGCGACACCTCGTCGGCCGCCTCCACGCGCACGATGCCGAGCATCGCCACGAGCGCCGGATGCGCCACCGCACAGTCGTCGATCGCAATGGGGTCGTTGCTGCGCTGACGCCGTAGCGCCAGGCGACCGTCGACGTCGACCGCGAACCGCATCGAGGTGCGATAGGCCCATGGCGACACCGCTGCACCCACCTCCACCGCGGCGTCGGGCAATCGTGCCGTGCGCCGCAGCGCGTCGCGCACCACGTCGGCCTTCCAGCGCAACTGCGCACCCGGTTCGATGTGCTGCCAGTCGCACCCGCCGCACCCCCGGGCCAGCGCCGGGCACGGCGGTGCGACGCGGTGCTCGGACGGATCGACGACCCGCACCAGTCGGGCCCGGGCGAAGTCGCGCTTGGCCTGCACCACGACGGCCTCCACCCGCTCGCCGGGCAGGGCACCGGGCACGAACACCACCCGACCGTCGGCGAGGTGGGCCAAACCGTCGCCCCCGGCGACGAGCCGTTCGATCTCGAGGCCGACAGGAGTCGAGGATGCCCGAGGAGGACGCGGCGCTGAGGTCACCGTGCCAGAGTAGGGCCGACTACCCTCGCCGCCGTGCCCGGTACCGAATCCACGCCCTCCGCTGCCACCTCGGCAGCCGCCGCCGCGTCAACCGCAGGTCCCGCCGCCGGCGGCCACCGACCGATCGAGATCGCTCCCAGCGTGCTGCCCGTCGACTTCAGCCGACTCGGCGATGCCGTCGCCGAGCTCGAGGCGGCCGGCGTCGACCGCATCCAGTGGGACGTGATGGACGGGCAGTTCGTACCCAACCTCACGTTCGGTCCGGCCATCATCGCCTCGGCCCGTCGGCACACCAGCCTGCCGTTCGAGGCCCACCTGATGGTGCTCGATCCCGATGCGATGGCCGCCGAGTACGTGTCGGCCGGTTGCTCGCGCCTCATCGTCCACGCCGAGGCGTGCCCCCACCTGCACCGCACGCTGGCCAACATCGCTGCGCTCGGTGCCACAGCCGGCGTGGCGCTGAACCCGGCCACCCCTGCCAGCGCCGTGGCGCACGTGCTCGACCTTGTCGACATGGTGCTGGTGATGACCGTGAACCCGGGCTTCGGCGGCCAGCAGTACATCGCCACGATGGAGCCCAAGATCCGCGAAGTGCGCGCCATGATCGAGGCAGCGGGCCTCGCCGAGCAGATCGACCTCGAGGTCGACGGCGGCATCGGCCCGTCCACCATCGAGGCCGCCGCCGGGGCAGGCGCCAACGTCCTCATCGCGGGCAGCGCCCTGTTCCGCGATCCCGACGGCCTCACCCATGCGGTCACCGATCTGCGCGCCCGCGCCGAACGAGCCTTCCGCCGCAACTGAACGCAGCCGCGCCGGCGGGGGCTCAGCGCAGATCGCGCAGTGTGCGGCCGAGCGCGAACACCAAGTGCTTCATCACCACCAGGCCGAGCACCACCAGGAGCGCAGCGCCCAGCGGCTGCAGTACGGCACGCAGCAGCATCCAGCCCTTGCCGTCGAGCGGAGCCAGCACACCCGATTCGACATCGGAGCCGTCGATGTTCAGCGTGCGCACCGGGTCGTCGATGGTGGGGCACGCCACCTCCGACGAGTTCACCCCCACCACCTCACTGCCACCGAAGATGGGGGCCGGTTCACGCACCGTCGACACCAGGGCCCGCTGCTCGGCGTCGATGCCCGTGCCCACGATGTACTGCGCCCCGTCGACCAGGAACCGGACCTCGTCACCGAAGACGATGTCGACCTGGCCACCCAGCGCGAAGCCCTCGAGCGACCCCGAGCGCAGTCGATCGACCGTGAAGCGTGCCGTCGTGGCGTCGCGCAGCGCGAGCGTACCGACGAACACGGCCTGCTCGATCGGCGGCGCCGCGCATCCGGCCGGGAGCGGAATGATGCGCGTGGCGACACCGCCCGAGGCGCCGCCCGAGGTGGTGTCGATCGCGGGCAGTACCGGCACCGGCACCGGGTCGGGCAGATCGCCTGCGGCCACCCACGGCGGGGCCAGGCCCAGCACGGCGACCATGCCGCTCGCCACCACGGCGAGGCGACGCAGCAGCGGCAGGGTGACGGATCGGCTCACCCGGCTCACGCTAGTGAGCACAACGGGCGATACGGGGTCAGCGCCCCTGGAAGCGCGGTTCGCGCTTGGCGACGAACGCCGCCATGGCCTCCATCGTGTCCTTGGTGGAGAAGTTCACCGTCTGGGCCACGCCCTCGTCGTCGAGCGCTTCTTCGAGGGTGACGTTCATCGAGTTGTTGAGCATCCGCTTCGTCATCGCCAGCGCGATGGGCGGGCCGGCGGCGAGGCGCCGGGCCCAGTCGTCGACGAACGCGTCGAGATCGGCATCGTCGACCACCCGGTTGATGAGGCCGATCCGCTCGGCCTCGGCGGCGTCGATGATGTCGGCGAACAGGGCCAGTTCCTTTGCCCGGTGCATGCCCACCAGGCGCGGCAGCACCCAGGTGCCGCCGTAGTCGACCGACAGACCGCGGCGGGCGAAGATCTCCGAGAACCGGGCCGTGCTGGCCGCCACCACCAGATCGCAGCCGAGCGCCATGTTGCACCCGGCCCCCACGGCGACGCCGCGGACCTTGGCGATGATGGGCTGGGGCAGACGGGCCTGGGCCAGGCAGACGTTGCTCACATGGCGCATGGCCGCCAGCTGATGCCGGTCGGGACCACCTGCACCACCGCCGGTGAGGTCGGCACCCGAGCAGAACGCCCCGCCGGCACCGGTGAGCACCACGACCCGGTCGTCGCTCGAGTCGGCGATCTCGCGGAAGGTGGCGAGCAGTTCGTCCCACATCACCGCATTGATGGCGTTCTTCTTCTCCGGCCGGTTCAAGGTGATGGTGACGACGCCGTCAGCCCGCTGCACATCGATGGTTTCCACGTCGGCCGACGATACTGGTGCCATGGGATTCGACCCGAACCGCAGGCGAGTACACCGCCGATCCGACTACCTCTTCGTCGCCGCCGCCGTGGTGGCCGTGGTGGTGCTGCTCGCCTGGACCGTGTTCGGCTGAGCCGAACTCGACCGTGCCCGTCAGAACGCCGCCTCGAACACCTCCACCCGGGTGCCGGTGACCGCGACGACGTCGAACCGAATGGCCGACCGCGAGACACTGTGTTCGGCCAGCCACCAGGCAGCTAGGCGCCGCACCCGACGCTGCTTGCGATGATCGACCGCCAGTGCGGGCGACCCGTAGCGATCGCTGGCCCGAGCCTTCACCTCGACGAACACCACCAGCGCGTCTCGCGCCACCACGAGATCGATCTCGCCGTCGGCACAGCGCCAGTTCCGGGCCACCACCTCGTAGCCGCGCCCCCGGTACCAGCGGGCTGCCTCGTCCTCACCCCATCGGCCACGGGCCTGACGGGCTAGATCGACAGGTCGCCGCCCGGCAGTTCCTCGACGTTGACGTCCTTGAACGTCATCACCCGCACCTTGGGGACGAATCGGCTCTTGCGGTACATGTCCCAGACCCATGCGTCGCTCAACTCCACCTCGATCAGAGGGCGAGCGGTGTCACCGGTGACGGTGAGCTTCACATCGTTCGCCAGGTAGAACCGGCGCT
>JBIIDH010000190.1:0-3651 GCA_044238435.1 Ilumatobacteraceae bacterium | reverse complement strand
GGAAGTTCTCGAGCGCGGTCTCGAGCGCACGCAAGGTGTCGACGTCGAGGTCGTTGGTGGGCTCGTCGAGCAGCAGCACGTTGCCGCCGGTCTTCAGCAGCTTGGCGAGGTGCACGCGGTTGCGCTCGCCGCCCGAGAGGTCGCCGACCCGCTTCTGCTGGTCGCTGCCCTTGAAGTTGAAGCTGGCGCAGTAGGCGCGGCCGTGGATCTCGACGTTGCCGATCTTCATGTGCTCGACACCGCCGGTGATCTCCTCGAACACCGTGGCGTCGCTGTCGAGGCTGTCGCGGCTCTGGTCGACGTAGGCCAGTTCCACCGTGTCGCCCACGGTGACGGTGCCGTCGTCGACGGGCTCCTGCCCGGTGAGCATCTTGAACAGCGTGGTCTTTCCGGCGCCGTTGGGGCCGATGATGCCCACGATGCCGGCCTTCGGCAGCGAGAACGACAGGTCTTCGATGAGCAGCCGGTCGCCGAAGCCCTTCTTCAGGTGCGACACCTCGATGACGGTGTCGCCGAGGCGCTTGGGCACCGGGATGGTGATCTCCAACTTGTCGGGACCACCGTCGGCGCGCTCGGCCTCGGCCTGCAACTTGTCGTACGCGGCGAGACGGGCCTTGCCCTTGGCCTGACGGGCCTTGGGGGCCATGCGCACCCACTCGAGTTCGCGCTCGAGGGTGCGCTTGCGGGCCTCGTTGCTCTTCTCCTCGCGGGCCAGGCGCTCTTGCTTCTGCTCGAGCCAGCTGGAGTAGTTGCCCTCGAAGGGGATGCCACGGCCGCGGTCGAGTTCGAGGATCCACTTGGCCACGTTGTCGAGGAAGTAGCGGTCGTGGGTGATGGCCACGACGGTGCCCGGGTAGTCCTGCAGGAACCGCTCGAGCCATTCGACGCTCTCGGCGTCGAGGTGGTTGGTGGGCTCGTCGAGCAGCAGCAGGTCGGGGCGGCTGAGCAGCAATCGGCACAGCGCCACGCGGCGGCGCTCGCCACCCGACAGCTTCGTGACGTCGGCGTCGTCGGGCGGGCAGCGCAGCGCGTCCATGGCGATCTCGACGTTGCGGTCGAGGCTCCACGCGTCGGTGGCGGCGATCTTGTCCTCCAACTCGGCCTGCAGCGCGCCCACCTTGTCGTAGTCGGCGTCGGGGTCGCCCCACATCGCCATCACTTCGTTGTAACGGTCGATCAGCCCCTGCACGGCAGCCACACCGTCCATCACGTTGCCGCGCACGTCCTTGGCCGGGTCGAGCTGCGGCTCTTGGGCCAGGTAGCCGACGGTGAAGCCGGGCGTGAGGCGGGCCTCGCCCGAGTAGCCGTCGTCGAGGCCGGCCATGATGCGCAGCAGGCTGCTCTTGCCGGCGCCGTTGGCGCCCAGCACGCCGATCTTCGCGCCCGGGTAGAAGCTGAGCGAGATGTTCTCGAGCACCGTTCGATCGGGCGGGTAGTGCCGGGCCAGTTTGTAACAGGTGTAGATGAATTCGTGCGCCATCAGGGTCCTCCGCGGTGGGTGTGAGGCTACTGCCGGCACACGGCGGCGGGGGAGGTGGCCGGACAGGTGAACGAATCACACCGAGCCGACCGCAGGGGTGCTACGTTCGCCCCGTTTCCTGCTTCGTCAGGTCGTCATCAACAGGGGAGTTATCTCAATGCTCGCATACGACGGGTTCTTCAGCCGGGCGGCCCTCGGCCAGTTCGGATTCCGGTGGCTGCACATCCTGGGCGGCGTCATGTGGATCGGCCTGCTCTACTACTTCAACTTCGTGCAGGTGCCTGCCTTCGCCGCTTTCGGCGACGAGGCGCGTGCCCGCAACATCGCCATCGACAAGGTGGCCCGCAAGGCGCTGTGGTGGTTCCGCTGGGCGGCCGTCTTCACGTTCGTGACGGGCATCCTCATCACCCTCGTGACCGAGGACTACTTCAGCGAGGGCTTCGGCAAGAACGCCGGCGGCATCGCCATCAGCACCGGCATGCTGCTGGGCATCATCATGTTGCTGAACGTGTGGGGCGTCATCTGGCGCAACCAGAAGGTGGTGCTGGCCAATGCCGCCAACGTGCTGGCCGGTGGCGAGGCCGACCCCAACGCAGCGGCTGCCGGCCGCCGGGCCGTGATGGCCTCGCGTCAGAACGCCATCTTCTCGGTGGCGATGCTGTACTTCATGGTCTACAAGGGTCATGCCATCACCAGTAGCGCCACCCTCACCAGCGCTCAGATGGGCACCTTCTGGGCGATCACGCTCATCATCATCGCCGTCCTCGAGATCAACGCTCTCGGCCTGATGCCGTGGAAGACCGCCCCCAACAAGGGCCTCAACGTGCTGTACGACGGCAAGGGTGTGCGCAACCCGCTCATCGCCGCCTTCGGTCTGTGGGTGATCTTCCTCATCCTCACGGAGATCTTCTTCAAGTTCTGATCCGTGCCGATCGATTTGCCAACGGGCCGCCCCTAGGGGCGGCCCGTTGCGCGTGCGGGGTCGGGTGCGCGGTACGGTGCGCAGCGGGGATACGAGCCATCGGGAGGGGTCGATGACGGTCGAGACACGGCGGTCGTTCTGCCGGTTCTGCCATGCGGGGTGCGCGATCGACGTCGATGTCGACGTGGAGGCCAACCGCGTGCTGGCGGTGCACGGGGTGAACGACGACCCGATGTACGGCGGGTACACGTGTGTGAAGGGCCGCCACCTCGGCGACCAGCACCACCATCCGGGGCGCTTGGCCACCAGCCTGGTGCGCGCGGCCGGCGGCTTCGAGCCCATCGCCACCGACCTCGCCTTCGACCAGATCGCCGACCGCCTGGCGGGCATCCTCGAACGCCACGGCCCGCGCAGCCTGGCCACCTACTGCGGCACCGCCGCCTACCAGAACGCCACCGGCCTGCCCGTGGCCAAGGCCTTCCACCAGGCCATCGGCTCGCCCAGCTTCTACACGTCCAGCTCCATCGACCAGCCGGCGAAGATGATCGCCCCGATGCGCCACGGCGCCTGGCAGGCCGGTGTGCACGACTTCGAGACCAGCGCGGCGGCCATGGTGATCGGCTGCAACACGTTGGTGAGCACCTACTCGTTCCCCGGTGGCCTGCCCAGCTACAACCCGCTGGTGCGCCTGCGCGCCGCGAAGGCGAAGGGCCTGTACCTCATCGTGGTCGACCCGCGCCGCACCGAGATGGCGGCCTACGCCGACCTGCACCTGCAGGTGCGGCCGGGCGAAGACCCCACGCTGCTCGCCGGCATCATCCGCCAGTTGTTCGTCGACGATCTGCTCGACCACGAGTTCTGCGAGCGGTGGGTCACCGGCGCCGACGAGCTGGCCGCCGCGGTCGACCCGTTCACGCCCGAGTTCGTCGAGGCCCGCGCCGGCGTGCCCGCCGAGCAGGTGATCGAGGCCGCCCGGCAGTTCGGTCGCCGTGGCACCGGTGCGGTCAGCACCGGCACCGGGCCCAACATGGCCCCGCACAGCACGCTCACCGAGCACCTGGCCATCAGCATCAACACCATGCTCGGCCGCTACAAGCGGGCCGGCGACACGCTGGCCAACCCCAACGGCGCGCTCTCGCCCCCCGGGCCGGTGCGCGCCCAGCCGTCGCCGCCCGTGCCGCATGTGCTCACCAAGGGGGTGCAGTCGCGCATCCGTGGCCTGCACTCGTTCCGTGGCGAGGCGCCCACC
>JBIIDH010000095.1:0-13099 GCA_044238435.1 Ilumatobacteraceae bacterium | reverse complement strand
TGTCGAACCACGGTCATGTGCTGCTCTGCCTCGCCGACGACCCCGACATCCGCCTGCGCGACATCGCCGAGCGGGTGGGCATCACCGAGCGCACCGCCTTCGGCATCATCGAGAGCCTCGAGCAGGCCGGCATCGTGGAACGCACCAAGGTGGGTCGGCGCAACTCGTACCGCATCGACCGGTCGGTGCCGCTTCGCCACGCGATCGAGGCACACCACACGGTGGGCGACTTGATCGAACTGCTGCGCTGACCCGCTCGGGCGCTGCTGCGCTCAGTCGGACAGATCGAGCCCGAGTGCCTCGGCCTCGTCAGCGAGCGTCAGCCACGCCTCTTCGGCCCGGTCGAGCCGAGCCTGTGCAGCGGTGAGCTCGTCGCCGAGCCGGGTGAGTTCGCGATGGTCGGTGGCGGCGCCGAGGTCGGCGAGCAGCGCGTCGCGAGCCTCGGTGGCTGCGGCCATGTCGCGTTCGGCCTGCGCCAGCTGGCGGCGCACCGTGCTGGGGCTGCGGCCGCTCGAGGGGCGCGTACGCGCCGGCCGCGGCGAGGTGGCCGACGCGGCCGGTGCTTGCGGCGCGGCGGTCGCTTGCCGGCGTTGCTCGAGCCAGCCCGCCACCCCGCCGCGCACCTCGCGTACTCCGCCACCCTCGTCGACAGCCAGTACCTGATCGACCGTGCGGTCGAGGAACACGCGGTCGTGGCTCACCACCACCGCGATGCCCGGCCAGTCGTCGAGCAGGTCTTCCAGCGCCCGCAGCGTGTCGAGGTCGAGGTCGTTGGTGGGCTCGTCGAGCAGCAGCACGTTGGGTTGCTCGATGAGGGTGAGCAGCAGTTGCAGTCGCCTACGCTCGCCGCCGCTCAGCGTGCCGATGGGCGCGAACTGGGCATCGCCGTCGAACCAGAAACGGCGCATCAGCGACACGTCGGCCAGCGACGGCTCGCCCTTGTCGCCGGCCACGGCCTCGCGTACGCGTTGCGTCAGATCGAGCGTGCGGCCGAGCTGGTCGTAGTAGCCCAGTTGCACGGTGGCGCCCCGCTCGACCGCTCCGCTCACCGCATGGAGGCGGCCGGCAACGAGGTCGAGCAGCGTCGACTTGCCGGCACCGTTGGGACCCACCACGCCCACACGGGCCCCGGGCTCGAGCCGCAGCGAGACGTTGCGCAGCACCGTGGTGCCGTCGGGCCAGGCGAACGAGACGTCGCGTAACTCGACACCCTTCGACCCGAGGCGCTGGCTGCCCATCGACAGCGCCAGGTCGCCCTGGCGGGCCGGGGCATCGGGCCGCGCCTCAACCAGTGCCGTTGCACGTGCGATGTGCGCCTTCGGTTTCGATGTGCGCGCAGGCGCGCCACGGCGCAGCCAGGCCAACTCGGCGCGGGCCAGGGTGCGCCGCGTCTGCTCGGCGGCCTCGGCCTGCGCCTCGCGTTCAGCGCGGCCGTCGAGATAGGCGGCGTATCCGGACCCCGCGTGCCAACCGGCCGGGATGTGCAGATAGGCGCGGCCCCGGTCGAGTTCGAGCACGCGGTTGGTGACCGTGTCGAGCACGTGACGGTCGTGGGTGACCATCACCAGCCCGCCGCGGAATTCGCGCAACCACTGCTCGAGCGCGGCGATCGCGTCGAGGTCGAGATGGTTGGTGGGCTCGTCGAGGATGAGCGCGTCGTGCTCCTGGGCCAGCAGGCCGGCCAGCGCCACCCGCTTGGCCTGGCCGCCCGAGAGCTGGCCGGTGTGCGTGTCGAGCAGGCGGCCCATGCCCAGTCGTTCCAGCATGGCCTCGGCCTGCCAGGTGCCGCCGGCGGCTTCGCGCACCGTCGCCGCGGCCAGCCGGGGGTGCTGGTCGAGCACGCCCACGCGGGCTCCCCTGCCCCAGCGCACCGTGCCCGCGGGTTCGCCGCCGATGGCCTCGGGTTCCAGGGTGCGCGCCAACATGCGCAGCAGCGTCGACTTGCCGCAGCCGTTGATGCCCACCACTCCGAGGCGGTCGCCGGTGGACACCGTGACCGAGAGGTCGCTGAACAGCGGACGGTCGGGCCGTGAAGCGCTGAGGTGTTCGGCGTCGATGAGGATCATGCGAATTGCGGGGTCGGGCGGAAAACCGACGACGCCAGGCCCGAGGGCCTGGCGATCGTTGGTGGGCCGGGAAGGATTCGAACCTACGTAGGCTGTGCCGGCAGATTTACAGTCTGCTCCCTTTGGCCGCTTGGGTACCGACCCCTGATGCAGTGGGCAACGCTACCCGCGTCACCGGCACCCGACCAACCGGGATGGCCGGGTGCTGCTGGGTACGCTGTCGCCATGCCGAGTTTCGACATCGTCTCCGAGGTCGACCGCCAAGAGGTGCGCAACGCTGTCGATCAGGCGCAGCGCGAGATCGCCACGCGGTTCGACTTCAAGAACACCAACTCCACGATCGAGCAGAACGACCTCGTCATCACGTTGCACACCGTCAGCGAAGACCGCCTGGCAGCGTTGCGACTGGTGCTCGAGGAGCGTCTGGTGAAGCGAGGGGTCTCGCTGAAGGGTGTCGACTACGGCACCGTCCAGGAGGCCACCCAGAACACCGTGCGCCAGGTGGTCACCATCAAGGTGGGCATCTCCAGCGACAAAGCTCGTGAGATCAACCGCACCATCAAAGAGAAGGCACCCAAGGGTGTCACCAGCCAGACCCAGGGCGATTCGGTGCGGGTGAACGGCAAGAAGCGTGACGACCTGCAGGCGGTCATCGCACTGCTGAAGGGCACCGATCTCGGCATCCCCCTGCAGTTCGAGAACTTCCGCGACTGACTCGGCCCGTCGAGCGGCTACTCGCGCAGAGGGACCTGTCGGGTCTCCAGCACGCTGCCCGCCTCCACAGCGACGACAGTGGGGATCCCTTCCGCTGCGTACATCGTCGTCACCCGCTCGTCGTCGTCGACGGCCATCGCGACCGAGAAGCCGGTGTCGCGGATGCTGCTGAGAACGGCCCGCTTGAAGCGTGCCGCTCCGGTCCGGTCGCCGCGGCGGCGCACCAGGAGCAGGTCCCAGCGCATGCCATGGCGGGTCAACCAGTCGACGGTGGGGTCGGCGAGCCAGTCGGGTCGGCCCGAGACCAGCACCACCACCATGTCGGTCGGCAGACCGTGCGCCAGTGCCGGTACCTCGCTGTACGGCAGGTCGTCGCCAGCGGCAGCGAAGAAGGCATCCCAGTCGCGGCCACCGCCGGGACGTTCGAGCAGGTACTGGCGCGCCGAGGTGTCGGCGAGCACCCCGTCGATGTCGACGATCGCCACCGCGCCGGGTGGGCGGGCGGCACCGTTCCAGCGAACCGTGGCGTGCCGGGCCAGCGCACTGGCGACGTCGTCGGGCATGAGCGGGGGCGTCAGTCCTCGCTCGGCGCCTCGGTGGCCCGGCGCTGCAGCTCGTTCACCACACTGGCGTCAGCCAGCGTGGTGGTGTCGCCCAGGTTGCGCCCCTCGGCAACGTCGCGCAGCAGACGGCGCATGATCTTGCCGCTGCGGGTCTTCGGCAGGTCGGGCGTGAAGTAGATGGTCTTCGGCTTCGCGATGGCCCCGATCTCGTGGGCGACGAAGTTGCGCAGGTCCTGTTCGTCGACCGTGGCACCACCCCGCAGCGTGACGTAGGCGATGATGGCCTGGCCGGTGGTGGCATCGTTGGCGCCCACCACGGCCGCCTCGGCCACCGACGGGTGGGCGACGAGTGCCGACTCCACCTCGGTGGTGCTGATGCGGTGGCCACTGACGTTCATCACGTCGTCGACGCGCCCGAGCAGCCACAGGTAGCCGTCGTCGTCGAGCTTGGCGCCGTCGCCCGCGAAGTACCGGCCGTCGAACCGGCTCCAGTAGGTGTCGCGGTAGCGCTCGGGGTCGCCCCAGATGCCGCGCAGCATGCTGGGCCATGGCTGGGTGAGGGTGAGGTACCCACCGCCGCGCAGCACCTGCACACCGTTCTCGTCGACGAGCTCGGCACCGATGCCCGGCAGCGCGAACGTCGCCGATCCGGGCTTGGTGGTGGTGGCGCCGGGCAGCGGGCTGATCATGATGCCGCCGGTCTCGGTCTGCCACCAGGTGTCGACGATGGGGCAACGACTGCCGCCGATGTGCTCGTGGTACCACATCCACGCCTCGGGGTTGATGGGCTCGCCCACGCTGCCGAGCACCTTCAACGAGCTGAGGTCGTGCTTGGCGGGCTCGTCGGTTCCCCACTTCATGAAGGTGCGGATGGCGGTGGGCGCCGTGTAGAACTTCGTCACCCGGTACTTCTCGATGATCGCCCAGAAGCGGTCGTTACCGGGGAAGTTGGGCACGCCTTCGTACATCACCTGGGTGGCACCGTTGGCCAGCGGGCCATAGACGATGTAGCTGTGCCCGGTGATCCAGCCGACGTCGGCGGTGCACCAGTAGATGTCGTCGTCGTGCAGGTCGAACACGTACTTGTGCGTGAAGGCCACCTGGGTGAGGTAGCCGCCACTGGTGTGCATGATGCCCTTCGGCTTGCCCGTCGTGCCCGAGGTGTACAGCAGGAACAGCAGTTGCTCGCTGTCCATCGGCTCGGCGGGGCACACCGGGTCGGCAGCAGCCATCAGGTCGTGGTACCAGTGGTCGCGGCCGTCCTGCATCGGCACGTCGTTGCCGCCGCGGCGCACCACCACCACACCGGTGATGCTGGGCGTCTCGGCCAATGCCTCGTCGGCGACGGGCTTCAGCGGGAACACCTCACCGCGCCGGTAACCGCCGTCGGCGGTGATGAGCACCTTGGCCTCGGCGTCGTTGATGCGGTCGCGCAGCGAGTGCGAGCTGAAGCCGCCGAACACCACGCTGTGGGCCGCACCGATGCGCGCGCACGCCAGCATGGCCACGGCCGCCTCGGGGATCATCGGCAGGTAGATGTTCACCCGGTCGCCGCGCTGCACACCCAGGCCCTTCAGCACGTTGGCGAACCGCTGCGTCTCGGCCAGCAACTCGGCGTAGGTGACGGTGCGGGTGTCGCCCGGTTCGCCCTCCCAGTGGAACGCCACCTTGTCGCCGCGGCCGGCCAGCACATGGCGGTCGAGGCAGTTGTAGCTCACGTTCAGCTGCCCGCCGACGAACCACTTCGAGAACGGCAGTTCCCAGTCGCAGATGGTGTGCCAGTCGGTGTTCCAGTCGAGCAGTTCAGCGGCCTGACGCGCCCAGAAACCCTGGTAGTCGGCGTCGGCCTGGTCGTACAAGAACGTGCCGGTGACCAGTGCCTCGCGCTTGAACGCGTCGGACGGCGCGAACCGCCGGTTCTCCCACTGCAGTGCATCGATCGCGTTGGCGTCGCTCATGTCGTCGTCCCCTTCGGTTGATCCGCAGGGGTGAACGTAGCAAAGCCGGGCGGGCGCGCCGCGGGGCGGGCGATCCCGGGTGCGCTCAGATCTCGACGCGCGAACCCACCTCGAACACGCGATCGGTGGGCAGGTTGAAGAAGCGGCTGGCGCTGTCGGCACCACGGTTCAGCAGCACGAAGAGGTGCTCACGCAACGGGTGCATGCCGGGCGCCTTGCCGGCGATGATGGACTCGCGGCCGATGAAATAGGTGACATCGTCGGGGTCGAAGTCGAGGCCGCGGTGCTCGATCTGGGCCAGTGCGGCAGGCACATCAGGGTCTTCCATGAAGCCGAAGGTGAGCAGCACCTGGAACACCCCGGGCTCGACCTTGGTGACCTCGTAGCGGTCGTCGGGGTCGACGCGGGGCGCATCGTCGGTGTCGACCGACACGATGAGCGTGGTCCGGTGCAGCACTTTGTTGTGGCGCAGATTGTTCACCAACGCCGGCGGGGCCTTGCCGAGGTCTTTGAACATGAACACGGCCGTACCAGCGACGCGCTTGATGTCGGTGGCACTGTCGAGCACCTCGACGATCGGTCGCTCGCCACGGTGGATGCGCTCTGCCACCAATTGGCGACCGCGCCGCCAGGTCTGCATCTGCACCATCAAGATGATGGCCACGGCCAGGGCGAACCAGCCGCCGCTGGGGATCTTCACCATGTTGGCGCTGACGAACCCGATCTCGATGACAAGCAACGGCACGCAGACGAGATACGCCCTCCATTGCGGCCAGTTCCAGCGGTCGACCAGCACCTTGAAGAAGATGAGCGTGGTGATGGCCATGGTCATCGTGACGGCGATGCCGTAGGCCGCGGCGAGGTTCGACGCGGTGCGGAAGCCGAGCACCAGGCCGATGCACGCCGCCATCAGCAACCAGTTCACCAGCGGTACGTAGATCTGGCCCATGTGCTGATGACTGGTGTGGCGGATCTCGATGCGCGGCAGGTAGTCGAGTTGGACTGCCTGGGCGGTGAGCGAGAACACGCCGGAGATGAGCGCCTGCGAGGCGATGACGGTGGCCGCGGTGGCCAGCAGCACGAGCGGCAACTGGAGCGCATCGGGGGCCATGAGGAAGAAGAACTTCTCTTCCACCAGCTCGGGGTTTTCCAGCAGGAAGGCGCTCTGGCCCCAGTAGTTCAGCACGAGCGACGGCAGCACCATGCCGTACCAACCCCACATGATCGGTTTGCGGCCGAAGTGCCCCATGTCGGCATAGAGGGCTTCGCCACCGGTGACGACGAGGAAGATGGAACCGAGCGACAGGAACGCCTTCATCGGTTCATGGGTGAAGTAGCGCACCGCATTCACCGGATTCACCGAGCTGATGATCTCGGGATGGGCGAGTACCTGGCGTAGACCCAGCACTGCCAGCGTGGCGAACCACACCATCATCACCGGGCCGAACACCTTGCCCACTGCCCCGGTGCCCTTGCTCTGCACCAGGAACAGCACCACGAGGATGACAATGGCGATAGGGACGATCCAACTGTCGAACCCAGGAGAGACCAGGGTGAGCCCATCGACAGCCGCCAGCACCGAGATAGCCGGCGTGATGGCCCCGTCGCCGTAGAGCAGCGCCGTACCGAAGATGCCGAGCGCCACCAGCAGGCTGGACTTGGCCACCGTGCGCTGGCGACGACGCATCACCAGCGAGGTGAGCGACAAGATGCCGCCCTCGCCCTTGTTGTCGGCGCGCATCACGAAGGCCAGGTACTTGATGGAGATGATGATGACGAGCGACCAGAAGGCCAGTGACGCCACGCCGTACACGTTCACCTTGTCGACCACCATCGTGTGGTGTTCTTCGGTGAACGCCTCGCGCAGCGCGTACAGCGGGCTGGTGCCGATGTCGCCGTACACCACGCCGAGCGCACCCAGGGCGAGCGCGATGGTGCCCGCCTTGCTGTGCTCGTGGTGCTCGTGGTCGTGGCCGGGCTCGGAGATCGCGGCGATGTAGTCGTCGTCGGCCACATCCGCCTCGGCAGGAACCTCTGGTTCCTCAGGGGCGGTTTCAGCAGCGTGCTGCTTGGCGAGTTCTACCGACTCGGGTCCGGCGGTCTTGTCCGATGCCACAGGAGGAGAACGCTACTGGCCGCTCGGGTCGACCCGGAAGGTCAGGGCCAGAAATCCACCGAGTCCTGCCGGGTCGAGCAGCGCCTCGGCCTCACGGATCCGGCTCCGCATCGACATCGCCGCCACGGTGGGCGCAGCTGCTGCAGCGGCCCAGGCGGCACGGCCTTCATCGACCAGTTCGTCGATCCCCCAGCGCTGCAGGAACTGGGCCTGGGTGCGCAGCTCGTCGGGCTCTGGCAGTTGATCGACCGCGATGTCGGCGGTGATGTCCTGCAGGCCGGCATCGAGCAGGTAGTGCACACCGCGCTCGTGTCCGCGATAGGTGCGCAGCCAGTCGCGCCACGGGCGACCGGCCAACTCGGCGGTGCGCGCCACGCCGTAGTCGATCACCAGCACACTGCCGGCGACCAGCTTCGACCGCATCTCATCGACCCATGCCGCTGCCTGCTGCTGCCACGGTGCACGCGCACCGTGCGGAGCCGACGGTGGGAGCGCTGCGGGCACCGTGTCGAACGGCTGCAGCACCTCGACGAACCGACCGTCGGGCGCCGCGGCCACGAAGGCCTCGCGCCAGCCGTCGTCGAACACGGCGAGGTGGAAGGGCAGGTTGTCGAGCAGTTCGTTGGCCACCACCACGCCCGTGAATCGCCCATCGGGCACGGTGGCCAGTGATTCGATGCCGTCGGGGTGCAGCGCCCGCTGTGCAGCCGACGACTCGACGGCGAGGTAGCGGTGGCGCTGCAAGGTCGGGCAGGCAGTCCAGGCCGCGTTGACGGAGCGGGCCAGGGTTCCCGGTCCGGCGCCCACCTCCACCACGGTGAAGTCGTCGGGGCGGCCGAGGCGCTGCCATTCGGCATCGATCCAGCGCGCCAGCACCGCGCCGAACAACGGCCCCACCTCGGGCGACGTGATGAAGTCGCCACGACGGCCGGCGCGGCCCACCTCGGTGTAGAAGCCGCTGGCGCCGTAGAGCGCCCGGTCCATGAACTCGTCGAACCCGATCATCCCGCCTGCGGCGGCGATGGCCTGGGCGATGTCGTCAGCGGCCGAAGGCACCGGTGAGGTCGGCCAGGTCGCCGTAGCGTGCCACCAGATCGGGCAGCACGCCGAGCACCACGGTGACACCGCACGTGATGATGAGCGCCGTCTGCAGCGACATCGGGGTGCGGATGGGTGTGATGTCGCCGTCGGGCACCGGCTTCATCCAGATCTCGCGCATCACGGTGATGTAGTACGCCGCAGCAATGACCGCGTTGACGGCACCGATGATGGCGATGGAGTAACCCCAGCCGTTACCGGCGTCGAGTGCTGCCTTGAAGGCACCGAACTTGGCGTACCAGCCGCCCAGCGGCGGGATACCGGCGAGCGAGGCCATGAAGACGGTCATCAGCACACCGAGGGCGGGGGCATAACTGAACAGGCCCCCGTAGCTGCTGATCTCGCCGCTGCGGGTCTTGCGCGCCACGGCGATGACGACGGCGAAGGCGCCGAGGTTGGTGGCGGCGTAGATGACCAGGTACACGACCACAGCCTTCAGCGAGGTCTCGGCGGTGGTGCCGGCACCGGCCACGGCCAGCGGCATGAGGATGAAGCCGCCCTGGCTGATGCTCGAGTAGGCGAGCATGCGCACGATGTTGGTCTGGCGCAGCGCCAGCAGGTTGCCCACGGTCATCGACAGCGCGGCCAGCACCCACAGCAGGGGCTGGTACACATCGGCGGCGTTCGGGAAGGCGAGGTAGATCAGCGTGACGAGGGCCACGAACCCGGCGGCCTTCGAGGCCACGCTCAAGAACGCGGTGATGGGCGTGGGCGCACCCTCGTACACGTCGGGCGCCCACTGGTGGAACGGCACGGCGCTCACCTTGAAGGCGAAGCCGATGATCACGAAGGCCACCGCCAGTACCTCCACACCGCCGATGTTGCCATCGAGGGTGACGGCCGGGCCGATGTCGGCCAGCAACGTGGTACCGGTGACGCCGTAGAGCAGGCTCATGCCGTACAGCATCACGGCACTGGCGAACACGCCGAGCAGGTAGTACTTCACGCCGGCTTCGTTGCTCTTGCGGTCGCGCTTGCGCCAGGCAGCCAGCATGTAGGCGGGGATCGAGAGGAACTCGAGCGCAACGAAGATGCTCACCATGTCGCGGGCAGAGCCCATCATCACCATGCCGGTGATGCTGGCGAGCAGCAGGACGTAGTACTCACCCTGGTGGTAGTGGCCCTCTTCCACCTCGTTGCTGCTGAGCAGCACCACGACGTAGCCGGCCAGCAGGAACAGCGCCTTCACGACGAGGGCGAACTCGTCGATCACGTAGCGGCCGTCGAACAGTGAACGCACGTCGCCGCCGATGACGCTGAGTGTGACCACCGGGATGAACGCAGCGAGCAGCACCATGCCGGTGATGGTGCTCGTGATCCAGCGCTGGCGCTCCTCGACGAACAGGTCGACCAGGAGCACGATGCAGATGCCCACGGCGAGGATGATCTCGGGGGCGAGCGCGTGATAGTCGATCGTCGGCGCCGTGAACTCGGCGGCAGCGGCGAGGAGCGAGGCGATCACGGGTTGAACACCTTCACCAGTTCGGTGACCGCCGGGTCCATCACCTTGAACATCAGTTGCGGGAACACGCCGAACACCACGATGGCCACGAGCAAGGGCGTCCACGCCATCCACTCGAAGCGGGTGACATCGTGGATGTCGCTGTGGTGGTCGTCGTGCCCTGCGGCGCCGACGCTGTGGGCGTGGCCGTCACCCGAGAACTCCGCCGTCGGGTTGCCGAAGGCGGTGCGCTGGTAGAGCCACAGCAGGTAGGCGGCGGCGAGCACGGTGCCCAGTGCGGCGATGACCATGAGCGTGCGGAACAGGCCGGTGCTGAGCTGCGGCGCCGGGCTGTAGGCGCTGAGGATGGCCGGGAACTCGCCCCAGAAGCCGGCGAGGCCGGGCAGGCCGAGCGAGGCCATGGCGCAGAAGCCCATGATCCAGCCGAGCTTCGGCATCTGCTGCAGCATGCCGCTGAGGCGCTTGATCTCGAGGGTGTGGTAGCGCTCCTTCACCGAGCCGGCGAGGAAGAACAACATGCCGGTGATGAGGCCGTGGGCCACCATGCCGAACAGGGCGGCGTTGATGCCCATCGAGGTGAGGGTGCTGATGCCCAGCATGACGAAGCCCATGTGAGCCACCGAACTGAAGGCGATGAGCCGCTTCATGTCGGTCTGCGCCAGGCACCCGAGGGCGCCGTAGATGATGCCGATGACCGCCAGCACTCCGATGATCGGGGCCCACTTCACTGCGGCCTGCGGCAGGATGGGGATGGCGATGCGCACGAAACCGTAGGTGCCCAACTTCAGCAGTACGGCGGCCAGGATGACCGAACCCTGTGTGGGTGCCTGGGTGTGGGCGTCGGGCAGCCAGGTGTGGAACGGGAACATCGGCACCTTCACGGCGAAGCCGATGAACATGCCGGCGAAGATCCAGATGGCTACGTCTTTGGAGATCCCGACGCCGTTCTCGACGAGGTACGGGATGGAGAAGCTCTCTGCGCCCGTCTTGTAGAACAGCGCCAGGAACGACACCAGCATCAGCGCCGAGCCGAACATCGTGTAGAGGAAGAACTTCAGCGACGCGTACTGACGGTTCTCGCCGCCCCACACGCCGATCATGAAGTACATCGGCAGCAGCACCACTTCGAAGAACACGAAGAACAAGATGAGGTCCTGGGCGATGAAGGTGCCGGCCATACCGGTCTGCAGCACCAGCATCAGGATGAGGAACGCCTTCGGGTTGCCGGGCGACGGCACGTGGTCCCATGAGTAGATCATCACCAGCACGGTGATGACCATCGACAGGAAGTACAGCGGCAGGCTGATGCCGTCGAGGCCGATGGTGTACCCGCTCTTGATGACCGAGATCCACTTCGTGTCGGCGAAGAACTGCAGCTTCTCCGACTGGTCGTAGTCGAACTGGGTGAGCGTGTAGATGCCCACACCCAGCGTGGCCACTGCCGTGAGCATCGCCACCTGCTTGTGCAGCAGTTCCTGTGCCTTGGGGATGAAGAGCATCACCAGCACACCGGCCAACGGCAGGAATGTGCCGAGGCTCAGCAGCCAGTTCTGGTCGCGGAGGACGTCCATGGTCGTTGTGCTCCCTAGCTGTTCACGATGACGAGTACGAGCGCTACGACTGCTGCGGCACCGAACAGCAACGCTCCGTACTGGTTGACCTTGCCTGATTGCAGCGGGCGCAATGCGCCACCTGAGCCGCGTGCTGCGGCACCGCTGCCATTCACCGCGCCGTCGACCACACGCTGGTCGATGTTGCGGTACACCCATTCACCCGTCTTGCGGCCACCGATGCCGGCACCATTGACGATGCCGTCGAGCACATGCTGGTTCACCCAGTACGCAGCCTTCGAGATCGGGTAGGCGACGGCCTTGATGATGACGCCGTAGAGGGCGTCGAGGTAGTACTTGTTCGCCAGGAACGCGTATCCGGCGCGGGCCGGGGCGAAGCGCTGGGTGAGGCCCTTCAGCGGGAACCGCTCGCTGTTGTACAGGCCACGGCAGATGGCGAGGCTGACCACGAAGCCGAGCGCCACGAGCACGATCGACGGCACGGCGTTGATCCACTTGAACACGGCGTGCTCGAGTGCAGGCGCCCACTCGCTGCCCCGTGGTTCGACCCACTCGAGGAACTTCTCGATGTGGAACGGTGCGGCGTTGATGTAGCCGCTGACCACCGCCAGCACGGCGAGGATGACGATGGGGCCGGTGATGAGCCAGGGCGACTCGTGTGGGCCGGCGTGCGCACCGTGACCGTGATCGTCGTGGGCATGGTCGTCGTGGGCGTCGGCACCGTGGACGTCGTGGGCGTGAGCCGCGTGCACGTCGACCGCGTGATCGTCGTGGGCCGCATGGGCGTCGGCGTGCTCGTCGTGGTGCTCGCCGGCAGCCGCACCACGGGCCACACCGAAGAACGTGAGGTACGTGGCCCGGGTCATGTAGGCGGTGGTCATGAAGGCACCCACCAGGCCGACGATCCAGAAGATCGTGTAGCCCTGGTAGTGGGCGTTGTCGATGATCTCGTCCTTGGAGAAGAAGCCGCTGAAGAACGGCACACCGCACAGCGCCAGTGTGGACAGGATCCAGGCGGTGGCCGTGATGGGCATCTTCTTGGCCAGGCCGCCCATGTCTTTCTTCATGTCGAAGCTGTGATGCGAGCCCGAGTGCGCCACCGAACCGGCGCACAGGAACAAGCAGCACTTGAAGAAGGCGTGGGTGAAGATGTGGAACACGGCCGGTGTCCAGGCACCCACGCCGAGGCCCATCATCATGTAGCCGAGCTGGCTGACGGTGGAGTAGGCGAGCACCTTTTTGATGTCGTTCTGCACGAACGCCAGGGCCGCCGCGATGACGATGGTGATGCCACCGATGATGGCGATGAAGTTGGCGGTGTTGCCGTCTTGGGCGATCGACAACCCGTTGTAGAACACCGGGTAGAGGCGGGCCACCAGGAACACACCGGCCACCACCATGGTGCTCGAGTGCAGCAGCGAACTGACGGGTGTGGGGCCGGCCATGGCGTCGGGCAGCCAGGTGTGCAGCGGGAACTGGCCCGACTTGCCGATGGCCGCGATGAACAGCGCAACGGAGGCCCACAGCAGCACGGTGTGGCTGGTGCTCGGG
>JBIIDH010000189.1:0-3725 GCA_044238435.1 Ilumatobacteraceae bacterium | reverse complement strand
TCGGCCCACTGCAGCACGGCGTGTTCCTCGGCCTCGGTGGGGCCGGTGTACCACATCTTCGTCGACTGCTTGGTGCCGGTAGCCGCCTGCAGCAGGTCCCAGAACTCGGTGGTCCAGCCGAACACACCGAGGTGCTCGTACACCCAGTCGTCGGCGGCGCCGCTCATCGTGTCGCTGAGATCCCACGTGAAGTCCTCGTACACCGAGTGCACCGTGTAGCGGGTGAGTTCGGTGCCGCGGACACCCATCTCCTTCCACGCCCACACGTCGAGGGGCGGCAGGTCGCCGTCGCGCTTGGTGCTCGACGGGCGCAGCAACACGCCGCCGCTGGTGTGGAAGGCGTTGTAGCCGCACACGTTCGGCCGGGACACGATGGCCCGCACCAGCGCGTCGATCTCGGGCTCGCTGAGCGGGTGGTCGCCACTGCCCGGCACCGTGGTGCCCCAGCCCGCCGGGAAGTTGCGGTTCATGTCGAGGGCCTGCGGCGGCTTCGGTGTGGGCACGGTGAAACCGTCGTAGTCGAGCAGTTCGCCCTCGTTCAGCAACCGATAGCGGGCGGTGCCGGGCTCGGCGCCGTCGAGCGGCACCGGTGCCATCAGTCGCGGATCGAGACTCGACACCATCCAGGCGCCGTTGGGGTCGGGCACGCGCATCGTGAGGATGCGGCCGTCGCCGTCGATGTCGCGCTTGTGCAGACCGGGCGCACGGTGCGCGTCGCGCCACGGCCAGGCGCGGGTACTGCTGCGACGGTGCTGCGGCGAGTCGGCCAGTACCCACTCCACACCGTCGGGGTTCACGCGCGGTGCGATGTAGAAGGTGCGGGTACGCAGTGCCCGGGTGACCGTCGGGTCGGTGCCGAAGCCGGTGACGAGGTGGTGGATGATGTGCAACGCCGCCACCCCACCGGTGACCTCGACCGAGTGGATGTTGGCGTCGATCCAGTGGGCGGGCTTGGTGTCGTGCGCGCCGGTGTCGGCATCGGTGATGGTGGCCAACCACAGGTCGCGACCCTCGTGCGAGCGGCCGTAGCTCTCGATGCTGAGCAGGCCGGGGTGCTGGGCCGCCATCTCGTGCAGCCACTGGGTGTACTCGTCGTGGCGGAGATAGCGGTCGAAGGCGTAGGCGATGGTCACGGGCTGCGACGTTACCGCTGCCACCCGACGGCACGACGGCCTCCGTTCCGGACAGTATGGAGCGATGATCGTGCTGCGTTCCCACCATCGCGTCGCCCTCGTGCTGTCGCTCGGTCTGCTCACTGTGGGCGCCACCTCGTGCGGCCTCGCCGAGAAGGCCGCCTCGGAGGCCGCCGGAGTCGCCAGCTGTGCCGGCCTCGACCTCGCCGGCAAGGGGCTCGACAACACCGGCAACCTGTCCACCGAATCCATCGCCAACCTGGCCGGCATCTCGCACACCGTTGCGTCGGTGGTGAAGGAACTGCCACTCGACGCCATCCCCAGCGATGCATACGCCCGTATCGAGGATGCTGCGAAACAACTCGACGTCGCCAGCTCGGCCTTTGCCACCGACCCGCAGGGAGCGGCGGACGTGGTCGAGCGGGCCATCGGCCAGATCGACGGTGTGGTCGACGAGATCAAGGGCCGCCTCGGCTGCTGACCGTCGATCTACCATGGCGGACATGACAGGCACGGCCATGACGGGAACGCTGGTGATGCTCCGCCACGGCGAGAGCGAATGGAACAGGCTCAACCTCTTCACGGGCTGGCACGACGTACCCATGACCGACAAGGGCCTGGGCGAGGCCACGGCGGCGGGCCACACGATGGCCGAGGCCGGGCTCAGGTTCGACGTCGCCCACACGTCGTTGCTCACCCGCGCCGTCGTCACCTGCCACCTCGCGCTCGACGCGATGGGAATGGTGTGGCTGCCGGTGCAGCGGAACTGGCGGCTGAACGAGCGCCACTACGGCGCGCTGCAGGGCCTCGACAAGAAAGAGACCACCGACCGCCACGGGGTCGAGCAGACCAAACTGTGGCGCCGCAGCTTCGACGTGCCGCCCCCGCCGGTCGACCTCGACAGCCCCGAGCATCCGCGCAATGACCCGCGCTACGCCCGCCTGGCACCCGACGTGCTGCCGGCGAGCGAGTGCCTGAAAGATGTCGTCGCCCGCGTGCTGCCCTACTGGTACGACGCCATCGTGCCGCAGTTGCGGGCCGGCCTCGACGTGCTGGTCACGGCGCACGGCAACAGCCTGCGGGCATTGATGATGCATCTCGAGCACATCTCGGCCGACGAGATCGCCGAGGTGAACATCCCCACCGGCGCACCGCGGCGCTACACGTTCGACGACTCACTGGCCGCGACGAGCGCCGAGTACCTCGGCGACGCCGAGGCCATCGCTGCTGCAGCCGCAGCGGTGGCGGCACAGGCCGGAGGCCACTGACACCTGCGACCGACGACACGTCACGCACGAGTTCACGAGCGGTCTATGCTCGCCGCATGGCAAGCAAGAAGGCATACGTCGACAACCTTCGCAACGTCCCGCTCTTCCAGAGCTGCACCCAGAAGGATCTGGAGAAGATCGCGAAGGCGGGTGACGAGGTGTCGATGCCCGCGGGCTCGCTCATCGTCGACCAGGGCCAGACCGGTCGCGAGGCGTTCGTCGTGCTCAGCGGCACCGTGCAGGTGAAGCGCAACGGCAAGAAGGTCGCCGTCCTCGGGCCGGGCACCATCGTCGGTGAACTGTCGCTGCTCGACCACGGGCCGCGCACCGCGACGGTCACCTGCGAGACCGACTGCACCTTCCTCCTGCTCGACCAGCGCTCGTTCCTGGGCGTCGTCGACCAGGTCCCGGCGCTGGCGCACAAGCTGCTCGCGTCGCTCGCAGGTCGCATCCGCGACCTCGATCGCCAGTACTTCGGCTGATTCCTCCACCCCCGGCCGCGTGACACGCGGCCCGTGGGCGTGAGCGCGCGCCCTCCGGCGAACTACAGTCGGCAACGCCATGAGTACGCACGCGTCGTCTCCCGCGCCGGCCGACAAGGGTCCCAAGCGCATCAAGCCCCATCAGCTCGTCATCGCCATCGGATGCTTCATGGGCGTGTTCACGCTCGTCTCCGGCATCCTGCCGCAGTTCACCAAGTGGCACAGCACCAGCGAAGTCACTCGTGAGGTGTTCGACGGTATCCCCGGCGCCCTGCAGGTGGCCTTCTACACGGTCATCCCGGTGCTGCTGGTGTGGGGCTCGTTCGCCTTCGCCGACCGGGTGAAGAACTGGGAGCGCGGCGCACCCGACCGGCGCCGCACCACCCCGAAGAACGTGAAGCGTCGCCTCGCCGACTTCCGCGCCGGTGTGTACATGCGCACCCTGCTGCGCGACTCGGCCGCCGGCCTGATGCACTCGATGATCTACTTCGGCTTCCTCGTGCTGCTCGGTGTCACCACCGTGCTCGAGGTCGACCACCAGCTGCCGGAAGACCTCAAGTTCCTGCACGGCCGCGTGTACATGGCCTACGCGTTCATCGGCGACCTCGCCGGTCTCGTCTTCCTCGTCGGCATCGTGTGGGCCGTCGTGCGCCGCTACGTGCAGCGCCCGTACCGCATCCGCATCAAGTCGAAGCCCGAGCACGCGCTCATCCTGGCCACGTTCTTCGTGCTGGGCGTCACCGGCTTCCTGGCCGAGGGCTTCCGCATCGCCGAGACCGGCCAGCCGAGCTTCGAGAAGTGGAGCTTCATCGGCTACCCGCTGAGCAACCTGTTCACCGGCA
>JBIIDH010000094.1:0-13202 GCA_044238435.1 Ilumatobacteraceae bacterium | reverse complement strand
TCAGCGAGCTCCTCACCGCCTTCGAAGAGAAGTTCGGCGTCACCGCCGCTGCTCCCGTCGCCGTGGCCGCCGTGGCCGCCGGTGGCGGCGCCGCTGCCCCCGCCGAAGAGGAGAAGGACGAGTTCGACGTCGTCCTCACCGACGCCGGTGCTCAGAAGATCCAGGTCATCAAGGTGGTGCGCGAGCTCACCAGCCTGGGCCTCAAGGAAGCCAAGGACCTCGTCGACGGCGCTCCCAAGCCCGTGCTCGAGAAGGTCAACAAGGATGCAGCCGAGGCCGCCAAGGCCAAGCTCGTCGAGGCGGGTGCCGGCGTCGAGGTGAAGTGACCTCGAGCGCCGCACGGCGCGTCACGCTTGTCTGAGATCGGGCCCGGGGTGCACCCCCGGGCCCGATCTCGTATATCGGCCCAGGGCGCGACCCGACGGTCGGTTCAGCGACGATGCACTCGACGGGTCGCCTTGTCGACGGTCGACTCGTGGTCGGCGACGGCGACCGCCTCTTCGACTGCTCGCAGCGGCGGGCAGGCTGCGACGCCGATCGACAGCGAGACGGCGTTGCCGCGCACCCCGGGGTGCGCAGCTGCCAGCCGGCGGACCTCGGCAGCGAGCCCGGCGCTCGACACGGCGCCGCCGACGATGAGGATGCCGAACTCGTCGCCGCCGAGCCGGGCGACGAGCGCGTCGGGCGGCGCAGCGGCGCGGAGCACGTCGGCGGCGGCGCAGATCAAGCTGTCGCCAGCGTCGTGGCCGAGGCTGTCGTTCACAGCCTTGAGGCCGTCGACGTCGGCGATCAGCACCGTCACCGGATGACCTGCGGGGTCGGCGGCATGCTCGATCGCGGCGCGGGCGGTCGCCTCGGTCCACGCCCGGCGGTTGGCGACCTCTGTGAGCGCGTCGGTCGTTGCCTGGCCGATGGCCAACTCGTAGGCCGCCGAAATGGTGACGGCCTGCTCGAGGTGTGCGGCGCGGTCGCGGGCCAACAGCGCGAGCAACCCGACGGGTGTGCAGGCCAGCAGCAGGACGATCAGGACGTTGTCGGTGGCGAGCACCGCCGCCAACCCGACGGGCGCCAGAAGCGCGTCGACGGCATACGTCCACATCAGGACGCCGGTGAGTGACGAGGGGGGGATGCCGAGCGCTGCGCACCTCGTCACCGCCACGATCGAGTCGATCAGGAACTGGGCGATCAGGGCCACGAGCAGCCACGGCCACGACGCCAGGCTCGCTGTTGCGTCGCTCGCAGCGAGGACGGTCACGGGCCCGACGGTGTGCCAGCCGGCGAGCACCTCTGCCGCGAACCCGTGGCTGGAGAGCTTGGGTCTGCTGCTGAGCCAGGCGACGGTGCTGCCGAGGAGCACGGCGAGCGGAACGAGCGGCAGCGGGAGGAGAAACAGTGCCGCCACGAGGACCGGTTGTGCAGCGATGGCGTCACCGCCGACGGACTCGAAGACGACCCGCGACGCCGCGGCATAGACGAAGGTGACGAGCGCCAGGCGCGCCGCGATGTCGCTGCTGAACGAGCCTTCGAGGCAGGCCAGGGTGACGGCGACCGCGACGAAGCTGTACCCGAGGACCATGGCGCTCAACCGGTCACGCCACAGACCGCGGCCGCGATGCGCGCGTGCATCGGCCATCGAGCGGGCATTCTCGATCGCCCGCGCGGCGCTCGGCTCGATCGCAGTCGTCACCAGGGGGACTGTCCCGGATGCGATGTGCGTCGCCGGGATCCCACGGCTCATCGGTGAGCCCGGTGAGGGTTCATCGACGTGGCCGCACATGGTTGCTGGCGACGGTGTGGTCGTCGCCGGGGAGGCGGAGTGCGCATCACTTCAAGGAGTCATCAGGTGGGGCCTGACGGCCGTGTGCCCACCAGACCTCGGTCGGGTGGGCACACGGATCGTCGCGGCGTCGGGCCGGAGGTCAGCGGGGCTTGAAGCTCCTCGGGCTGGCCCCGTTGTAGGACGGCGAGCCGTTGCCACTTCCGTCCTTGGCCGCCGACTCGCTCACGATGGGCGGCTTCGGCGGCGGCGTCTTCGCAGCAGCCGAGCCGGCGCCCATCATGGTGATTGCGGCGACGGCGCCGACGAATGCGGCAAGGAACTTCTTGGGGCGGGGATTCATGGCACTCCTGCTGGCTCGTTTCGGATGTGTTCTCGATCGTCCGGTCGGCGAGGTGGCGGTGCCGCTCCCGCCAGTCTTCTTGAGCCAACCTGAACGAGAGTCAGCGACGTCCGGCTCGCCGCTCGGCCTTGTCGACGAATGCACGCTGATCGGCCGCGACGAGCGCGTCCTCGACGGCGTCGAACGGTGGGCACGAGGCGATCCCGACCGAGAGCGAGACCGAGCAGCCGTGCAGACCGGGGTGGGTGAGTGATGCGTGGCGCACGGCGAACACCAACTCCTCGGCAGTGGTCGAGCTGCCGACCAGCAGGATGCCGAACTCGTCGCCACCGAGCCGGGCGACCAGGGCGTCAGCCGGAGCTGCGCTGCGCAGCACATCAGCTGCGGCGCAGATGAGGTCGTCGCCCGCGTCGTGGCCGAGCAGGTCGTTCACCATCTTCAGCCCATCGAGGTCGGCCATGAGAACCGCGACGGTCTTGCCGAGCGGGTCGGCTTCGAACTCGATCGCAGCGCGCGCGGTCGCTTCGCTCCAGGCCCGACGGTTGGCGAGCTCGGTGAGCGCATCTCGCCGAGCAGCGCTCACCGCCGCGTCGAACGCCTCGCTGATGACCACGGCCTTTTCGAGGTGCTCAGCGTGGTCGCGGGCGAGCAGCGCGAGCAGGGCGATCGGGGTGGACGCCCACCCCAGAGCGACCCACCAGCTGTCGGTGGCGAGCACGGCTGTCAGGCCGATCGGGGCGAGCAGGGCGTCGACCGACCAGCTCCACGTCATCGGGCGTGGCAGCTCACCGATCGGCATGCCGAGAGCGCGGTACCTCGCAACGGCGACAGAGGCCTCGAAGGCGAACTGGGCTGCCAGGGCGAGCAGGTACACGTACCAGTGCGACAGTGCCACGTCGGGCAGGTTCGCAACGGCGAGGACGATGACCGGGCCCAGGCAGTGCCAACCAGACACCGAGGTCACGAGCAGGTCGTGCAACCGGTTCCCGGTGCGCTCATCGGGACGGCTGGTGAGCAACAGCCCGGCCAGCACGACGGTCGGCACCAGTTCCACCGGCAGCAGCAACAGGGCCGCGACCAGGATCGGTTGCGTGGCGACCGCGCTGCCGGCGGCCGACTCGAACACGACCTTCGACGCCAGGGCGTGTGCCCCGCTCGCAGCGAGGAAGATGAGCAGCGTGGCGGCTGTCGGCTGGGGGGCGATGAACCAGCCCACCGCACAGATGGCCAAGTAGCCGCCGCCGAGGAGCGCTGCGCTCCAGCGGTCGGCTGGAGCGATGTCGTCGCGTTCGGCGCGAGCGCTGGCGGCCGATCGCGCATCAGCCACAGCACGCTCGGCATGAGCGTCGAGTGGGAGCGCGTCGTCGGACATCAACAGCGTTGATCGGCACAACCGGGATGGGGCTTGAACGCCCCTCCCGGTTGTGCACGATGTTGCCCGCTCAGCGCGGCTTGAACGGATCGACCATCACGTCGTCGATCGCCCAGACGCCACCGGTGGCGGCGAACGAGATCTCGACGTACTGCTGATAGTCCTCTCCGAGAACGTTGGGGATGGCGACCTGCGGCGACACGGCCCAAGCCGAGGTGCCGTTGCCAGTGAGTTTGATCGACGAGCTGACCGTTCCCATGTCGCTCTTCGACGTGACGGTGACCGTCAGGGTGGCGCCCTTCACCGCCGGGGTGCGGTAGAAGAACCGGAACGACTCCTCGCCAACGGTGAGGCAGGTCTCGGGGGCCTTGGCACGGCTGCCGTTGGGGATCGACAGGCCGAAGTTGTGGGCCGCGCCGTTCACCTTCCAGGTCGCCTGCAGCTTCGCGGCGACGGCGGCGCCCTTGTCGAGCTTCCAGGTGGGTGCACCGGCCTCGAACGTGCCGTCGGTGACCACGAAGTAGTCGTTCAGGTCGCCCCACCGGCTGAACGCCTTGCTGAGCGTGCGGGTGGCGCAGGGGATCTCGAGTGCGCTGGCCTGCGTGGCGCCGACGCCGCCCACGAGCACGGTGGCGGCAATCGTGCCGGCGAGCAACATGCGCTTCTTGATGCGGGTCATTGCGGGTCCTCTCGGTGGGCACTCGGTGCGAGTACGCCGGTCATCGTGCAGGAGGGACCGTTGTCCTGCAATGGATCCTGCCCCTTCTTGAACCACCTCTGACCAGCGGTGCCGCGCAGAGGGTCATTTCTTCGACGCTGTGCGTCTCATCAACACGCACTGTCTACAAGTCCCCTGAATGGGGGACTCCACTTCGGCCCGTGCGCGGCACCGCAAAGCCTTGACTTGCCCGACGCGGCGGGCTTACCGTTTCGCTCGGAGACGCCGGGCCCTCGGGCCGACTGGCCGAGCACTGCGGTTGACGATCGACATGACTGCCCGGTAGGCTCGTCAGTTGCCGTGCGCCGCGTCTCCTGCCTCCATTTCGGGTCGTTGATGTCGCGCGCCCCCATGCCGACTGCCCCTGAGGAGTGACGCTGTGGCCTCTTCCACGTCCCGCGAACGGTATTCCTTCGCCAATCTCGTCGAACCGCTCGAACTGCCCGACCTCATTGCGGTCCAGCGCGAGAGCTTCGACTGGTTCTTGAACGAGGGGTTGGCCGAAGCCTTCGCCGACATATCGCCCATCAAGGACTTCAGCGAAGCGCTGCAGCTCGAACTCGAGCTCGACGCCGACGACGAAGACCTGCGCCCGCCGCCGAAGTTCACGGTGGAGGAGTGCAAGGAAAAGGACATGACCTACAGCGCGCCCATCTTCGTGCGCGCCCGGTTCATGAACCGCAACACCGGTGAGATCAAAGAGCAGACCGTCTTCATGGGCGACTTCCCGATGATGACCGAGAAGGGCACCTTCATCATCAACGGCACCGAGCGTGTCGTGGTGAGCCAGTTGGTGCGCAGCCCCGGTGTCATCTTCGAAGCCGGCGAGCGGTACCGCCTCCGCAACCTGAGCAAGCACCAACTCGTGAAGGGCACCATCCACCCCTACCGCGGCGAGTGGATGGAGTTCGACGTCGAGCACAAGCCCGGCAAGGACGTCACCGCCGGTACCCGAATCGCCCGCAAGCGTCGGATGAGCATCTTCATCCTGCTGCGTGCGCTCGGCTACGACGAAGAGCACGCCCCCGGCTTCCTCGACCGCTTCGTCGGTCACTTCGACTTCCTCGAGGGCCAGTGGGAGAAGGAGCGCTCGATCGCTCCCACCCAGACCGAGGCGCTCATCGAGATCTACAAGCGTGCCCGCCCGGGCGAGCCGCCCACGGCCGAGTCGGCCCGTGCCTACTTCCGCAACGCCTTCTTCGAGAGCCGCCGCTACGACCTGTCGAAGGTCGGCCGCTACAAGCTCGACCGCAAGCTCGGCTCCGAAGTTGCCAAGCTCGACGAGCTGTTCGGTGCCGGCACCGTCGACCTCGGTGCCACCTTCACCACCGACAACGACGACCCGAGCAAGATGCCGGCCATCAGCGACGAGGTACTGCGGCCGAACGAGATCGTCGCCGCCGTCAGCTACATGCTCCACCTCGTGAAGCAGGAGCCCGGGTACAGCCTCGACGACCAGGACCACTTCGCCAACCGTCGAATCCGCAGTGTGGGCGAGCTCATCCAGAACCAGGTGCGCATCGGCCTGTCGCGTATGGAGCGAGTCGTGCGCGAGCGCATGACCACCCAGGACGTCGAGGCCATCACGCCCACCACGCTCGTGAACATCCGGCCCGTGGTCGCGGCCATCAAGGAGTTCTTCGGCACCAGCCAGTTGAGCCAGTTCATGGACCAGGTGAACCCGCTGTCGGGCCTCACCCACCGCCGTCGCCTGTCGGCCCTCGGCCCGGGTGGTCTCAGCCGCGAACGTGCCGGCTTCGAGGTGCGCGACGTGCACTTCAGCCACTACGGCCGCATGTGCCCCATCGAGACGCCGGAAGGTCCGAACATCGGCCTCATCGGTGCGCTCAGCACCTTCGCCCGGGTGAACGAGTTCGGCTTCATCGAGACGCCGTACCGCGTCGTGAAGAACGGCAAGGTCACCGACGACATCCGCTACATGGCCGCCGACGAAGAAGAGAAGTACGTCGTCGCCCAGGCCAACACCCCGCTGAAGCCCGACGGCACCTTCCAGACCGATCGCGTGCTCTGCCGGCGCAGCCCGCAGGCCGCCAGCCTGGAAGACCTCAAGCGCATGCTCGAGGCCGAGAGCTTCTTCGGCGCCACCACCGACATCGCCCTGGTCGACGCGAAGGAAGTCCAGCTCATGGACGTCAGCCCGCGCCAGATCGTGTCGGTCGCCACCGCGCTCATCCCCTTCCTCGAGCACGACGACGCCAACCGCGCCCTCATGGGCGCCAACATGCAGCGTCAGGCCGTACCGCTGCTGCGGGCTGAAGCCCCCTACATCGGCACCGGCATCGAAGACCGTGCGGCCCGCGACGCCGCCGACCTCATCCAGTCCATCGGCGACGGCACCGTCACCGAGGTGAGCGGTGATGTCATCACCGTGCAGTACACCGAGCACGGCAAGAAGAGCTATCGCCTGTCGAAGTTCCGCCGCTCGAACCAGGACACGTGCATCAACCACCGTGCCCGGGTGAAGGAGGGTGACAAGGTCACCACAGGCACCATCCTGGCCGACGGCCCGTCGACCGACCACGGTGAACTGGCGCTCGGCAAGAACCTCCTCGTCGCCCTGATGCCGTGGGAGGGCTACAACTTCGAAGACGCCATCATCCTCAGCGAGCGGCTCGTGAAAGACGACGTGCTCACGTCGATCCACATCCACGAGCACGAGGTCGATGCCCGCGACACCAAGCTCGGGCCCGAAGAGATCACGCGCGACATCCCCAACCTGTCCGACGACATCCTGAAAGACCTCGACGACCGCGGCATCATCCGCGTCGGCGCCGAGGTGGGCCCTGGCGACGTGCTGGTGGGCAAGGTCACCCCGAAGGGCGAGACCGAGCTCACCCCCGAAGAGCGCTTGCTGCGCGCCATCTTCGGCGAGAAGGCCCGCGAGGTGCGCGACACCAGTCTGAAGGTGCCCCACGGCGAGAGCGGCAAGGTCATCGACGTGAAGGTGTTCAACCGCGACGAGGGCGACGAACTGCCCCCGGGCGTGAACCAGCTCGTTCGGGTGTACGTGGCGCAGAAGCGCAAGATCTCGGTGGGCGACAAGCTCGCTGGCCGTCACGGCAACAAGGGCGTCATCTCCAAGGTGCTGCCCATCGAAGACATGCCGTACACCGCCGACGGCACGCCCGTCGACATCATCCTCAACCCGCTCGGCGTGCCGAGCCGTATGAATGTCGGCCAGGTGCTCGAAGCGCACCTCGGCTACGCCGCCCGCTGGGGCTGGACCGACGTGAAGAACGGCAAGCAGGTGGGCGACGCGCCCATCCGCGGCACCGAGACCAAGACCCGCTCGAACACCAAGCCGTCCACCTTCGTGGCCACGCCGGTGTTCGACGGCGCCCACTGGGACGAGGACGAGACCGCCGGCAAGCACCCCACCATCCAGAGCATCCTGGCGAACATCAACCCCGAGAGCGTCGACGGCGACCGTCTCATCGGTACCGACGGCAAGACCGTGTTGTACAACGGCCGCACCGGCGACCCGTACGACAACCGCATCACCGTGGGCTACATGTACATCATCAAGCTCGCCCACATGGTCGACGACAAGATCCACGCCCGCTCCACCGGCCCGTACAGCATGATCACCCAGCAGCCGCTCGGTGGTAAGGCGCAGTTCGGTGGCCAGCGCTTCGGCGAGATGGAAGTGTGGGCCCTCGAGGCCTACGGCGCGGCGTACTGCTTGCAGGAGTTGCTCACCATCAAGTCCGACGACGTGCTCGGCCGCGTGAAGGTGTACGAGAGCATCGTGAAGGGCGACAACGTGCCCGAGCCGGGCATCCCCGAGAGCTTCAAGGTGCTCATGAAGGAGATGCAGGCGCTCTGTCTCAACGTCGAGGTCCTCCAGGCCGACGGCACCGAGATCGAGATGCGCGAGATCGACGAAGACGTCTTCCGCGCCGCCGAGGAACTCGGCATCGACATCAGCCGCCCCGAGCGCGGCACCGACGAAGACGACCGTGAACGAGCCGCTCGCCGCGAGCGCGCGTTCTGACCACCGACCGACGACGACAAAGGACACCCGAGATGCTCGACGTCAACATGTTCGACCAGCTGAAGATCGGTCTGGCCACGGCCGACCAGATCCGCATGTGGTCGCACGGCGAAGTGAAGAAGCCCGAGACGATCAACTACCGCACGCTGCGCCCCGAGAAGGACGGCCTGTTCTGCGAGAAGATCTTCGGGCCCACCCGCGACTGGGAGTGCTACTGCGGCAAGTACAAGCGCGTGCGCTTCAAGGGCATCGTCTGCGAACGCTGCGGTGTGGAGGTCACCCGTTCGAAGGTTCGCCGCGAGCGCATGGGCCACATCGAGCTCAGCGCGCCCGTCGTGCACATCTGGTATCTCCGCGGCACGCGTAGCTGGCTGGCGTACCTGCTGGCCGGCATCGAGCCGAAGGAAGAACTGAAGGCCAAGCAGCTCGAGAAGGTCATCTACTTCGCTGCCAACCTCGTCACCTGGGTCGACGAGGAGGGTCGCGACGCGAACCTGCCGTCGCTCGAGGCCGAGTACCTCGAAGAGCGCGACGCCATCCGCAAGGAACTCGATCTCGAGATCGACCGTCGCTACAAAGAACTCGAGGACGAAGCGACCCGCAGCGAGGCCGAGGGCGCCGACGCCCGCAAGCTCCGCAACGTGGCCGAGAAAGAAGTGCAGGGCATCCGCGAGCGCTACGAGGCCGAACTCGAACTGTTGCAGCGCACGTGGGACGAGTTCCGCAAGCTGCACGGACGCATGATCATCGAAGACGAACTGCTGTGGCGCGAGCTCCGCGACCGCTACGGCGACTACTTCGAGGGTGGCACCGGCGCCGACTCCATCAAGGCGCTCATCGATCGCATCAACTTCGAAGACGAAGAGCGCAAGCTGCGCGAGGCCATCGACACCACCACCAGCGGCCGCAAGCCGCTCAGCGCCCAGCGCCGTCAGAAGGCCATCAAGCGTCTGAAGATCGTCGCCTCGTTCAACAAGCGCGACGAGCACGGCCGCCTGGTGAACGACCCGAAGGCCATGATCCTCGACGTGGTGCCGGTCATCCCGCCCGAACTGCGCCCGATGGTGCAACTCGACGGTGGCCGCTTCGCCACCTCCGACCTGAACGACCTGTACCGCCGCGTCATCAACCGCAACAACCGCCTCAAGCGTCTGCTCGACCTCGGTGCTCCCGAGATCATCGTGAACAACGAAAAGCGCATGCTGCAGGAAGCAGTCGACGCGTTGTTCGACAACGGCCGTCGTGGCCGTCCGGTCACCGGCCCGGGCAACCGTCCGCTGAAGTCCCTCAGCGACATGCTGAAGGGCAAGCAGGGTCGGTTCCGCCAGAACCTGCTCGGCAAGCGCGTCGACTACTCGGGCCGTTCGGTCATCGTGGCCGGCCCGACGCTGAAGCTGCACCAGTGCGGTCTGCCCAAGCTGATGGCGCTCGAACTGTTCAAGCCGTTCGTGATGAAGCGCCTCGTCGACCTCGAACTGGCGCAGAACATCAAGAGCGCCAAGCGCATGGTCGAGCGTCGCCGCCCGCAGGTGTGGGACGTGCTCGAAGACGTCATCAAGGAGCACCCGGTCCTGCTGAACCGTGCGCCCACGCTGCACCGTCTGGGCATCCAGGCGTTCGAACCGGTGCTGGTGGAGGGCAAGGCCCTGCAGATCCACCCGCTGGTCTGCACCGCCTTCAACGCCGACTTCGACGGCGACCAGATGGCCATCCACGTACCGCTCAGCGCCGAGGCCCAGGCCGAGGCCCGCGTGCTCATGCTCAGCGCCAACAACATCTTGTCGCCGGCATCGGGTCGCCCCATCGTCACGCCGAGCCAGGACCTCATCATCGGTGGCTACTACCTCACCGAGATGGTCGACGGTGCCGCCGGTGAGGGTCGTGTGTTCCGCCATCTGTGGGAGGTGCTGCGCGCGCTCGACGAGGGCAGCGTCAACCTGCACGCCAAGATCACGATGCGCCGCCCCGGCGACACCTTCGACACCACGCCCGGTCGCCTGCTGTTCGAAGAGGCACTGCCCGCCGACTACCCGGCGCGCTTCGGCCACATCAACGAGCTGGTGAAGAAGAAGGAGATGGGTGTCATCGTCGAACGCCTCTCCGACAACTACAAGAAGTCGGAAGTGGCCACCGCCCTCGACGCCATCAAGAACGTCTGCTACCGCTGGGCTGCCCAGAGCGGCCTGACGGTATCGATCGACGACGTGAAGACGCCGAAGGTGAAGCGCGAAATCCTCGACCGGCACGAAGAGCAGGCCGACAAGGTCGAGAAGCAGTTCAAGCGCGGCATCATCACCGACGGCGAGCGCCGACAGCAGGAAGTGCGCATCTGGACCGACGCCACCGCCGAGGTGCAGCGGGCGATGGAGGCCGAGTTCAAGGCCCAGCGCTTCAACCCGATCGACATGATGGTCGGCTCGGGTGCCCGCGGCAACATGACCCAGATGCGCCAGATCGCCGGCATGCGCGGCCTGGTGGCCAACCCCCGTGGTGACATGATCCCCCGGCCGATCAAGAAGAACTTCCGTGAGGGCCTCGAGACCCTCGAGTACTTCATCGCCACGCCGGGTGCCCGCAAGGGTCTGGTCGACACGGCACTGCGTACCGCCGACTCGGGCTATCTCACCCGTCGTCTCGTCGACGTGGCGCAGGAGCTCATCATCCGCGAGATCGACTGTGGCACCACGCTCGGTGTGTGGGTCGAGAACGTGGGTGCCGACACCGCCAACAAGCGCGCCTACCTCGAGACCAAGTTGTTCGGCCGTGCGCTGCTGCAGGACATCACCCTGTCCGACGGCACCGTGCTGCAGCGGAACACCCTCGTGGGCGACCCCGAGATGGCAGCGTTGCGTGACGACGCATCGGTCACCCGTATCCGGGTCCGTTCGGTGCTCACCTGCGACGCCGAGCTCGGTGTCTGTGCGCTGTGCTACGGCCGTTCGCTGGCCACCGGTAAGTCGATCGAACTCGGCGAGGCCGTTGGCGTCATCGCCGCCCAGTCGATCGGCGAGCCCGGTACCCAGCTGACGATGCGTACCTTCCACACCGGTGGTGTGGCGGGCAAGGACATCGCCGGCGGTCTGCCCCGCGTGGTCGAGTTGTTCGAGGCCCGCACGCCGAAGGGCGCGGCCCGCCTGGCCCGCGCCTCGGGCGTGGTGCGCATCAACGACGACGATGGCAAGGGCCTGCCCATCACCGTGGTCGACGACCAGGGCGAGGAGCACACCATCTTGCTGCCCTCGGGCAGTCGCCCGATCGTGGCCGACGGCCAGGAGGTGAAGGCCGGCGAGCCGGTCACCGATGGTCCGTTCGACCCGAAGGAACTGCTCGAGATCAAGGGCATCCGCGAGACGCAGCTGTACCTCGTCGAAGAGGTGCAGAAGGTGTACCGCGACCAGGGTGTGAGCATCCACGACAAGCACATCGAGCTCATCGTGCGCCAGATGACCCGCCGGATCGGCGTGCAGGAGCCCGGCGACACCGGCTTCCTGCCCGGCGAGCGGGCCGATGCCAAGACCTTCCGCGACACCAACCGTCGCATGGTGGAGGAGGGCTCGAAGCCGGCCGAGGGCCGTCCCGAGCTGATGGGTATCACCAAGGCGTCGCTCGCCACCGAGAGCTGGCTGTCGGCGGCCTCGTTCCAGGAGACCACCCGGGTACTCACCGAGGCGGCCATCGACGGACGCTCCGACGGCCTGCTCGGCCTGAAGGAGAACATCATCATCGGCAAGCTCATCCCGGCCGGCACCGGCATGCCTCGGTACCGCGAATTCGCGGTCGATGCGCCCGAATACCAGCCGATGACCACGTACTCGAGCGACTTCGACGACGATCCGGCTGCCTGGCTGAGCAACATCCACGGCACCTACACGTCAGAGCCCCCGGCCGCCGAGGGCTGACCCACGCTGCGAAGGCCGCCCCGCGCCGAGGTGCGCGGGGCGGCCTTCGGCGCGTGTTAGCGTCGCCCCGCTCGGCCAGCGGGGTCGCGCCATCGACAAGGGGGACGACGTGGGTCTGCTCGACAGCATCAAGGGTTTGATCAAGGGCAACAAGAAGACCATCGACCAGGGCATCGACAAGGCCGCCCAGATGGTGCAGGAGAAGACCCCCGATCAGGTCGACGGCGCTGTGCAGCAGGCCGCCGAGGCCGCGAAGGACGCAGTCGACAAGCTCGACAACTGATCGTCGCCACCGACGGCGCCGTTCCGCGTCGGTGAGGTTGCCGCCCCTGCTGACGAACCTCTAGCATTACCCGGTCCTGTCGCGCCGTCTGGCGCGTGGGGAAGCACGTTCTCGTCAGCGAAAGGCACCACGTTGCCCACGATTCAGCAGTTGGTCCGCCAGGGGCGGTCCACGAAGTTCTCGAAGACCAAGACGCCGGCCCTCAAGGGGTCGCCGCAGCGTCGTGGTGTGTGCACTCGCGTGTACACCAACACCCCCAAGAAGCCGAACTCGGCGCTGCGCAAGGTGGCCCGTGTCCGACTGTCGAGCGGTGTCGAGATCACGGCCTACATCCCCGGTGAGGGCCACAACCTGCAGGAGCACTCCATCGTGCTCGTGCGTGGTGGCCGCGTCCGCGACCTCCCGGGTGTGCGTTACAAGATCATCCGCGGCGCGCTCGACGCAGCCGGCGTGAAGAACCGCAAGCAGGCCCGCAGCCGGTACGGCGCCAAGAAGGCCAAGTAGTCAAGGAAGCATGATCCACGATGCCCCGTAAAGGTCCCGCCCAGCGCCGTGAGCTCAGCCCCGACCCGCTGTACCGCTCGCTCCTCGTCACCCAGCTCACCAACAAGGTGATGCTGCACGGCAAGCGCACCATTGCCGAAAAGATCGTCTACGACGCGATGAAGATCATCGAGGAGAAGACCGGCTCCGAGCCGCTCTCCACGGTGAAGCGCGCCATCGACAACGTGAAGCCCCCGCTCGAGGTGCGCAGCCGCCGCGTCGGTGGTGCCACCTACCAGGTGCCCGTCGAGG
>JBIIDH010000188.1:0-3743 GCA_044238435.1 Ilumatobacteraceae bacterium | reverse complement strand
GCAGTGCCCGACGGCTGGTGCGATAGCGCGCCGCAGCGGCCAGCGTCGGGTCGGTGTCGGCGGCCACGGCCAGCGGTGGGCCCGCGTCGACCCCGTTCACCACCACCGGCCCCAGTTGCACACCCACCCGGTCCTCGAGCGCGAAGGCGGTGTCGATCAGTTCGTTCACAGGCGTGGTCTCGGGCAGCGTCACGAGCACCACCTGGCAGCGGGCCGGGTCGGCCAGCATCTCGAGCACCTCGGTGGCCTGGGTGCGGATGGGCCCGGCGCGCACGGTGTCGAGCAGGCTGCGCGCCGACAGCAGGAACGTGATGGCGTGGCCGGCCGCGGGGCCGTCGACCAGGACGAGGTCGTACTGGTCGCTGCGCTCGAGCTGCTTCAGCTTGCCGAGGACGACGATGTCGTCGATGCCCGGCGCCGCGGTTGACACGACATCGATCACACCGCTGGTCGACAACCGCTTCGCAACCCGCGCCAGGCCGTGCGTGTCGAGGTACTCGGCCAGTGCGTCGGTGGCGGTGAGGCCAAGCGTGGGGATGTCGCCCACCAGGGTGCGCAGCTGCGGTTTGCCGTCGAGTTCCACCACCAGCACCCGCAGCCCGATTTCACATGCGGCGCGGGCCAGAACTGCGGTTACCGTGGTCTTCCCGACACCACCCTTGCCTGCGACGACGATCAGCCGGGTGGCGCTCAGGAACTCACCCGGATCGAGGCGCTTCGGAGGCACGTGTGCGCAGACTAGTCATGGCGGTCGTGGTCGCCCCCCTCGTGGCGGCCATCGGCCTGGCCCTGTCGGGTTCGGCGTCGGCGTCGGTTCCCCCCACCGAGCCGGTACCGGTCGACACCGGCAGCGCCACCGACGAGTCGCTGCCGCCGGTCGACGTGCTGCAGGTGACCGGTCTGTTCGACGGTGTGGTCATCGACGCCATCGACACCGCCATCGACCGGGCGATCGCCAACGGCTCGCAGGCGCTCATCCTGCAGATCAACACCGGCGGCGAAGTGGCCTCGGCAGCCGACATGCGCCGGCTCATCGAACGGGTCGCCACTGCGCCACTGCCCATCGGCATCTGGATCGGGCCGTCGGGCAGCGCCCGCATCTACGGCCTGCCCGCGCAGCTGATGGCGGTCGCCGATGTCACCGCCATGGTCAGCGGCAGCCGCATGGGGTACACGGGTCGCATGATCCAGGTGAACGGCGAGCAGCTCACGTTCGGCGCCGCCGACGACCGGCTGCGCAACGGGTCGCTCAGCTTCCAGGAGGCCCGCACCCTGGGTGCGCTGAAGCTCGACACCACCGACCTTGGTGTGCCCACCATCCGCAGCATGGTGCTGGCGATGGACGGCGTCGAGGCCGATGGGGTGGTGCTGAACACCGCCACCGATCAGGTGAACGACGAGGGCCAGGCGCAGAAGACGCTCACCACGGTGCGCTTCTCGAAGCTCACCTTCGGCAACCAGATGATGCACACCGTGGCCAGCCCGCCGGTGGCCTACCTGCTGTTCGTCATCGGTATGGCGCTGCTCGTGTTCGAGCTATTCACCGCCGGTGTCGGCGTGGCCGGCGTGGTGGGTGCGGTGTGCGCGTTCCTGGGCTGCTTCGGCCTGGCCGAACTGCCGGCACGCGGCTGGGCCGTGGCCCTGCTCGTGCTGGCGATGGTGGCCTTCGCCATCGACGTGCAGGTGGGCATCCCGCGGTTCTGGACCGGTGTGGGCATCGTGCTCACCGCGGTGGGCAGCCTGTGGCTGTTCGAGCCACTGGCCGGGACGAGCCTGCGACTCGGTTGGCTCACGTTGCTCGTGGGCATCGGCGGGTGTGCGCTCACGTTCATCGTCGGCATGCCGTCGATGGTGCGTACGCGGTTCGCCACCCCCACGATCGGTCGCGAATGGATGATCGGTTCGATGGGTGCCGCCGTGGGCGACATCGACCCCGATGGTGTCGTGCTGGTGGAGGGTTCGCGTTGGCGGGCTCGCACCAACCGGGCCACGCCGGTGAAGAACGGCGACCGGGTGCGGGTGGTGGCCATCGACGGCGTCACCCTCGAGGTCGAGCCCGAAGAGGGTGCGGCGCGCGACTACCGCGAACAGCGCCGCTCTGCCACCACCGACTGAGCGCTCTGCGTGCAGGGCACGCGTGTCGAACGCGTGGGTCTCATGTCGCCGAGCGGGGCGCATCGTGAAGCCCCTTGCCCGACTCGTGTCCCGCGCATTTCTCCGCGGAGAAATCCCGAGAGCAGGAACCGTTCTCACGAGTGGATCTGTTCGGGTCAGCCGCTTTGAGCATGCCCCCTACCGGCACCTATGCCACGCACCCGCGTGCGTGGGCTCCCGCCTCGTGTCGGTCGTTACACGCTCTCCGAGGGACCCCGCCAGCCTCACTCGATCACCGGAATGTCTACAGCTCTGGGCGGGTCACACTGCGAGGATTGTCGGATGGCGCTCACCATTGACTGTGTTCTCATCGACTGCGTCGACCTTGACGCTATGACGACCTTCTGGTGCGCCGCACTCGGCCTCGAGCACGTGTGGACTGGGCCGTCCGGGGGACATTTGCTCGCAGCGACAGACGGGTCCGGCCGTCGGCTTGGTCTGATGCCTGGCCACGACGGCAAGACCGCGAAGAACCGAGTGCACTTCGATCTTCGTCCCGATGATCAGCCGGCGGAAGTCGAGCGGCTCCAGAGTCTCAGGGCGCGTCGAATCGACATTGAACAAACTGACGTCACATGGGTCGTCATGGCGGACCCTGAGGGGAACGAGTTCTGCGTGTTGCGCTCGCTCGAACAGAAGGCGAGGGACCAAGCCGATCGAGGCCAGTGATCGCCGTCCGGCGGAGTACTGACCTCGGATGCCGTAGCCCTCACAAGGAGCGCCGAGTGCCCGCTCAGCACTTGCCCGTCAACCCGTACCCATCAGGCAGTTCGGCGTGCTATATCTCGTCGAAGGGGCGGGCGTACGTGAACGTGCCCCGGATGTCGGGGCGGTGCAGCGTGAGCGTCCGAACCTGGAAGTAGGGACCCCATACCGGTTCCGGTGCTGATACCCCGACTGTGTCGGATGCGATGAAGCCGAACCGCCGGTAGTAATCGGGTGATCCGAGGAGGCCAATGAGCGGTTCGCCGAGCGCATCCGCTGCGCCGATGGTGGCGTGCATCAGGGCAAGGCCGATTCCGCGGCCTTGATGCGAGGGCAGCACACCGATCGGACCCAGACCCAGAGCCGGCGTGTTTTCCACGTAGGCCCTGGTCGTCACCACGTGACCGACGATGCGGGAGTCGAGCTCGACCACGATCGAGAGTGCCGGGATCCAGCCGTCGCAGACCCGCAGGGAGTCAAGCAGTCGAGCTTCTACTGGTTCGCCGCGTGCATCCGGTCGACGGAAAGCAGCCACCTGAACCGCACGCGCCGCGGGCACGTCGGCCAACGTCTCTTGTCTCACGATCACGTCACCAGCTTGTCCGACGCGCACCGTGAGGCCACCACGGTTTACGCACCGACGCTGGGGCCGTCATCGCCTCGACCTTCCAACCGGCCACGCGCAGCCAGGAGCGCCGAGTGCCCGATCGCCAGCCTCACTCGATCACCGGAATATCTCCAGTCAGGTATTGATCGTCAAACGAGACGGCCTCGCGCCGCAAGCTCGGCTCGAACAGCTGATGCGATGGCCGTGAGCTCCTCGGGGGTCCGCTTGAACCACACCCGGTTGGTGATGGCATAGCCGACGTACGGATCACCGGCAG
>JBIIDH010000187.1:0-3765 GCA_044238435.1 Ilumatobacteraceae bacterium | reverse complement strand
TGCCACGACGACTGCCTCGTGGCCGTCGACGAGTGCCTGCCCGAGCGCGTCGAGCACGCCCACGACGGGCAGATCGGCGACGGAGTGGGGAACCGGCATCAGCCTGTGCGCCGGCGTGGTGCCGGTGCCGTGGTCAGCTGGCCAGGGCGGGCGTGCCGTGGAACGGACCCGGGTCGCCGGCCATCGGCATGACGGGCCGCGTCCAGGCGCAGGTCTGGGCGATGACGTCGGCGACGCCGCGCCACTCGGTGGCGTTCCAACCCTCCGCTGCTGCCTGCACCGTGCCATCGGTCTGCAGGAACACGAAGGCGGGCAGCGTGCCCAGGCCGAGCGCCTTCACGAACACCCGGTCGGGGTCGCAGTACACGAGCACCTGGTCGGCGAGCGGCCCGAGGAAGCCGCGAGCCTCGGCGGCCGTGCAGGTGAGTACGAAGTTGCAGCGGGCGTCGCTGCCGCTGAACCCGGCCAGGATGCGGGCAGCGGTCTTCAGGATCCAGGCGCTCTCGTTGGTGTACGGGTCGAGCACCACGCTGGCGAGGTGGAACGTGGTGAGCCACTCCTCCAGCGGGCGGCTGTCGCCGTCGAGCGAGGTGAGGGGCGTGTCGGGCGAAGGGTTCGTGGCCACGGTCAGCCAGGTTAGCGACCCGGTGGCGGATAGGTTCGACCCGTGCACCCCATCGAGCGCCTGCGCTACATCGCCCGAGCGTCGACCGACGACCAACGGTTGCTCGTGCGCGAAACGGCCGATGCGCTGCGTGGTCTGCACATCGAGCCGGCCGGCCTGGTGGTGGCGTGCCGGCGCATCGTCGAGCGGCACCCCACGTCGGGTCCGCTGTGGTGGCTCTGCGCCTCGATGCTGGCATCGTCGGAGCCGTTCGCCGTGGCGCGCGACCTGGCCGCCGAGATCGAGTACGACGTCACACCCGACCATCTCTACGACGCGCTGCCCGACGACGCAACCGTGTGCGTGGTGGGTTGGCCCGACCTGGTGGGCGATGCCGTGATGCGCCGTGGCGACGTGCGGGTGCTGGCGGTCGATGCGAACGACGAGGGTTCGTCGTTCGTGCGGCGGCTCCAGCGAGCCGATGTCGAGGCCGAGGTGGTGCCGGCTGCCGGGATCGGCGCCGCCGTGCTGGCTGCCGACATCGTGCTGGTCGAGGCTCTGGCATGCGGCCCGTCCGAGTCGCTGGCTGCCACCGGGTCGCGTGCACTGGCCTCGGTGGGGTACTGCAGCGAGGTGCCCACCTGGCTCGTGGCCGGCCGCGGTCGCCGCCTGCCCGAGCCACTGTTCGCCGCGCTGCTCGACCGGGTGGCCGACGTGCGTGCCCCGTGGGACGCGGCTGCCGAGCCACTGCCGCTGGCGTTGTTCAGCGCCGTCGTCGGGCCTGATGGTGTCGTCGCGGTCGACCCCGTTGCAGCAGGTGCCGCGAGCACCGGCCTGCTCGCCGCCGAGTGCCCCGTCGCCTACGAACTCACCCGCCCCAGCCCCCTCTGACCCGGCCCCTCTGACCCAGCCCGGGTCAGCGTTGGCCGGCGGGGGCGAGCGTGAGGGCGGCTGCGTCGGCGAGTTGTTCGGCGAGGCGGTCGGCGTCGTCGCCCACCAGTCCGACGGTGACGCGCAGGTGCGGACGGTCGGGGCGCACCATGAACGGCTCGCCGGGTGCCGCGCCGATGCCCTGGGCCGCCAGGGTGAGCAGCGCCGACCGCTCGTCGCTCACCTCCATCCAGAGGTTGATGCCGTCGGTGCCGGTGACCGGCACGCCTCGACGGGCCAGCACTCCGGCGACGGCGGCCCGACGTCGGGCGTACTCGATCCGGGCGGCAGCCACGCTGGCCAGGGTGGGTTCGTGGTCGAGCATCTCGAGCAGCACGGCCTGCAGGATGCGGCTGCTCCAGCCCGGCCCGAGCAGGCGCCTGTTGGCCACCGCCCGCACCACCTCGCCCGCACCCCCCACGGCCGCCAGACGCAGGTCGGGGCCGTGGCTCTTGGAGTAGCTGCGGATGTGCACCGTGCGCTCGGGCAGCCAGCGGCCGAGGCTGACCAGCGGTCCGCTGGCGATGTCGCCGGAGTGGTCGTCCTCGACGACGATGGCCCGGCTGTCGGTCAGCACCTGGGCGAGGGCCTTCGCTCGTCGGGCGCTCATCGTGACGCCCGTCGGGTTGTGGGCACGCGGCTGGAGGAAGACCGCCACGGGGTCGCCGGCCAGCGCTGCCTGCAACTGGTCGACCTCCATGCCCTCGTCGTCGAGGTCGATGCCCACCACCTCGGCACCGAGTTGTTCGAGCAGATCGAGCAGCGGCGGGAACATCGGGTGCTCGACCACCACCCGGTCGCCCAACCGCACCACCACCTCGGCGATGCGGTCGAGCGCATCCATCGCGCCGTCGACCACGGTGAGGTCGTCGGGCGGGAACGGCCAACTGGCGCGCAGCCGTTCGTCGAGCGCGGGCAGCACCGGTCGGTCGAGGTAGCTGGAGGTGAGCGACTGGCGGCTGACGCGGGCGATGACCGGACCGAGGTCGGGCAGCAGCGCGGGGTCGGGTGTGCCGGACGACAGGTCGAGCGCGAAGTGCCCGGGGCCCTCGGTGATGCGCCGGTACCGCCGTGGCGAGCCCGGCCCGGTGGGTTGGCGGACGAACGTGCCCTGGCGGCCGCGGGCGTCGATGGCGCCCACCTTGGCGAGCGACTGCCATGCCTCGCTGACCGTGGTGGGCGACACGCCGAGCGAGCGTGACAACTCGCGCACCGTGGGCAGGCGATGGCCGGGGGCGAGGTCGCCGGTGGAGATGAGTCGGCCGATGGCTGCCGCGATGCCCTTGGCACTGCGGTCGTCGATGATGGCTTCGAGGTCCATGGTCCGCCCGATCAGGCCGTTCGCGTCACCGGGATGTTCCCGACCCGTGAACGGCGTGTGTCAGTTTGTACGGGCACAATACAAACATTGTCAGCAGAGGCGTGTCACATTACGATCCGCGCCATGACCGACTCGTCGAACGCCGACATCGTCCGCGCTGCCCTCGTCCAGACCGATTGGCCCGGCTCGAAAGAGGCGATGCTCGACAAGCACGAGCAGTACGCCCACCAGGCCAAGGCCCAGGGCGCGCAGGTCATCTGCTTTCAGGAACTGTTCTACGGCCCCTACTTCTGCCAGGTGCAGGAGGTCGAGTACTACGGCTACACCGAGTACATCCCCGACGGCCCCACCACCCAGCGCTTCCAGTCCATCGCGAAGGAACTGGGCATGGTGATGGTGCTGCCGATGTACGAAGTCGTGCAGCCCGGCCTGTACTACAACACCGCCGCGGTCATCGACGCCGACGGCACCTACCTCGGCAAGTACCGCAAGCAGCACATCCCCCAGACGAAGGGGTTCTGGGAGAAGTTCTATTTCAAGCCCGGCAACGGTGGGTACCCGGTGTTCGACACCGCGGTCGGCAAGGTGGGCGTGTACATCTGCTACGACCGCCACTTCCCCGAGGGGTGGCGCATCCTCGGCCTGAACGGTGCCGAGATCGTGTTCAACCCGTCGGCCACCCACCGCGGCCTCAGCGAGTACCTGTGGCGCCTCGAGCAACCGGCCGCCGCCGTGGCCAACATCTACTACGTCGGGGCCATCAACCGGGTGGGTATCGAGCCGCTCGGCGAGAACGACTTCTACGGCCAGAGCTACTTCGTCGATCCCGAGGGCAAGTTCGTGGGCGACGTGGGCGACGCGTACCAGAGCGAACTGATCGTGCGCGACCTCGACATGGCCAAGCTGCGCA
>JBIIDH010000020.1:0-41720 GCA_044238435.1 Ilumatobacteraceae bacterium | reverse complement strand
CGGCCACCAACGCGCCGGTGCCCGGCTCGAGCCCGGCGGCGATGTCGTGCAGGTCGTCGTCGTTGAGCAGGTCGAGGTCGGCGTCGAGTCGCGCCAGCGCGTCGGCCAGCGCCGAGTCGACCACCTCCAGAACGACGACCGAACCGTCGTGGTCCTTGGCCACGTAGGCGAGGTCGATCACCCGGACGATGCCGGCGTCGACGAGTTCGAGAATGGCCTCGGCGACCTGGCCGTGTCGGGCATCGCCGGTGAAGCCCAGCACTGCCACGTCGACCGGCCCGATTGCATCGGTGTCGATCATGTCGTCTCCCATCATGTGCGGATGCACCCTGCACCCACTGTCACTCTGCGGCCTGCTGCCGCTGAGGGCACCACACCATGTGGGTGATCAGCCCGGGTGATCGAACGCCGTCACTCGTGGATCTTGGTGTCGATCTTCGCGCCCATCGTGTCGTGGTAATGGGCGATCTTGCACTCGCGCTCGGACAGCACGTTGCGCGTGTAGCCGCTGCTGTGCTTGGTGCGGGCGAGTTGGGCGTAGATCGACAGGTCTTCGCCCACCACCTGCTGCAGGCCGTCCCACAGCCGCAGGGTGCGGGCGTGGTACTGGGCGTACTCGGGGTCGGCCATGTCGCCGCGGTACAGGATCTCCCAGCAGCGGAACCGGGTGCGGTCGACGCCGACGGGCACCGGGTTGAACACCTGGATGTGCTCGGGGTTGCAGTTGAACACCGTGTTCGGGAACACGACGTAGTGGCAGATCGCGTAGCGGTGGTGGTCGGGGTCGGTGGCCAGGTCGTCGAGGTGCTGTGGTTTGGGCACGAAGCACATCGAGTTGTCGCCCACGATGAAGAAGCTGGTGCCCCGCACCGACTTGGTGAACGCCGCCGGCACATGGTGCAACTCGGTGACGTGGTACACCTCGTTGAACCCGTCGACGATGGCCTTGTAGCTGACGGGCACATCGAACTCGAGCACCTCGTGCAGCACCATGTCGTCCATGCAGTAGCGCCCGAGGTCGGCCATGATCTCTGGCCCGATGCCATCGGCCAGCGGCGGGGCTGCATCGGGGCCGAGCAGGTTGATCCAGATCCACCCGCCCCACGTGTCGACGGCCACGGCCGGGGCGCGCAGCCCGTCGAGGTGGGCCGGGTCGAAGTCGTCGCGTTCGGGCACACCCACCAGCACGCCGGCGGTGTCGTACACCCAGCCGTGGTAGGGGCAGGTGAAGCGGCGGGCACCGCAGCCCTGCAACGGCCCGACGATGGCGGGGCCGCGGTGCTGGCACACGTTGTGGAACGCCGCCAGCGACCCGTCGGGCTGACGGGCCACCACCACGGTCTCGCCGTGACCCTCATAGGTGATCCAGTCGCCCGGCTCGGGCACCTGCTCGACGCGGCCGGCGAGCAGCCAGTGCCGCGCCAGCACCCGCTCGCGTTCGAGCTCGTAGCGTGCCGGGTCGGCGTATACATCAGCCGGCACGGCGCTGGGCCCGTGGTCGGGCAGCTGGCGCACCCCGGGGCCCAGGCGCACCGGCACATCGCCCCTCGTCGGTTCGTGGATCATCGCACCCCCTGTACGTCGCCCTCACCCGGAGGCTTCGGTGCATTGTGCCATTCGCAGCAGCGATACGGTCAGGTCCGACATGGACCTCGAGCGCCTCACCTTCCTCGACCCCGATGTGTCCGACTGCCCCTACGCGGCCTACGACGCGCTGCGCGAGCAGGCGCCGGTGTACCGCGACCCCGTCAGCCGCATGTACGTGATCACCCGTTACGACGATGTGCGCACCGTGCTGCTCGACACCGAGCGGTTCACCAGCGCCCGCCACCGCGGCCGCGTCGACCCGCGTTCGGCCATGTTGAAGCAGCTCTACGCCGACAAGGGCTGGGTGCCGGCCGCAACCCTGGCCAGCCGCGACGACCCCGAGCACCGCGAGATGCGCGGCCTGTTCAACCACGCGTTCCGGCCGGCGAAGATCAAAGAGCTCGACCCGTTCATCGAGCAACTCGCGCACCGGTTGATCGACGGATTCATCGGTGAGGGGCGCTGCGACTGGGTGCGCGCGTTCGCCATCCCGCTGCCGCTCATCGTGATCGGTCGCCAGATGGGCGCGCCGGAGGACGACATCTGGCAGATCAAGGCGTGGACCGACGCCTGGGTGCAGCGCCTCGGGATGATGCAGACCGAGGAAGAGGCGATCTGGTCGACCGAGATGGAGATCGCCGCCCAGCACTACTTCCAGCCCATCTTCGAGGGCCTGCGCCGACAGCCCGACGACACGCTGCTGTCGGATCTGGTGAACACGGTCATCCCCGAGTGGGGCCGCACCCTCACCGACGAGGAACTCCACGCCGAGATGATGGCCGACACGTTCGTGGGCGGCAGCGAGACCACCACCAATGCACTCGCTGAAGGTGTGCGCCTGCTCGTCGCCAACCCGCACGTGTGGGCCCAGGTACAGGCCGACCCCGACGAGTACGTGCCGAAACTGGCCGAGGAGGTGCTACGCCTCGAGGGGCCGGTGCAGGGCCTGTTCCGCACCGCTGCTGTCGACGTGGAGATGCACGGCGTCACCATTCCCGCCGGGTCGGTCATCAACGTGCGCTACGCGGCCGCCAACCGCGATGCCGAACAGTTCGACTGCCCGGCCGAGATGGACCTCGACCGCGAGAACCTGCGCTCGCACCTCGCCTTCGGGTTCGGTACCCACCACTGCCTGGGCGCCCCGCTCGCCCGCCGCGAACTGGCCATCGGGTTCCGGGCGCTGGTCGACCGGGTCGACGAGATGTGGTTCGTCGACGACGCCAACGACTTCCGCCACCACCCCAACTTCTGCCTACGCGCCCTGCGCGAACTGCACATCGGTTTCCGGCCGAAGGCCTGATCGTGGAGCCGGCGCTGGTGGAACGACTGCGTGCCGAGATGCACGCCGAGTTCGCCCGCACCGCGCCACCGCCCGGGTTCCCGCAGTTCCCCGACATCCCGGTGGGCCGCTACACCGACGACGCGTTCTACGACCTCGAACGCCGCCACCTGTGGCCGCAGGCGTGGGTGCTGGCGGGTCGCAGCGACGACCTGCCGAACCCGGGCGACTACCGCACGTTCGACGGCCTCGACGCCCCGGTGCTGGTGGTGCGCGGCGCCGACGGGGCGCTGCGCGCGTTCTACAACACCTGCCAGCACCGCGGCGCTCCGGTGGTGCGCGACCAGTGCGGCACGGCGCGCACGCTGCGCTGCCAGTACCACTCGTGGACCTACGACATCACCGACGGGTCGCTGTTGCACGTGCCCGACCGCCGCGACTTCGTCGATCTCGACACGTCGCTGCGCTGCCTACCCACGCTGCGCTGCGACACCTGGGACGGCTGGGTGTTCGTGAACCAGTCGCACGACGCGCCGTCGCTGGCCGACTGGCTGGCCCCCATCCCCGCCCAACTCGCCGGTCTGCACGGCGCCTCGCTGCGCACCGTCGCCCGGCGCAGCACGGTGGTGGCGTGCAACTGGAAGATCACCGCCGAGGCGTTCCTCGAGGTGTACCACTTCCGCCACATCCACCAGCGCAACGGCGTGACCAGCCTCGACAACCGCGGTGCCACGATGGGCCTGCTGCCCAACGGCGCCTCGCGCATGGTCACACCGTTCTCGTCGGCCGCCTGCACGGCGATGGGCATGGCCGCGTGGGACGCCTGGCCGAACACCTTCGAGGCGTTGGTGCACGGCACCAGCACCGCCTACTCGGTGTTCCCCAACCTCATCACACCCATCGCGATGAACGGCTTCCCCTTCATCACCTTCTGGCCGCTCGACCGGCGCACCACCCGCATCGAGTGGACCCACTACGCCGCCGTGGGCGACGACTTCGACATCGACGACCCACCGCCCGAGTGGAAGGCCCGTCTGGCGCGCTTCGACGAGATCATGGACGAGGACTTCGCCAACATGGCGCCGATGCAGCGCTCGGTCGAGTCGCCCGCCCTGCGCGGTGTGCCGCTGAACTACCAGGAGCGGCGGATCTGGCACTTCCACGAACAACTCGACCGGATGATCGGCGTCGACCGCATCCCGGCGGAACTCCGGGTACAACCCCTGCTCAGCGGCTATGTGGGCGACTGACCCGCGATCAGCGGTCGCCGCGCACCACGCCGGGGTTGCCCTCGCGCCACATCGGCACCAACCGGCGGCGAGCGATGCGCCACCCGTCGGCCGTGCGCACGAGGTCGTCTTCGTAGCGGCCGGCGACGATGAAGTTGGGCCCCTCGGCCGCCGTGCGGCGCACGTGCTGGGCGTGGAAGTAGCAGCGACTCGTGGCCGTGTCGCCATCGACCCGCACCTGGTGGTTGGTCACCATGTGCTGGCTGGTGTCGAGCGGGGTGAGCACCCCCGACACGATGCCCACGATGGCGTCGACGCCCGTCACCTCGGGAAAGCCCAGTTCGGCATGGGCATCGGGCAGGAACACGCTGTGCAGCGCCGGCCAGTCGTGCTCGTCGAGCGCCCAGCAGTAGGCGATGGTGAGGTCGACGATCGCGGTGCGGTCGTCGCAGCTGTCGAGGCGGGGGTCGTTCCCGGTCATGCGCCGACCGTACCCGAGGTGCAGCCGTGCTGAACCACCTCGGCCCGCCAGTGCAGATCGCCTACGCCGTCGCCGATGTGCACGCCGCCGCCGAGCGGTTCGCCGCCACCACGGGGGCGGGCCCCTTCTTCGTCGTCGAGCACATCGGCGTCACGTCGGCTCGAATCCACGGCGAACCCGGTGTGTTCGACCATTCGTCGGCGTACGGCCAGTGGGGCGCACTGATGGTGGAACTGGTGCACGAGCACTCGGCCCCGCTGGTGCAGCCCGACGGCCGGGTGCACCACCTCGCCTTCCTGGTGCCCGATCTCACCGCGGCTGTGACCGACTGTGCCGACCGCGGTTGGCCCGAGGTGCTGTGGGCCCACACCACCGCCGGCCAGTCGTTCGCCTTCTGCGACGCCCGCGCCGAACGCGGCCATCTCGTCGAACTGTACGAACCCACCGAACGCCTGCGCGGCTTCTACGCCATGGTGGCCGCAGCAGCCGACGGCTGGGACGGCAGCCGCCCCGTGCGCCCCATCAGCGCGCGATGAGCAGCAGCACCGGCAGCGCGGTGCTGACGGCCGCCGCTGCCAGCAGTCCGGTCTGCGACACCCGACCGCTGCGGTGCGGGCCCAGCACCTTCGGCGAACGGGCGAGCCACCACAACAGCGCGATGAGCGGTGGCGCGGCGAGCCCGTTCAAGATGGCCGCCAGGTAAAGCGCCTTCACCGCATCGATGCCAACCAGGTTCATCACCAGGCCCGCCCCCATCGAGCCGATGATGACGAGGTAGAACGCCCGAGCCTGACCGAGCTTCAGCCCCAGGCCCTCACGCCATCCGAACGCTTCGCTGACCGCGTAGGCGGTCGAACCGGCCAGCACCGGTACGGCCAGCAGCCCCACACCCACGATGCCGAGCGTGAACAGCAGCCCGGCGAAGTCGCCGGCGATGGGCCGCAGCGCCTCGGCCGCCTGATCGGCGGTGGTGATGGTGACGGGCCCGTCGGCGCCGATAGTGGTCGCCGAGGTGGTCATGATGGCGAACATCGCGGCCACCCCCGAGGCCATCCCGGCGAACACATCGCCGCGCATCGACGCGATGTGCCGCGGCGTGGGCGCCGGCACACCGCCGTGCTCGGTGATCTCCTCCACCTCCTCGCCCGCCTGCCAGAAGAACAGATACGGCGACACGGTGGTGCCGAAGATGGCGATGATCGCCGCGATCTGCGTGCGGGTGAGATCGAACTGCGGCACGAACGTGGCCCGGGCCACCTCGCCCCACGGCACGTCGACCACGAACAGCACCACGAAGTAGGCCAGCAGCGACAGGCACAGCCACCGCAGCACACGCGAGTAGGTGCGGTACGGCACCGCCACCTCCAGCACCGCCATCAGCACGGTGAAGCCCACCACCAACACCACGGCGGGCACTGGCACGATCAGCCGCGTGGCCGCCGCCATCGCGCCGATGTCGGCGCCGATGTTGAACGTGTTGGCCAGCGTGACCAACCCCACCGCGCCCAGCAGCACCCACCGCTTGCAGTGCTGCTTGATCAGCGCGGCCAGACCCTTGCCGGTGACGAGACCCAGCCGCGCCGTGGCCTCCTGCACCGCCGAGGCCAGTGGCAGGGCGAGCACCGCGGTCCACAGCAGCCCGAACCCCTGGGCCGCACCGACCTGCGAGTACGTCCCGATACCCGATGGGTCGTCGTCGGCCGCGCCGGTGACGAGCCCGGGTCCGAGACGGCGGAAGTAGCCCCGGCCGCGCAGCGTGGCGCGACGATGGTGATGCTCGTGCCGGGGTGTGGGCACGCTCAGAGGATCGAGTCGTCGACCCAGCTGCCGTGGAAGCCGAACGGCACACGACGCGGCAGGTGGATGGTGGCCACCGGCGGTGCCGACGGAGTGCGGCCGTCGAGGATGACGAGGTTCGAGGTGTCGGTGCTGCGGTCGTACACCAGACCGATGGCCCAGCCCTCGTCCTCGGCGGCGGCGTCGCTGGCAGGCACGAACACGAACTCGCCCGGATAGCCGTTCGCCCCGAAGTCGTGCGTCTCGGAGGAACCGGCCTCGACGTCGTACTTCACGAGCACGCCCGGTTCGCCGAAATCACCCACGACCGCTCGCGGTGCAGCCACCCAGCCGTAGCGGTGCTTCAGGCCCACCAGCCGCTCGTCGACGCGCGGGAACGCGTGGGCGCGGTCGTCGAGCTGGGTCTCGGTGACGGCGCCGGTGTCGAGGTCGAACGTCCAGCGGTACAGGTAGCACGGCTCGAAGTCGTCCATCGAGGTACGCCACATCGAGGCATGGCGGCCCACGTCGCACACCACCGTGTTGCCCTCCACGTAGGCGTTCATCGGGTGGAACACGTAGCAGGGGTCGATCTCGAACCACTTCGTCTCGGTGTCGCGGCCCATGCGCGGCACGATGCCGATGCGCGCGCCGTAGTTGTCGTCCCACTTCAGCGGTACACCCGACGCCATGTTGTCGAGGTCGAACACCACCGGCAGGTCCATGAAGATGGCGTGGTCGCGGGTGATCATGAAGTCGTGCATCATCGTGCCCTTGGACACGGCGATGGGCTCGGTGTGCACCAGCGCCCCCGACGCGTCGAGCACGTGGTAGGTGAGGTACGGCGGCAGCGGCGAGTAGCCGAAGAAATGCATCTCTCCGGTCTCGGCGCAGATCTTCGGGTGGGCCGTGAACGCGGTGGCGAGCTTGCCGCCGAAGTCGTCGCAACCGAGCGTCTCGAGTTCGGGCGACAGTTCGTACGGGAAGTGACCCTCCTCGAGCGCCCAGATACGCCCGGCGTGGCCCATCACATGGGTGTTGGCGGCGCTGGCGGTGGGGTCGAACATCGACTCGGGGTCGGTGGACTCGAGGCCCTTGGCCAACTTGGTGGTGCGCACGTAGCGGTTGCGGTACCACTCGGCCTTGCCGTTGGTGATGCGGATGCCGTGCACCATGCCGTCGCCGAAGAACCAGTGGGCGGCGGTGCCGCTCTGCGGGTTCGAGCCGTTGCGCAGGTAGCGGCCCGACAGCTCCTTGGGAATGCTGCCGGTGACCTGGAGGTCGGTGAGGGTGACCTCGTCGAACACCGGGGCGTAGTTGCCCTTCAAGTGGAACGGAAGCGGTGCGGGAGCATCGTCGAGTGCGGTCATGGTGATTCCCCTGTCGTGATGTGTGCGGTGATGACGGTGTCGGGTCAGGTGGGTCCGGGCCACCACGCGGCGATCTGCGCAGCGAAGCGGCGGGCGTACTTCTGGGTGAGGTCGTCGGCATCGGCCGGCATCGGCTGCGACGTGGTGCGCGGCAGTGGGCTGGCACCCTCGAGCGGATCGACCCACTCGAGGCGAATCGATTCGAGTACCGCGCCGAGATCGGGCGATGCCGACTCGTGGTGCGGGCTGGTCTGGTGACCGATGAACGTGACGAAGTCGTCGAAGGCCAACAGCGTGTAGTAACTGCGCGGCTCGGCACCGCGCCAGTACTCGTAGCGGCGCACCCCGGTCTCGGTGTCGTGAGTGGCGGTGTACAGATGACGCGCAATGGCCTCGAAGCGCTGTTCTTCACCGGGCTTCACGGTGAGGTGCGCGAGGATCGTCGCCATGGGCGAACTGTAGCCCCGTTCGCGCATGCTGCCCGACCCGATGTGCACCGAGTGCCCCGGCCACTCGCCGACGTCGCCGCAGGCGCGCAGTAGCCTCGCCCACCGGGAGGCCCACATGAGCGACATCGACCTGTTCGACCCGGCGACGCAGGAGGACTGGTTCCCCACGTACCGGCGCCTGCGCGACGAGCAGCCGGTGTACCGCATGCCGGGCACCAACATCCATGTCGTCACCCGCTACGACGACGTACTGAACGTGCTGCGTCACCAGGACCTGTTCCCCACCGGCTCGGGCAGCACCCGCACCGCTGCCGCCCGCGAGGTGTACGAGACCAAGGGCTGGGCCCGCATCACCCCGCTCAGCACCAACCCGCCCGAGCACCGCAACTACCGCGAACTCGTCGACGGGTTCTTCGACCCGAAGGGTTCGCTGCACTGGCAGCCGATCATCGAGGCCACCATCACCGACCTGCTCGACGAGATGGCCACTGCCGGCAGCGCCGACTACGTCGAGGCGTTCGCCCTGCCGCTGCCCGTGCGCGTGATCACCCGGGTGCTCGGCTTCCCGGCCACCGACATCCCGCAGTTGAAGGCCTGGTCGAGCGCCTGGGTGCTGCCGTTCTCGGGCCCGCTCACCCCCGATCAGGAGGTGTGGGTGGCCGAGCAGGTGGTCGAGTTCCAGCACTACATCCGCCACCACATCGAGGCCAAGCGGGCCGAGCCGGGCGACGACGTGCTGAGCGCGCTGGTCGATGCGCAGTTCGCCGGCGAGCGCCCACTCAGCGATCACGAGATCATCACGATCATCGACCACCTCTACATCGGCGGCAACGAGACCACCACGTTCGCCCTCACCAGCGCCCTGTGGCTGCTGTTGCGCGAGCCGGGCCTGTACGAGCGGGTGCGCGCCGACCGCAGCCTGGTCGAGCCGTTCATCGAAGAGGCGCTGCGCATGGAGTCGCCCACGCAGGGCCTGTACCGCGCCGTGGCCGTCGACACCGAGATCGGCGGGGTGCCGGTGCCCGCAGGGGCCACGCTGCACATCCGGTACGGCGCCGCGAACCGCGACGAGCGGATGTTCCCCGACCCCGACACCGTGCACCTCGACCGGGCCAACGTGCGCCGCCACATGGCGTTCTCGCTCGGCGAACACCACTGCCCCGGCAGCGGCCTGTCACGCCTCGAACAGCAGTTGGCGCTGAACGCCGTGCTCGACCGCCTCCCCGACCTGCGCCTCACCCCGGGCCGCAACGACTTCCGTCACCTGCCGGGGTTCGTGCTGCGCGCCCTGAACGAGTTGCACATCGACTGGACACCCGCCGCTCGCTGAGCGGCCGGGAATCAGCTGTCGCGCTGCTCGGCGCGGGCGATCATCCACTCCTTGGTGGCCTTGCCCATCTTCGCCCCGTCGTAGCCGATGCGCTGCGTGGGCTCGACCTCGAGCACGATGCGCCGCGGCGAGTCGAGGAACTCGACGAAGGCATCGCGGCGCGCCGGCTCGGGGCCGTACAGCGCCGTGGCCAGTTCGGGGTAGAACCAGTCCTTCACCTCGCGGCTGTCGTGCACGGTGCACATCCCTTTCCAGGTGATGGCCTTGTTGCGCGGCATCGGCGAACCGGTGGACGTGACCACGATGCACACCCGCGGGTCGCGACGCACTGCCGCGATACGCGCCCGCTGACTCGACGCGGTGAGCCAGAACCGGCCGTTGCGCCAGATGTACGACATGATGACGCCGACCGGCCAGCCCTCCTTGTTCGACCAGATGAACGTGCACTCGTTGTGCGCCAGCAGCAACTGCTCCTCGACGTCGTCGTCGAGGCCGTACACGGTGACGTCTTCGTAGTTCTCGGGGTGCTCGCTCATCGGGTGGCCTCCTGTCGCGCCGGTCGCGCTGCGAGGCACGCTAGGCGACCATGGCGGCCCACTGCAGCGTCGTGATGGCGGCAATGGTCGACTCGGCGCCGCGGTTGTCGTTGCGACCGTTCGGCGTGAGGCCGTCGAACCCGGCACCGGTGCGGCGATCGACCATCGGCACCCCCACGTCGTTGCGCCCCTCGAACCAGTCGCCGCAGCGGCGGATGGCCACTGCCCACCGCGGATCGGCGGTGTGCAGCCAGGCCGTCGCACAGGCGTCGGCCAGCGTGGCGGCCTCGATCGGCTGCTGGTCGAACCCCGGGCGCGGCTCGCCCGGTGCCCACCCACCGGCAGGCGTGAGGCTCAACCATCCACCGTCGGCAGTCTGGATGCCCACCAGCCACCGGAGCAGCCGCAGCCCCTCGCTCACCAGTGCATCCACGCGCAGTTCGCGTCCCAGCACGACGAGCATGTCGGCCATCACTGCGTTGGCGTAGGTGAGGCGCTGCTCGGGCCACGGCCAGGTGCGGTCGTCGCTGCCCAGACGCGCCTGCGATGCGGCATCGGCGAGCAGCCGCGAGGCACCCACGTGCGCCGGGTCGGCCGCGGTGACCGCGCCTGCGCCGAGCACCGCGAACGCCGTCGCCCGCGGCCACACCGATCGGAACCGGCACGCCTCGTCGAACAGATGGCGCGCCAGGCGCCGCTGCTCGCCGTCGCGCAGCCGTGTGGCCGCGGTGCCGAGTGCCCACACAGCGCGGCCTGTCGCATCGGCGCCCTCGTCGCTGCCATCGGACGCGAACGGGTCGTCGCTCCATCGCCCACCCACGTCGCGACGCGTCGCGAACCGGCCGTCGCCGCGGTAGGCGCCGACCAGGAAGTCGAGGTAGGCGGCAGCCATGCGCTCGTGGTCGGGGTCGCTCACCGGTTCACGGGCGACGGCGATGAGGGCCCGTGACACATCGTCGGTGCAGTAGCCGTGCTCGATGCGCGGCGTGGCACCTGCGCAGTGCTCGAACAGCCCCTTCGACGTGGTGAGCCGCTGCAGGTGCTCGAGCTTCACGCCACCTGGCTCCGCACGCCGGCACCGGCCAGCACCGGTGCACCCACCATCCCGTAGTCGCTCAGCAACGGCGCGAACATGTCGTGGTAGCGCCTGGCGACGGCCGACCACATCATCGGTGCGGCCAGGCGGGCGGCCTCGTCGGCCATCTGCCGGGCCAGCCGGTGGTCGCGCAGGATGCGGCCCACGGCTTGCGCCGCGGCCTCGGCGTCGTTGTGGGGCACCACGATGCCAGCACCACCGCTCAGCAGTTCGCGGGCGTGCGGGAAATCGGTGGCCACCACGGGCTTGCGCGAGGCGACGGCCTCGATCAACACCCCCGAGGTCACCTGGTCGCGTGACTCGTACGGCAGCAGCACCACATCTGCCGAACGGATGAGCGCCTGCAGGGCGGGCAGGTCGCGGTAGTCGTCGTCGAACTCGACGAGGTCGGCCACACCACGCACGGCGGCCCGCTGCTGCAGTGACTCGCGGTACGCCTCGCCGCTAGCGGCGCGCACCTTCGGATGTGTCTGGCCGGCGACGAGGTAGCGCGGCGCCGGGATCATCGTGCGCAGCAGCGCGATCGCGTCGATGCCCACCTCGATGCCCTTGCCCGGCCCGAGCAGCCCCCAGGTCAGCACCGTCGGCTGCGTGGCCGCATGGCGCTCGCCCGGCAGCGACCGGTTCTCGTGGGCCCCGTGCGGGATCACCACGACGCGGCGTGGATCGACTGCGAACCGGCTGAGCAGGCGGCTGCGCGCCGCCAGCGTCATCACCACCAGCACCACCGAACGCAGCGCCAACTGCTCGATGATGTCGCGCTGGTGCACGCTCGGCTGCTCGAGGACGGTGTGCAGCACGGTCACGACGGGTCGGTGCACACCGTCGAGGATGCCGAGCACCTCGTCGCCGTCGACACCACCGAAGATGCCGAACTCGTGCTGCACCACCACCACGTCGAAGCCGTTCAGCCACGACGATGCTGCGGCCACCGAACGCCGGTCGCCGCGCACCACCTGGTACACCACTTCGTCACGGGCCAGACGCGGTGCGTCGACCACCTCCACCATGCCGACCCGGCAGCCGTCGCCCTCGGCGCGCAGTGAGTCGCCGAGCGCTGCGGCGAAGGTCGCCAGGCCGCACTCGGTGGGCGGGAACGTGCCCACCATGCCCACCGAGACGCCGGGCTGCCAGCCTCCGGTCATCGACCATTCGTTCATGAGTACCCCTGCTCCAGTCATGAATGCATCCCACCAACTCGGCGGGCGATCCCACTAGGGACCATCAGCCTCAGCGGAGGTGCCGAAGCGTCACTCGATCGGGTGCTTGAAGAGGTAGGCGAGCAGTTCCTGCAGGCTCGCCGTGGCGATGGCGACACAGCTGTCGGCTGCTCCGTAGTACATCCGCAAGGTGTCGCCGTCGGGGTCGAGGATCCAGCCGCACGGGAACACCACGTCGGGCACGTCGCCCGCGATCTCGTAGGGCGCGCACGGGCCGAACACCCACTCGTTGCCACGCGCGATCAACCGTTCGGGATGCTCCTTGTCGAGCAGTGCCAAGCCGAGCCGGTACAACGACCCCGACACGGTCACCCGCACGCCGTGGTAGAGCACCAGCCATCCCGCAGGCGTCTCCATCGGTGGTGGGCCGAGGCCCACCTTGTTGGCGTCCCACCAGCCACCGCGGCGTGCTTCGATGATGGGCTGCGGGTCGCCCCAGTTCACCAGGTCGGGGCTCCACGAGATCCAGATGTGCGCGCCCATCTCGCGGAAGTTCGGCACGGGCCGGTGCAGCATGGCCCACCGGCCGTTGATCTGCCGCGGGAACAGCGCAGCATCTTTGTCCTCCGGTACCGCCATCACGCCTTGCCGTTCGAAGGTGACGAAGTCGGTGGTGGTGGCCCGGCACACCACCGGCCCGGCCGTCGAGAAGCCTGTGTACAGGATGTGGAACGTGTCGTCGATGCGGGTGATGCGCGGGTCTTCCACACCCCACTGCTCAGCCCACCAGGCCTGGTCGGGCACCAGGCTGCGATGAGGCTCCACCGTCCAGTCGGAGTATCCGTCGGCGCTTCGCGCCACCACCAGCCGCGACAGGCCGGTGCGGTCCTCCACGCGCGCCAGCAGCAGCGTCTCATCCTCGAACATCACTGCTCCGGGGTTGAACACGGTGTTCTCCATCTTCGGCAGGTCGAGGCCGCGCAGGATGGGGTTGTGGGCGTAGCGGCGGAACAGCTCGCGTGGGTCGTGGGGGTGCTCGGCCACGGTCAGTACCGGTACAGCGCGCCGAACGGCGCACCGTCGGGCAGGCGATCGGGTGGCACCAGGTGCACCGCGGCCTGGGTGCGCAGTGCGTCGGTGACAGCAAGGTTCACCAGGTCGATGGCTCCCGGCACACGCTCGTCGAGCCGTGCGGTCGAGTCGGGCCAACGGGCCCACCACGGCGCCACCCCACCGACGAGCAGGCTGAACACCGCTCCCTCCCCCAGCGCGGTGAGCACCTCGGCCGTGTCGATACCGGCCAGGCCCGTGCCCAGCAGTGTTGCGAAGCGCTCGAGCGCCGGCTCGACCGTCGCTGCCGATGCCACCTCGGCCGCCACACGGCGGCGCAGTTCGTCGTCGCCCACACGCACTGTGCTGCCCACCTCCATCCCGAGCGACCAGGGGTGCCGGCTCACGGCTCGGTAGCGCGCCACCATCGGCCCCGAGCCGGCCACCACCAGCGGATGGGTGCGGTCGGCTCCCACATGGGCCAGCACGGCGTGGTCGACGAGATGGAAGAAGCGGTCGAGCCGTGCCTTGCGGTCTTCCTGTTGGGCACCGCTGCCGTGCCCACGGCGCACGGAGGCACCCCTCCCGTTCTGCCCGGCGGAATGGGCACCGCTGTACCGCTCGGTCTTCTCGAACCAGAGGGCTTCGTCGATCGAGCGGGGGAGATCGGGCACGGTGCATTCGTGCAGCGCCGTCGCACCCACGTGGTACAGCCGCAGGTGCTCGCTGCCCAGCGCCAGCACATGGCCACCGATGCTGGGATCGACGCTGGGCAGCAGCGGGCTCACCTCGAACCGGTCGGCCACCACGCACATCGGTTCGATGCGCGTGCCCACCTCCATCTCGGCGGCGAACCCCGGGCTCACGAAGAACGCCACCGACTCGCCGTGCTCGGCCACCACCCGTCGCGCCAACGCGTCGGTCAGCGGTGCCAGCAGCGCGCCGACGTCGATGCTCGACCGCCACGCATCGAGGCCAGCCCGCGCCTGATCGATCAACCGGTCGAGCACACCGTGGTCGAGCCGGTCGTCGGGGTGCCGACGATCGATCGGCATCAGCACCGACACGCTCGGCGCGGCACTGTGACGGGCCAACTCGGTGAGGCGCGCCAGCGTGATCGTGGGCGGTACGGGAGGTGCGATGGTTGCCATGGCGCGCACGGTACGGAGGTGGGTTGCAGATCGTCAGCGTCGGGGGTCGGTGGGTACCCGGCCCAACGCCTGCACGATCCGGGCTGAACGGCACTGTGATCGGTACAGATGTGTGGGGCGCCTGCCGACGCGTGGCCCATGGCCGCTGAGACAATCGACTTCCATGAGCAGTCGAACGGCCCTCACCCCTCCCGTGCAGCGCGTGGCCGACCGGCCCGTCGTCGACTACGGCGCCGTGCCCGGATACGGCCCCGTCTTCAACGCCGGCCTGTTGCACCGCGACGGCCGCTACCACCTCTTCGCGCGTGCCATCCGCGACGGCTACTGGCGCAACGAGGGCCCCGGCCCGCGGTTCCACGACTACATCTCCGACATCGTCGTGTTCACCTCCGACGACGGTGAGACCTACGAGTTCGGGTACGTGCTCGCCACGGCCGACGCCGACGAGATCTGGAGCTTCGAGGACCCTCGTGTACAGACGGTCGCGCACGACGGCGACGAACACATCGTGATGACCTACACCCGCCTACCCTCGCCAGAGCGCGGTGGCCCGTGGCGCATCGGCGCGCACCGCCTCGAGTACCGCGACGGACGCTTCCACCTCGACGAGGCCAGCGGTCGACACCTCGGCCCCGACGATGTGCCGAACAAGGACGCCGTCATCTTCTCGCTCGGCGACGGCCGCGTGGCCCTGATGCACCGCATCCACCCGAACATGCAGGTGGCCGTGTTCGACGACCTCCACCACCTCTGGAACGCCGACGATGCCTACTGGGCCGACCACCTCGCCGACCTCGCCCGGCACACCATCATCGAGCCGGGCGGTGGTGCATCGGGCGTGGGCGCTGGCGCTCCCCCGGTGGTCACCGAGCGCGGCCTGCTGCTGTTCTTCCACGAACGCTCGATCAGCGGCGTGTACACGATCAACGTGGCTCTCCTCGACCCCGACACCGCACAAGTCGTCGCCATCCTGCCCGACGCCCTCATGGAGCCCGAACTGCCGTGGGAGCGGGTGGGCGACGTCGACGAGGTGGTGTTCGTCCAGGGTGCGCACCGCCGCTCCGATGGCACCATCTACCTCACCTACGGCGCCGCCGACCGGTGCGTCGGCGCGGCCACGGTCGACGAGCAAGCCCTGCTCGACGCACTCGTACCACTCGTGGCCTGACGGCAGGTCGACCGCACGCCGTTCGGCCCTGGTAGGCGCCCGACGACCGCACGACCCTGACGACATGCGAATCGAAGAGATGGCCCTGCGGCCCGTTGTGGTGCTGCCCCCGCTCGCCACCCTCGCCGACGCCGCGGCCACGATGGCCGAGCAGGGCGTCGGCTCGGTGGTGGTGGTCGACGACCGCGACCACATCGTCGGCATCGTCACCGACCGCGACCTGGTGGTGCACGGCATCGCCCGTGAGGTGCCACTCGACGGCCGGATCGACGGAGTGATGACCCTCGACGTCGTGTCGGTCGATGCCTCGACCGACGTACGCGACGTGGTGCGGCTGTTCGGCCGACACTCGTTCCGCCGACTGCCCGTGACCAGTCACGGTCGTGTGGCGGGCATGGTGTCGCTCGACGACCTGATCGTCGCGTTCGCCGAGGAGTTCGCCGAGATCACCCGTGGGGTGGCGGGACAGTTGATGTTCCCGAAGGCGGGCGATCCGGCCGAGCCGCCGGTGCGGGCAGCAGCCACCAGCCGCTGAGCAACGCCCCGAGGGCGACAGCAGCCGCCGCCACCGACGACGGCCCACGCAGACCCACGAGCGCTGCGCCCACCGCGGCCAGCACCACCCCGGTGGAGGCTGCCACGGCGCCGCGCTCACGCCCGCCAGGGCGGCCGAGCCGCCGGTCGACCAGCACCTGGCGCACCCGGGCACTGATGGCCACCAACGCCGCGGTGACGGCCAGCACCGCCGCCCACCACAGCGGTCGGGTGACCCACCACCAACCGGTCGAGCGCTCGGGCACGGCGAGCCCGAGGGCAACCACCCCACCGCAGAGCGCGAGGGCGGTGAGGTGCCACACGTACACACCCACTGCCACGCGGTTGCCGGCGCGCACCGCGGCGCGCCGCCGAGCCCCCACACGGTCGAGGGCGCCGGCCAGCACCAGCAGAAGTCCCACCTGCGCCACGCTGGCCACCGCCGTGAACAGCGTGGGCGGGGTGGTGTTCGACCGCCGACCGGCGACCGCGTCGATGAGCGCCGGCTCGTACCCGCCGCGCCACACCAGCACCGCACCCACGACCGCCGCCACGAGCGCGATCAGCGCCCCGGTGCGCCGTTCACGCCGACGGTCGAACCGCTGATCGCGCCACCACGCACCGAGCAGCCACGGCACACCCCAGGCGGGCAGGAAACCGAACCACCCGATCCACTGCGGCGCATCGCCCCCGAAGCGAGCCAGGTCGAGCACCGCCACCAGCACGAGACACGACCCCACGGCCACCGCCGGCCGCCGGGCCAGTGCGGCCAGCCGCGCCCCGGACGCGGCGAAGGGCAGATAGGCGGCCAGGAACCACAGCGGCTGGGTGGCGATGCGCGCCCCGTCGCCCAGCACGCCCCGCTCGCCCGTCGCCAGGCGCTCCACCACCGCCGGCACGTACCACACCAGCACCACCGCGGCACCGAGGCCCACCACGGTGCGCAGGCGCGGCGCTGCCCGCAGCACCGTGCCCGACGCATTCGCCCATCCTGCGGCGGCGAAGAACACCGGCATCGGGGCCAGCAGGCTCAGCCAGGCCAGGTCGGGGTGCAGCGACAGCAGGTTGGCGCCGCGCAGCGCTCCGTCGGGGCCGCGGTCGATGACGGCCAGCAGCAGGTGGCCGGCCACCACCATCGCCAGCGCGCCGAAGCGGGCGACGTCGATTGCGTCGCGACGAGGGGCATCGCGGCGGGTGGGATCGGGCGGCCCTGGCACGGCCGCCATCGTCTCAGAGTTCGACGCTGGTGAGGTCGTCGCCCAACACGATGTCGCCGGCGAAGTGCTCGGCCGCGAGGGCCCGCCACTCGTCCTCCTGGCCGGGTTGCATCGGGGGCACGTAGTGAGTGAGCACGAGAGTGCGCACCCCCGCCCGTGTCGCGGTACGTGCCGCGTCGGCCACGGTGGAGTGGTAGTCGAGGATGTCCTGGAAGCGCTGGTTGGGCACCATCCGCACGATGTCGTCGCGCAACACGGTCTGCACGTACGCGTCGGCGCCGCTGCAGATGTCGTCGAGCGAGGCGCACGGCACACCGTCGCCACCCAGCACCACGGTGCGGCCGTCGGCCTCCACCCGGTACGCCACCGTGGGCTCGACGGGCCGATGGTCGGTGGCAGCCACCCGTACGTCGAGACCGGCGATCGACAACTCGTCACCCGGGCTCACCTCGGTCACCTCCACCGTGGGTGTCCACGTGAGGTCGGCGTGGTGGTCGAGTCGGTACGAGATGTCGGGGGCCAACGCGGCGAGCGTTGCCTGCACCACCTCGGCGGTACGCGGCGGCCCCACGATGCGCAACGTCGCCTGCGTCGGGTTCATCACCCAGTGCGTGGTGATGACGTCGTTCAGGTCGGTGAGGTGGTCGCTGTGCAGGTGGGTGAGCAGCACCGCGCCCAGCATGGGCGGCAGCACCCCCGCCGCAGTGAGGCGCATCACCACACCTCGTCCGCAGTCGACCAACAGGTGCGTGCCTGCGGCCGACACGAGGGTGGACGGGCCAGCGCGCCGCGGGTCGGGTAGCGGACTGCCGGTGCCGAGCAAGGTGATCTTCATCGGCCGACCGTATCATCTGACAGCACGACTGACAGATGTTGGGGCCCCGTCCGTTCCGTTGCATGCGACGGCCGGCGGGCCCGCCCGGAGTGGCGGCTCCGGAACGGGGCCAGCCGGCCGACGTCACCCAAACGACAGTCCGGGTCGCTCCTGCCTGATGCAACGGTTTGGGCGCACGAGCAGGCGATATCCCCCATCGCCGCACCCACCATCGGTAACGTTCGCGCCGCGACGCATGTCGCCGGCTGCAGACCGGGGGGTCGGGGGCCGTGCATCCACAAGGAGGTTCCCATGGAACAAGGAATGTCTCGGCGCCTGGCCGCGGAGCTGATCGGCACGTTCTGGCTCGTGCTCGGCGGCTGCGGTACGGCCGTCTTCGCCATCATCACGCGCGGCGATCTGAGCAACGGCGTCGGCCTCACCGGCGTCTCGCTCGCCTTCGGCCTCACCGTCGTCACGGGCGCCTACGCACTGGGCCACGTCTCGGGCGGCCACTTCAACCCGGCGGTCACGCTGGGCCTGGTGGCGGCGAAGCGCTTCAACCCGAAAGACGCCGGTGCCTACATCGTGGCGCAGATCGTCGGCGGCATCCTCGCCATCGCCGCCATCTGGGCCATCGTCAGCGGCCTGCCGGGCGGCTTCACGAAGGAAGTCGGCAGCCTCGCCTCGAACGGCTACGGCACCAGCGGCGAGCGCGACTTCTACAGCCTCGGTGCCGTGCTGCTCGCCGAAGCAGTGCTCACCTTCATGTTCCTCATCATCATCCTCGGCGCCACCCACAAGAAGGCGTCGCCGGCGATGGGTGGCCTGGCCATCGGCCTCGCGCTCGCGCTCATCCACCTCATCAGCATCCCGATCAGCAACACCTCGGTGAACCCCGCCCGCTCGATCGCTCCGGCGATCTTCGAGGGCGGCGACGCCCTCAAGCAGGTGTGGGCATTCATCCTGGCCCCCATCGTGGGTGCCGTGCTGGCCGGCCTCGTGTACGGCAAGCTCATCGCTTCCGACAACGACTGATCCACTGCCAGTCCGCTGCCACCGGCCGGGCCGGGTCGTTCGACCCTGGCCCGGCCGGTGTCGCGTCCGCACACTGCTCGGCGAACCACCACCACCAGTACGGGACCTCATGAACGACGTCGATTCCCTTCTCCCGGCCGACATGGCCCGCCGCGCCGAAGACATCGGCGTCGCCAAGGCATCCATGCCCCTCGCCCGCCTCGCCGTGCTCGGCGTGCTCGGCGGTGCCTTCATCGGTCTCGGTGCCGCCTTCTCCACGGCCGTCACCGCCGGCGACGGCCTGGCTCCGGGCATCGCTCGTCTGCTCGGTGGCATCACGTTCTCGCTCGGCCTCGTGCTGGTGGTCGTGGGCGGCGCCGAACTGTTCACCGGCAACATGCTCATCGTGATGGCGGCCGTCAGCCGGCGGGTGCGCGTCGGTGCAGTGCTGCGCAACTGGGGCGTCGTCTACGTGGCCAACCTGGTGGGTGCCGTGGGCGTGGCGGCCCTCGTGTTCTGGTCGGGTCAGTACCGCCAGGGAGGCGGGGCCGTGGGCGAGCGGGCGCTGGCTATCGCCACCACCAAGGCGAGCCTCGACGTGTGGCCCGCCGTCGTGCTGGGCATCCTCGCCAACCTGCTCGTCTGCCTCGCTGTGTGGCTCAGCTTCTCGGCTCGCTCCACCACCGACCGCATCCTCGCCGTGGTGTTCCCCATCACCGCCTTCGTCGCCTGCGGTTTCGAGCACAGCATCGCCAACATGTACTTCCTGCCGCTCGGCATGTTCGTGCAGGACCACGTGGCCGGTGGCGACGGTTCGCTCACCTGGGTCGACGCCGTGCTGCACAACCTGCTGCCCGTCACCGTCGGCAACATCATCGGCGGCGGCGTGCTGGTGGGCCTCACCTACTGGTTCGTCTACCTGCGCGGCCGCCGGTCCGCTGACTAGCGTTCCGCCCATGGCGAGCGCACCGGTCATCGACGTCACCCACCGGCGGCTCCACGTCGAGCACCCGGCGGTCGCCGAGCCCCTGCCGCTGCTGTGGCTGCGCCATGTGTGCGCCTGCGGCGAGTGCCGCCATGCCAACGGCCAGCGCCTGGTCGACCCTGCGGCGTTCACGTCGGCACTCGTGCCGGTCGAGGCATCGCTCGACGGCGACCGGCTCACCGTCGTGTGGGCGCCCGACGGGCACCGCAGCGTGTACGACCTCGCCACCCTGTTCGCCGCACCGCCGCCGCGCCGCGAGCCGCCGGTGCTGTGGGACGCCGCCATCGCCGCGCACACCCCCACCGCCCACCACGCCGCCGTCGCCGCCGACCCGGCGGCGCTGCTGCGCTGGCTGGAAGGGGTCGACCGGCTGGGGTTCGGCCTGCTGCGCGACGTGCCCGTCGCCGACGGCGAGGTGGCCCGCGTGGCCGAGTTGTTCGGTTTCGTGCGCGAGACCAACTACGGCCGCTGGTTCGATGTGCGCTCGGTGGTCGACCCCACCAACCTCGCCTACACCTCGCTCGGCCTGCCACCGCACACCGACAACCCCTACCGCGACCCGGCACCCACCCTGCAGCTGCTCCACTGCCTGCAGTCCACCGCCAGCGGCGGCGACAACGTGCTGGTCGACGCCTGGCGGGTGGCGGCCGAGGTACGCACCCTCGACCCCGACGGCTTCGCCCTGCTGGCGTCGGTGCCGGTGTCGTTCGAGTACGCCGACGACACGGCCGTGGTGCGCACCACCACCCCGCTCATCGAGGTCGACCCTTCGGGCGCGGTGCGGGGCGTGCGCTTCAACAACCGCTCTGTCCGGCCCCCTACACCCGGCGTCGGCGACGTCGACGCCGCCACGGTGGCGGCCTGGTACGACGCGTTCGTACGGTTCTCGCAGCTGGTCGACGACCCGCGCTTCCAGGTGCGGCTGCACCTCGAGCCGGGCGATCTGTTCATCGTCGACAACCGCCGCGTGCTGCACGGCCGCACGGCGTACGACGCCCAGGCCGGTGCTCGCCACCTCCAGGGTTGCTACGCCGACATCGACGGACTGCGCAGCACCGTGGCCGTGCTGCGCCGCACCGCAGCCAGCCTCGACGCAGTGGTCGACCGGCTGATGGAACTGTTCGCACTGAAGGGCGACGACGCCTACATCGGCGAACCCGTGTCGCAGACCGAGCACGCCATCAAGACCGCCGTCGTGGCCCAGCAGCGCGGCGCCTCGCCGGCGCTGGTGGCCGCGGCCCTGCTGCACGATGTGGGCCACCTGGTGCACGGCATGGCCGACGACGCCGCCGACCACGGCATCGACACGGTGCACCAGGATGCGGGGGCGCGCTACCTGGCCCACTGGTTCCCACCGGCGGTCACCGAACCGGTGCGCCTGCACGTGGCCGCCAAGCGCTACCTGTGCGCCACCGATCCGCAGTACCTCGCTCTGCTGTCGCCCGCTTCGGTGCACAGCCTCGGCCTGCAGGGTGGGCCGTTCACCGCCGAGGCGGCCGACGCGTTCGCGCGTGTGCCGTTCGCCCTCGATGCCGTCGAACTGCGGCGCTGCGACGACGCCGGCAAGGACCCGGACGCAGCGATGCCCGACCTCGCCTCCTTCCGCCCGCTCCTCGCGGCACTGGCCGCGTCACGCGACACGACCGACCATGGCTGAACCGCTGGCCGACCCCGCACTGGTGCGGCGGCGCCAGGTGCTGGCCGTCACGGCCGCGACTGCGGCGGCGATGGTGGCAGTGCTGTACCTGGTGTTCGTGCGCACCCGCTGGGGCCAGGAGGTCGACGACCTCGCGTTCGAGGGCAGGGCGGCGGTGAAGCCCGCCTCCACACGACGCACCGACCGCCTGCTCGGCACGGTCACCGTCGAGTCGCTGTTCGTGTTCGGCGGGCTCATCGTGCTCACCGCGGTGCTCCGCCGCCGCCTGCGCCTCGCCATCACGGTGGGCGCGGCGATGTCGTGCGCCGTGGTCACCACCGAGATCCTGAAACTCGAACTGCTCACCCGCCCCCTGTTCGGCGATGTGCAGGGCATCGGCCACAACAGCTACCCGAGCGGTCACGCCACCATCGCCATGGTGCTCTCCCTCGGCATCGTCACCGTCACGCCCCGCCGGCGCCGGTGGATCGCCGCGATCGTCGCTTCGGTGGTGTCGGCCGCCTTCGGCACCGCCGTGCTGGCCTCGGGGTGGCACCGCCCCAGCGACACGCTCGGTGCCTACGCGGTGGCCCTGGCCTGGTTCGCGGGTGCCATCGCCGTCGTCACCATCCGGCGGGCGCGACGCGTGGACCGCGACGAACACGACGAACTCGAGGACCGGCTCACCCCACGCACGCTGCTGCTGGCCGGTGCCGTGGTGCTGGCGTTCCTGGTGGTGGCCCTCTGGCAGTCGATCGATGCCGACGGACTGAACAGCGTCGACTACGCCGGCCGATATGTGGTGGCCTGCATCATCATCAACGCCCTCGGCATCGCCGTGGTGGGCTGGTACTTCTTCCTCGTGCGCGATCTGCTGCTCGACGTCGATCCCGACCCTGACCCTGCCCGACACGACCTGACGGTGCCTGCGGCATACTGACCGCCATGGCTGTCGAGATCGAGCGTCGTTTCGTGGTCGACCGACTGCCCGACACGCTCGTGCTCGACGAGGGCACCCCGATGCGCCAGGGCTACCTCACCGAGGGTGGTGCTGTCGCGGTACGGGTGCGCATCACCGCCACGACCGCCGTGCTCACGGTGAAGGCGGGCAGCGGTATGGCCCGCACCGAGGTGGAGGTGCCTCTGCCGCTCGACGAGGCCGAACAGCTGTGGCCGCACACTGCGGGCGGCCGCATCGACAAGACCCGCCACCACGTACCGCTCGCCGACGGTGCTGATGCCGACCTCGACCGCTATCACGACACGCTCGAAGGCCTCGTCACCGTCGAGGTCGAGTTCCCCGACGTGGCCGCCGCTGAACGCTTTGCGCCGCCTGCCTGGTTCGGTACCGAGGTGACGGGCCGACCCGAGTGGAGCAACGCCGCACTGGCCCGCCATGGACGACCCTCGTGACCGAGCAGCCGCCCACCCATGACGAGCACGGCTTTCCGGCCGGCTTCTTCAGCCGCAGCGACCCGTCGCCCGACGCGCAGTTCTACGCGTTCGACCGCCTCGTCACCCACATCGACGCCCGAGCCATCGCCGCGGTCGGCACGTTGTACGAGCACCTCGGCCTCACCGGCCGGGTGCTCGACCTGATGTCGTCGTGGATCTCGCATTTCCGCACACCACCCGCGCACCTGACGGTGTTGGGCATGAACGCCAACGAACTGGCCGCCAACGAGGTGGCCACCGAACGGGTGGTGCGCGACCTGAACGCCGACCCGTCGCTGCCGTTCGCCGACGGTGCGTTCGACGCTGCGGTGTGCTGCGTGTCGGTCGACTACCTGGTGCAGCCGATCGAGGTGTTCCGCGAGGTGCGCCGGGTGCTGGTGCCCGGCGGACTGTTCGTGTGCACCTTCTCCAACCGCTGCTTCCCCACCAAGGCCATCGCCGGCTGGCTGCGCAGCGACGACGACGGCCGGGTGGCCATCGTGGGCGAGTACTTCCGCCGCAGCGGCGGATGGGCCGAGCCGCAGGCGGCACTGTGCACGCCGCCCTACACGCCGGGCGACCCGCTGTACGCGGTGTGGGCGAGCGTCCGCGACGAGGGTTAGCGACCCGTCAGAGCGCAGCCTGGATGGCCCGCAACCCGTCGACGAGCGCCTGCGCACCCGCGTCGTCGAGCACGGCGTAGGCGGCGTGCACGATGCGATCGGTGACGCGCTCGGCCTCGTCCATGGCCTGGTGAGTGGCATCGGTGATGGTGGGTGCGTCGGCCTCGCTCCAGCCGAACATCTTCACGTCGTTCGGCCGCTTCACGAAGTGCGCCGTCTTCGAGTCGAGACCCACGGCGCGGATGGCCGCCAGGTGAGCGCTGCCGCGGTACTCGCGCAGCACCGTGACGAGCTGCATCGCCCGACCGGGCAGGTCGTCGGCCAGCGGCTCGGCGGCGGTGGCGGCGTACAGCGCCAGGCCGTCGGGGTCGGCGGCGGCGTTCACCGCATCGGCGGCCGCCACGAACGCGGCCAGGCCCGGCACCTCGGCCAGGCGGGCACGGCCGTGCTCGGCCGAGGCCTCCCAGAACATGCGCCCGGCCGCACGTGGCGAGCACGCCGCAGTGCCTGCATTCCACACACCTGCCAGGAAGGCCGGGTTGAAGTAGCCGAACGCGCTGGCCACCACCGAGGCCTCGACGTCGCCCAACACACCGCCGCGCCCCACCACGTAGGTCTGCATCGGGTCGAGGCCCAGCGCCGCACCTCGCTCGCGCGTGGCCGGGGTGAAGTAGAAGGCCCAGCCCGTGTCGCGGATGATGGGGCAGGCGATGGCCATGAGTTCGTCGGTCGTCATGTGCTGCACGGTAGACCGCGGCTGTGCCGTGCGGCCGAGTTCTGCCATGCTCGCGGGGTGGACGACGAGCGCAACCGATGGGCGGCTGCGGTGGTGCTGGGCGACGGCGAGTCGGCCTTCGTGCGCCCGATCGAACCTGCCGATGCTGCGGCGCTGCGCGCCTTCCACGAACGCCAGCCGAGCAAGGCCCAGTACCGCCGCTTCTTCTCGCCCAAGCCCACGCTCAGCGATTCCGAACTGCGCCACTTCACCGAGGTCGACTTCCACGACCGGGTGGCGCTGGTGTTGGAACTACGCGGCGAATTCGTGGCGTGGGCCAGCTACGAGCGCTGGCAGGGACGCCCCGACGCCGACGTGGCGTTCATGGTCGATACCGACCAGCGCGGCAAGGGCATCGCCACGCTGCTGCTCGAGCACCTCGCCGCCATCGCCCGCACCAACGGCATCGCCCGGTTCACCGCCGAGACCCTGGCCGACAACCGGTCGATGCTGGCCGTGTTCGGCCGCGCCGGGTGGCCTGTCAAGCGCCACTTCGACAGCGGCATCGTCGACATCGAGTTCCCCGTCGACGACACCGAGCAGTTCGTCGACTCGGTCGAGAGCCGCGAGCACCGCGCCGACAGCCGCGCCGTCGCCCGCCTGCTGCTGCCTCGTTCGATCGCCGTCATCGGGGCATCCGATCGCCCGGGTTCGATCGGGCACGAACTGTGGCGCAACGTGCAGCGCTCGGGTGTGCCGGTGTTCGCCGTCAACCCCCGCCTCACGCACCTCGGCTCTGTGCCCTGCCATCCGTCGGTCGATGCGATTGCCGACGATGTGTGGTTGGCCGTCATCGCCGTGCCGAGTGCGGCGCTGCCGGCGACGATCGACCAGTGCATCGCGAAGCGGGTGCGCGGCGCCGTCGTCGTCACCGCGGTCGACACCGACGACGACGAAGCCGGGTTCGACCTGGACGATCTGGTCGAGCATGCCCGACGCAACGGCCTGCGGCTCATCGGCCCCGCCAGCATGGGCATCGCCGCCAGCGCCGACCCGGGCGGCACCGGCCTCAGCGCGGCGCTCGTGCCCGTCGACCTGCCGCGCGGCCGCATCGCCATCTCCATGCAGTCGGGCTCGCTCGGGTCGTCGCTGCTGCACCTCGCCGGGCAGATGTCGATGGGCATCTCGTGGTTCGTGTCGCTGGGCGACAAGTGCGACGTGTCGGGCAACGACCTGCTGCAGTTCTGGGAGGACGACACCGCTACGGAGGTGATCGGTCTCTACACCGAGAGCTTCGGCAACCCGCGCAAGTTCGCCCGCATCGCCCGCCGTGTGGCCCGACGCCGTCCCATCGTGGCGGTTCGCACCGGTGCTGCGGCCATCGGCACCGCGGGGTCGGCGCTGTACCAGCAGGCCGGCCTCATCGAGGTGCCCACAGTGCGCGATCTGCTGCACACCACACGGGTGCTGGCCGACCAGCCGGTGCCCCGCGGCCCACGGGTGGCGGTGCTCACCAACGCCCGCAGCCCGGGGGTGCTGGCCGCCGCAGCCCTCGGTGCCGCCGGGTTGGTGGAGGTCGACCCACCGGTGCGGCTCGACTGGCGCGCCACACCCGACGACTACGAGGCAGCACTGCGGGCCGCGCTGGGCTCACCCACGGTCGACGCAGTGCTGGTGCTGCACGCACCGCCCGTCGCCACCGCACCGGCGCCCGTCGAGCAGATCGACCGCGCCGCCGCAGGGGCCACCAAGCCGGTGGTTGCCGTGCTGCTCGGCCGCGACGACGGACCGATCGCACCCGGCTCGCGGGTGCCGACGTTCTCGTTCCCCGAGCCCGCTGCTGCGGTGCTGGGGCGGATGTGGGCCTACGCCCACTGGCTCGCCACCGAGGCCGAGGCGCCACTCGCCGCACTCGTCGACCTCGATGTCGACGGCGCCGCGCACGTGCTCGGGCAGGCACTCACCCGTGGGGCGCAGCGCTGCAGCCGCGACGAGTGCACCACGCTGCTGCTCGGCTACGGCATTGCGGTGCCCACCACGGTCACCACGTTCGGTGTATCGGCCGAGCAGGTCGCCGCGGTGGCGCACGAGGTGGGCATGCCCGTGGCGGTGAAGGCCGCCCGACGCCGGGTGGGTCGGTCGGCAGCCGCCGGCGTGGCACTCGACCTCGCCGACGCCGAGGCGGTGCACGACGCTGTCACCCGCATGCGCGCCGCGCTGGGCGACGGCGCCGACGAACTGGTGGTGCAGGCCATGGTGGCGCCAGGCGTCGACGTGCGCGTGCGCTGCACCACCGACCCCCGCCTGGGTCCGGTGGTCACCGTGGGGTTGGGCGGGGCACAGGCCGACCTCATCGGCGACGGCGCCAGCCGACTGGCGCCCGTGTCGCCCGCCGGCGCAGCACAGTTGATCGAGCAGTCGCGGGTGGGAGCTGCGCTCGCCGCTGCACAGGTGCCGCCCGATGCGCTCGTCGACGCCATCTGCCGCATCGCCCAACTGAGTGCCGACCATCCGCACATCGACTCGATCGACGTGAACCCGCTCATCGCCGCCGCCGACGGCTGCGCCGCAACCGACATCGCCGTCGAACTCACCACCAGCGACCGCGAGGCACCGCCGCTGCGGCGGATCTGAGCCCGCAGTTGCACGTCGACCCAGGTCGGGTCAGATGCCTTCGGCAGCCTGCAGTCCGGCGGCATCGACCACCTGGGCAGCGGCCAGTCGGGCGAACACCGCCGGTGGCTCGCGCCACGGGTCGGGCAGGGTGCCCGCCTCGGCGGCCGCGATGGCCCGCCACACCGACTCGCTGGTGCACGGCAGGTCGATGTGCCGTACCCCGAGATGGGCGACAGCGTCGATGACGGCGTTCTGTACGGCCGGTGTGCTGCCGATGGTGCTGGCCTCGCCGATGCCCTTCGCGCCCAGTGGGTTCAGCGGCGACGGGGTCTCGGTGCTGTGCACCTCGAAGCTCGGGAACTCGGCAGCCGACGGCACGGCGTAGTCCATGAACGTGCCGGTGATCGGGTTGCCCTCGTCGTCGTAGCGCACCTGCTCGTACAGCGCCTGGCTCACCCCGGCCGCCACACCGCCGTGCTGCTGGCCTTCCACCAGCACCGGGTTCACCACCGTGCCGCAGTCGTCGACCGCCACATGCCGCAACAGGGTTACCTGGCCCGTCTCGCGGTCGACCTCCACCACGGCGATGTGCGCGCCGAACGGGAACGTGGCCCCCGCCTGCACGAAGTCGAGCTGCGCGGCGAGGCCCAGCGTGCCGTCGTCGTGGTCGACCGCATCGGGCTGGTCGGCGGCGGCCTGCGCCAGGCCCGCCCAGTCGAGGCTGCGGGCGGGCACACCGGCCACACCAAGCGTGCCGGTTGCGGTGTCGACCACGATGTCGTCGACGTCGGCCTCGAGCAGCCGGGCCGCCAGACGGCGAGCCTTGTCGACCATCGCCTCGGTGGCGCGCAACACAGCCGAACCGCCCAACTGCAGCGACCGCGAACCACCGGTGCCGCCGCCCGAACGCACCTCGTCGGTGTCGACCGCGGCGAGGCGGATGCGATCGACCGGAATGCCGGTGCGGTCGCTCACGATCATCGCGAACGTGGTCTGGTGGCCCTGGCCGTGCGCCGAGGTGCCGGCCAGCACTGTGGCCGAACCGTCGGGATGCACGGCGACCGAGCCGTACTCGCTGCCCGATCCACCGGCGGTGACCTCCACGTACACCGCCACACCGATGCCCAACATGCGTCGGTCGCCGCGCTCGCGGCGGGCCTGCTGTTCGCGCCGCAGGTCGTCGTAGCCCACCACGCGCACCGCTGTATCGAGGGGTGTGGTGTAGGCGCCGCTGTCGTAGGTGAGACCGGTGAGCGTGGCGAACGGGAAGGCGTCGTCGGCGATGAGGTTGCGGCGCCTGATCTCCACCGGGTCGATGCCCAGTTCGAGCGCAGCGAGGTCGACGATGCGTTCCAGCAGCGCCGTCGCCTCCGGGCGTCCGGCACCCCGGTACGCGCCGGTGGGCGTGGTGTTGGTGGCCGCCACGACGATGTCGAACTGCAGCGCCCCCAACCGGTAGGTGCCGTTCGACATGCGCCGCGTGCCGGCGGGCAGGTACGCGCCGAGGCCCGGATACGCGCCACCGTCGCCCACCAGCCGAACCCGTAGGCCGGTGAACGTACCGTCGCGCCGGCAGCCCAGTTCGGCGTACTGCACCTGGGCGCGGCTGTGCGCCAGGCACAGCATGTCTTCGCTGCGCGTGGCCACCCACACCACCGGTGCACCCAGTCGCATCGCCAGCGCCGCCACCACCAGTTGCTCGGGGTACATCCCAGCCTTGCCGCCGAACCCGCCACCGACGGGCGGTGTGACCACGCGCACCCGGTCGGCGCCGATGCCCAGCCCGACGGCGAGCAGTTGGTGCAACAGGTGCGGCATCTGGGTGGAGCCGTACACCAGCAGGCGGCCGTCGGCCTGCACCACTGCCGCCACGGCGTGCGGTTCCATCGGTGCCACCGCCATGCGCTGGTTCACGAGTCGGGCACGCACCACCACGTCGGCATCGCCGAACACCGCATCGACCGGGGCGCCGGGGTCGACCGCCTCGGTGGTGCTGAGCGCCACGTTGTCGGGCCGCTCGTCGAACAGCGCCGGCGCACCGTCGGCCAAGGCGTCCTCCGGGTGCACCACCGCGTCGAGCGCCCGCAGGTGCACCACCACCAGGTCGGCCGCATCGCGCGCAGCCACGGCGCTGTGCGCCACCACCACGGCCACCGCCTCGCCGACGAACCGCACCCGATCCACCGCCAGGGGCGGCCGGGCGAACGCGTCGTCGACCTTCGCCATGCCGTGGAACCCGGCCAGGCCCAGGTCGACCGCCGTGAACACGCCCACCACACCGGACGATGCGCATGCGGCGGCGGTGTCGATGCCCTCGATCAACGCATGCGCCGCCTCACTGCGGACGAACACCGCGTGCAACGGGTCGCCCAGCCCCAGCCCGCCGAGGTCGAGATCGGCAAGGTACCGCACCGCTCCGGTGAGCAGTTCGGGATCTTCGGTGCGCAGCACCCGGGTGCCGAGGATGGATCCAGCCATTCGCGCACGCTACCTGCGACGGCGACGGCGGGAAGTGTGCGGCGCTTCCGACCTGCCCACTAAGGTTCGGTCACCGCTGACGGAATGTCGGCACATCACACACATCGGGGGATGTCGTGGCACAGATCGAAGGACACATCGACGACCGTTTCGCGGCCATGAGCGACCTGCTCTCGGCCAGCATCGACGACGGCGGCGACGTGGGTGGCTCGGTGGCCGTCTCGCTCGACGGCGAGATGGTGGTCGACATCTGGGGCGGCTGGGTCGACGAGGCCCACAGCGCGCCGTGGCAGGCCGACACGTTGGTGAACGTGTGGTCGACCACCAAGACGATGATGGCACTGTCGGCGCTGGTGCTCGTCGAGCGCGGCCTGCTCGATGTCGATGCGCCCGTGGCCACCTACTGGCCCGAGTTCGCCGCCAACGGCAAGGCCGACGTCCGTGTACGCCATCTGCTGTCGCACACCTCGGGCGTGTCGGGCTGGGACCAGCCGGTGGTGGTCGACGACCTGTACGACTGGGAGAAGAGCACCTCCATGCTCGCCGCCCAGGCTCCGTGGTGGGAGCCCGGCACCATGTCGGGCTACCACGCCCTCAACCAGGGCCATCTGGTGGGCGAGGTCATCCGCCGCATCACCGGCAAGAAGCTCGGCGAGTTCTTCGCCGACGAGATCGCCGGCCCGCTCGGCGCCGACTTCCACATCGGCATCGACCCCAGCGAGTTCCACCGCATCTCGAACGTCATCCCCCCGCCGCCGCTGCCCATCGACTTCACCACCCTCGACCTCGACAGCGTGCTGGTGAAGACCTTCACCGGCCCGGCCCCGGGCGCCGAGGCAGCGTGGACCCCCGAGTGGCGCCAGGCCGACATCGGCGCCGCCAACGGCCACGGCAACGCCCGGTCTGTTGCCCTGTGCCAGTCGGTGGTGGCCTGCGGTGGCGAGGTGAACGGTGTGAAGTTGCTCTCGCCCGCCACCATCGACACCATCTTCCGCGAGCAGGCGAACGGCATGGACCTGGTGCTCGGCATCCACAGCAGGTTCGGCATCGGCTACGGCCTGCCGAACGAGAGCTACCCGTACTTCCCCGACGGCAGGATCTGCTTCTGGGGCGGCTGGGGCGGCTCGGTCATCATCGTCGACGTCGACCGCCGTATGACCATCGCCTACATGATGAACAACATGCAGGGTGGCCTGGTGGGCGACCTGCGCGGCGAGAACCTCGTCCGCGCCGCCTACGCCGCCATCGGCGTCTCCCCCAAGGGCTGACCCACCCCACCGGAGCGAACGGCGGGTGGGGCAGTACCCTGCCGATCCGTGATCCGTCCCCTGCGCATCGGTATCCAACTCCCCGAGGTCGAACGCGAGGTCCGCTGGGCCGAGTACGTCGACCTCGCCCGCACCGCCGAGCAGGTCGGCTTCGACTCGATCTGGCTGGGCGACCACCTGCTGTACCGCGGCGAGAGCGGGCACGAGCGTGGCCCGTGGGAGGTGTGGACCATGCTGGCCGCCCTGGCCGGCGCCACCGAACGCGTCACCCTGGGGCCACTCGTGGCCTGCACCGCCTTCCATCCGCCGGCAGTACTGGCGAAGATGGCGGCGACGGTCGACGAGATCAGCGGTGGCCGCCTGGTGCTGGGGCTGGGCGCCGGTTGGAACGAGGTCGAGTTCCGCTCGTTCGGCCTCCCGTACGACCACCGCGTCGCCCGCTTCGCCGAGGCGTTCGCCGCCATCGTGCCACTGGTGCGCGGCGAGCGGGCCACACAGGCAGGCCGGTTCTCGAGCGTCGACGACGCAGTGCTGCTGCCGCCATCGGCCCGTCCCGCCGAGCGGCCACTGCCGCTGATGATCGGCAGCACCGGTGAGCGGATGCTCGAACTCACCCTCGGCACGGTGGAGATGTGGAACACCTGGTTCACCGAGTTCGGCAACACACCCGAGGGCTTCGCGGTGCTGAACGACCGCGTCACGGCCATCGCCGAGCGGGTCGGCCGAACCGCCGCCGAGATCGACCGGAGCGCTTGCGTACTCGTGGTGGTCGACCCTGCATCGCGCGAGCGACGAGTGCCCGAGGGCTGCACGCCACTGGCGGGCGACCCGGCCACCGTGGCGGCGGCGATGCACGCCTACGCTGCTGCGGGCGCCGACGAGGTGATCCTGGTGGCGAACCCGATCGACCACAAGTCGATCCGGGTGCTCGGCCAGGCACTCGCGCTCCTCGACGCCTGACCGGCCGGTACCGTGACGGTGTGAGCGACGCTGCCGCCCCGCCAGTGACCATCACCTGGCTGGGACATGCCACGGTGCTCATCGAGGTGGGCGACACGCGCGTCATCACCGACCCGGCGCTCACCCACCGACTCGCCCACCTGCGCCGTCGGCACCCCGAACCCGATGTGGGCCGGGTCGACGGTGTGCTGCTGTCGCACCTGCACCTCGACCACCTCCACGCGCCGTCGCTGCGTCGGGTCACCCCGGGTGCCACGGTGGTGGCGCCACGGGGCGCAGAACGGTTCGCCTCCGCGGGTGGCGCCGCTGGCGTCACCAGCGTGCTGCGGGGCGACATCGTCGACATCGGCGACGTGTCGGTGGAGACGGTGTACGCCGCCCACAAGGCGGGCCGCGGCCCGTTGTCGAGGGCCAGCGCCGAACCGGTGGGTTACGTCGTGCGCACCGCCGGGGTGAGCATCTACTTCGCCGGCGACACCGACCTGTTCGACGCCATGCGCGCCATCGGTCCGGTCGACGTGGCCCTGGTGCCCATCTGGGGCTGGGGTCCGACCCTCGGCACGCTGCACCTCGACCCCACATCGGCGGCCACCGCTGCACAGTGGATCGACCCGGCGGCCGTGGTGCCCATCCACTGGGGCACCTACAGCCCGGTGCGACTCGGACGTGCGGCACCCACCTGGCTCGACCGGCCGGTGCACGAGTTCCGCCGACGCTTGGACGAGCTCGGCCTCGTCGACCGCCTGGTGGCGCTCGACCCCGGCGGGTCGCTCGAGGTGGTCAGCGCCGACGGAGGACCCAGGATCCGCCCTCGATCGGGGTGAGCTGCAGACCGCCCCCGTACGCGTAGGCCCATACCGGCTCGTCGTCGGCGGTGGTGACGACGACACGCCGATAGCCACCCTCCACTCCACCCTCTACCGCATCGAGTACCTCGAGGGCCTCGTCGTGGCGCGCCGCGAGCAGTCCGAACACCCGCCCGTGGATGGTTCCGTCGGCCCCGAACACTGCGGCCGGATATCCCTCGCCGGTGTCGAACAGCATGCCCGCCACCGATGCCACGCGGCCCTCGTCGACCACGAACGGCTGCAGGAAGTGCCACCGCGGTTCGCCCGGCAACAGGGTGCCGTAGGCGAACAACGACGACGGCGAGGACTGCTGCATAGGCCGCCAACCTACCGTCGCGAACGTCAAGGAATCGTCAAGCCTGCACACGCCGCGCAGGGCTTCTGGCACCGTCCGTAGTACCCCTTCACAGAGCGTGGAAAGTCGCTATTCTGCGCCGATGAGCAGCCGCGATGGAGCGCCCGACCCGAGTCTCGCAGCGCTGCAACAGGGGCATCTGCTCACCCACGATCGGCTCGACACCACCCGTCGGCGCGAGCAGGTACGCCAACGCCGCCTGTGGGTCGTCTTCGTCGCCATCGCCGTTCCGCTCGCCTGGTTCTGGTGGCGCGACCTCACGGGCGACCCGGTGCAGTTCGGCCTGCCCGAGGTCTTCACCCAGGACCCGATCCTCGCCGTCTCCGTGGGCATGATGCTGCTGCTCGCCTGCCTCATCTTCATCCCGTTCCTCGGCGCCGGCAGGTCGCCCCACGTGATGCTGCGGCCCAGCGACTCGGGCATTCGCCTCGCCGACGTGGTGGGCGCCGAGGCCACCCGCCGCGAGGCCATCGACACACTGAACCTGTTCCTCGCCCACCAGACGTTCGCCACCGAGATGGGCGGCACCGCGCGGCGCGGCGTGCTGTTCGAGGGGCTGCCCGGTACCGGCAAGACCTACCTGGCCAAGGCGCTCGCTGCCGAGGCCGGCGTGCCGTTCCTGTTCGTATCGGCCAGCGCCTTCCAGTCGATGTACTTCGGTCAGACCAACCGCAAGATCCGCAGCTTCTTCAAGGCGCTGCGCAAGGCGGCCCGGGCCGAGGGTGGGGCGATCGGCTTCATCGAAGAGTTCGACGCCATCGGTGGCGCACGCAGCGGCATGAACTCGGGTTCGATGCGCGAAGGCATCGTCGGCGTCGTGAACGAGCTGCTCGTGCAGATGCAGAGCTTCGACATGCCCACCAGCGGCCAGCGGGTGACCAGTTGGTTCGTCGACCGCTGCAACGCGCTGCTCCCCCGCCATCTCGCCCTGCCCCGACCCCAGCCCACGTCGGCCAACATCCTCGTCATCGCCGCCAGCAACCGCGCCGCCGACCTCGACCCCGCGCTGCTGCGGCCCGGCCGCTTCGACCGGGTCATCCACTTCGACCTACCTCCGCGCGCCGATCGCGTGGCCATCGCCGCCCACTATCTGGCCCGCAAGGCGCACCAACCCGACGTCACGCCCGAGGCGGTGGCCGATCTCACCGCGGGCTACACCCCGGTGCGCATCGAGCGACTCCTCGACGAGGGCCTCATCGTGGCGCTCCGCCGCGGCCGCACATCGATGACATCGAGCGATGTGATCGAGGCCCAGCTCTCGGTCGAGATCGGCTTGTCGCACCCCGTCGGCTATCACCGCGACGAACGGCGCCGGGTGGCGGTGCACGAGGCCGGCCATGCGCTGCTCGCCGCACTCACCGGGCGCGACATCAAGGTGGCGTCCATTCTGCGGCGGTCGGGGGCACTCGGCCTCGTCGCCCACTCCGACAGCGAGGAGCGGTACCTGCACACGCCCTCGGAGCTCACCGATCTCATCGTCATCGCCTTGGCCGGCCGAGCCGCCGAGATCCAGGAGTTCGGTGAGGCCTCCAGCGGGATCGCCTCCGACCTGGCCGCTGCAACCACGATGGCCGCCCAACTGGTGGGCCAGCTCGGCGCCCACGACACACTCATCAGCCTCGATGCGGCGGTCGTGCCAGGCGCGGGGAACCTGGTGGCGAAGGTGCTCGCCGACGACGAGTCACGGGCCAAGCTCGACGCCATCCTCAGCGGTGCCGCCGACCGCGCCGCGTGCACCGTGCTCGAACACCGCAGCGCGCTGCTCGCGGTGGCCGACGAACTGTGTCGCCACGACGAACTCGACGGTGCCGCGGTGCTGCGCCTCGTCGGCAGTGGGGTCAGGCCCAGCTCCACTGGATGAGGTCGTCGACCGACATCGGAACACCGACGAAGTAGCCCTGCGCCTGATCACAGCCCATCTCGGTCAGCAGGTCGAGTTGCTCAGCGGTCTCGACACCCTCGGCCACTGCCTTCAGCCCGAGCGAACGGGCCAGACCGAGGATCACCTCCACGGTGGCTCGGTCCTGCGGGCTCACGCACATCTGCGACACGAAGCTGCGGTCGATCTTGATCTCGGCCAGTGGGAAGCGGCGCAGGTTGCTCAGCGACGACAGGCCGGTGCCGTAGTCGTCGAGGCTCAGCGATGCCCCGCGGTGGTGCAGTTCGATCAGCGAGTCCTCCGGCGACACCGTGCCCTGGGTCGACCGACGCCCCACCAGCGCACGCTCGGTGATCTCCACCACGAGGCGCGACATGTCGACAGCGAACGACTTCATCACACCCGACACACGCCGGCCGAGGGTCGCATCGGTCAGCTGTCCCATCGCGAAGTTCACAGCCAGGTCGGGATGGATCCCGTTGCGGGCCAGCACGGCGAGCGCATTGCAGGCCGAGTCGAGTACAGCGTTGCCCAGCTCGGCGTCGTAGCCCATCGCCTCGATCACGCTCATGAACGACTGCGGCCGCAGCAGACCCAGCCGCTGATGCTGCCACCGGACGAGCGCTTCGATACGCACCAGACGACGGGTGCGCAGGTCGATGATGGGCTGGAAGTGGGCGATGAACTCCTTGTTGGCGAGCCCGTCGCGGCACTCCTCCACCAACTGCATCCGCTCCACCGACGTGGTGCGCCGCGAGAACACCGACACACGGGCCAGGCCGCGACGTTGCGCCTTCACCTCGCGCATTGCGGCGTCGGCGTCTGCCAGCAACGACACCGTGGTCGAGTCCGGTTCGGCCACGGCCACCCCGGTGGAGGCCCCTACGCGAACCGAACCGGCACTGAGCTGGTAGGCGGCCGACACGGCCATCTCCAACTGCTCGACGAGACCGGCAGCCGTCGCCGCATCGACACCTGCCACCAGCACGACGAACTCGTCGCCACCCACGCGGGCCACGAGGTCGTGTGGGCGGATGGATCGTTCGAGGCGTTGGGCCACCTGCACCAGCAGCTCGTCGCCGGCCTGATAGCCGTAGAGATCGTTCACCGGACGGAAGTAGTCGAGGTTGATGAACAGCGCCGCGAACGGCTCGTTCGACCCGAGCCGACGCTGTAGTTCGAGCAGCAGCGCCTGCCGGTTCATCAGCCCGGTCAACTGGTCGTACAGCGCAGCACGTTCGGCCTGAGCCAGCGCCGCACGGAGTTCGGTCAGGTCGTCGACGGTCACCACGATGCCGCCCACCAGCGGATCGTCGATGAGGTTCACCATCTCGAGGCGCACCGGACTGGGCTTGCTGACGGGTAGCGATCGGTGCATCGCCACCTCCACCACCTCACGTGGATGGTGCCCACGCATGCGCTCGATCGCTCGCACGATGCTCTCGCCGTCCTCGAGCGGGGCCAGGCAGGCCAGGGGGCGGCCCTCCACCGTGGCCCGGTCGAGTTCGAAGTGCCGCAGCAGTGAGTCGCTCACCCGGGTGACCGAACCGTCGGAGTCGACCACGACGATCATCGCCGGGCTCAGGTCGACGAGCTGATGGAACACCGACGTGTCGCCCGACGCCACTTCGCGTATGCGTCGTTCGGTGATGTCCTGGGCAACGCAGATGAGGCCCTGCACCTCGGGCGAGTGCGGGTCGCCGATCGCGGCGGCCTCGAAGCCCCGCCAGTCGCCGTTCGTGTCGCGCACCCGCAGCGACAGCAGCGGCGCGGCACCCCCCTCGCTCAGCGCAGCGAGCGCATGCCGCAGGGCCGCGACATCGTCGGGGTGCACGACAGCGAGCACGGACCGACCGAGCCACGCGTGCCGGCCCTCACCGAGCAGTCGCTCGCTCGCGGTGTTCAGCAACTGCAGGCAGCCGTCGAGGCCGACGACGAACACACTGTCGCCGATGCCCTCGAGCACAGCCTCTGCCGTGAACACAGGAGATGGTTGGAGCGATGTCACATGGTCGTTATCGACCGAATACCTGCCAACTCAATTCAGCAATTCATCAAGTGACGGATGTACCAAACGGTGAGGGCCGTTCAGCGGAACAGATCGCGGGTCTGATCGCGCAAAACGGGCGCGATCGTGGCCTCGTCGTTCATCTCGAAGGCGAACCCGCGCACCACGGCCACCGGCACGCGTGACACGTTGCCCTTCACCAGTTCGGCGGCCCCGGTGAGCTCGTCGGCGGTGCAGATGGCCTGCACCTTGAACTCGTGGCCGTGCGGGTCGACCTGCCCGATGTAGCTGAGGATGGGCTCGATCCCGGCCACACCGATGGCGATGTCGGTCTGGCCCTCGCGCCAGGCCCGGCCGAAGGTGTCGCTGATGATGACGGCGGCGTCGACCCCGCGGGCACGCAGGCCGGCGCGGATGGTGCGGGCTGAGGCGTCGGGGTCGACCGGCAGCAGCACCACCCGGCCGTGGGCGCCGCTGCTCGACTGATCGATGCCGCTGTTGGCGCAGACGAAGCCGTGATGGGTCTCGGTGATCAGGATCGGGCCGAGCTGGCGCACGATGCGCTTCGATTCGCGCAGCACCAACTCGGTGACAGCCGGGTCCTTGTCCCACGTGCGCGACCACTCGAGCGCGAACGGCGAGGGCTCCACATCGGCCAACTCGACCAGGCGGCCCTCCGCCTTGGAGACGATCTTGGACGTGACGACGACGACATCGCCGTCGGCGAGTGGTGTTCCTGCGTCGGCCGCAGCAGTGAGGATCATCGCTGCCAGATCGCTGCCGGGCACGATCTCGGGCAGACCCGGAACCCCGAAGACCTGCAGTGTCATGACAGCTCGGCGAGGAACGAGACGATGGCGGCGTTCACCGGTTCGGGATGCGTGAGATTGGCGGCGTGCGCGGCACCGGTGATGGGCACCACCGGGCCGCTGCCCGACAGACCGGCGGCGAGTGCCTCGGCGAGCGGCATCTCGATGGCGGTGTCGTTGGTGCCGTGCACCACCAGCGCCGGACAGGTGATCTCGCCCAGCCGGTGGGTGATGTCGTCGCGACCGAGCAGGCAGGCGCCGGGCTCGATGATCGACTCCTTCGGGCGGGCCTGCCACTTGGCGATCCACCGCGGGTTCTCGACCGGGTCGTCGATGATGATGGTGGCCACCACACCGGCCAGTTCGTCGACGGCGCCCACGGCCGCCCAGGTGTCGATCATGCCCCGGTAGGCCTCGACCTTCTCGGCGTGCTCGGCACCGGCCTGGGTGTCGAGCAGGATGAGCGCCCGCACCCGTTCGGGGGCGGTGAGCGCCACGCGCAGCGACAGGAAGCCGCCCTGGCTCATGCCACCCACCACGGCGCGATCGATGCCCAAGTGGTCGAGCAGTCCCAGGCAGTCGGCGGCCGAGTCCCAGTAGGTGAACGGTTTGCCGTCGTGCTCGGTGAGGCCGAAGCCACGCTCGTCCCACGTGATGACCCGGTACTGCGGGGCCAGCGCCGCCACCTGCGGGGCGAACATCTCGTGGTCCATCAAGAACCCGTGAGCGAGGATGACCGCCGGTCCATCGCCGCCGGTGTCCTCGAAATAGATCTGCTGGCCGTTGATCGCTGCATGGGGCATGGGCTGAACGTAGCAGCGCCGGATGCAGCAGACTGTCGGCATGGCCGACCAGCAGGTATCCGCGATCTTCGACCCCACGCGCTGGCGTGAGGTGCCCGGATTCGACTTCGACGACATCACCTACCACCGCAGCGTCGAGCACGGCACGGTGCGCATCGCGTTCAACCGGCCCGAGGTGCGCAACGCGTTCCGGCCACGCACCGTCGACCAGTTGTACACCGCGCTCGACCACGCCCGGATGAGCACCGACGTGGGCTGCGTCCTCCTCACGGGCAACGGGCCCTCGCCGAAGGACGGGGGCTGGGCGTTCTGCAGTGGAGGCGACCAACGCATCCGTGGCAAGGACGGCTACAAGTACACCGTCACCGACGCGTCGGGCACGGCGGGCACCACCTCCGACACCATCGAGGCCGGCCGTGCCGGGCGGTTGCACATCCTCGAGGTGCAGCGACTCATCCGCTTCATGCCGAAGATCGTCATCTGCGTCGTGCCGGGCTGGGCGGCCGGTGGCGGCCACAGCCTGCACGTGGTGAGCGACCTCACCCTGGCCAGCGCCGAGCATGCCCGCTTCAAGCAGACCGACGCCGATGTCGCCAGCTTCGACGGTGGCTACGGCAGCGCGTACCTCGCCCGTCAGGTGGGCCAGAAGTTCGCCCGCGAGATCTTCTTCCTGGGCCGCGAGTACACCGCCGACGATGCGCACCGGATGGGCATGGTGAACGCCGTCGTACCCCACGCCGAACTGGAGGCAACCGCACTGCAGTGGGCGAAGGAGATCATGGGCAAGAGCCCCACGGCGCAGCGGATGCTGAAGTTCTCGTTCAACCTCATCGACGACGGCCTGGTGGGCCAGCAGGTGTTCGCCGGCGAGGCCACCCGCCTCGCGTACGGCACCGACGAGGCACAGGAGGGTCGCGACTCGTTCCTCGACAAGCGCGATCCCGACTGGAGTGCCTTCCCGTGGCTGTACTGAACGGCGGCTTCATCCCGGTCGACGACCCCGACGACGAACGCCTGGCGGTATTCCGCCTCAACGAACGGCAGCTGTCGCCACGTCCGCAGCGCCGCGACGACGAGGGCGACGGCCTGTTCGCCGCCGAGGGCGACCTGGTGGTGGAACGAGCCCTGGCCGCCGGGTGCGTGGTGGTGGCAGCCCTCGTCGATGCCGCCAACCCGCCGGCCGTTACCGCGGTGCTGGCCGCACAGGCGCCCGTCTACGCGGCCGGCGAGCAGGTGCGTGCCCGCGCCACCCGTCTTGGCGCCCCCAACCGGGTGATCGCCCTGTTCCGTCGTCCGCCACGGGCATCGGTCGACACGCTGGCGGCCACGGCCCGGCGACTGGTGCTGGCCGAGGCGGTCGACAACCCGGTGAACATCGGCTCCATCATCCGCAACGCGGCCGGCCTCGGCTGGGACGGCCTCGTGCTCGACACCACCAGCGCCGACCCCCTCGCCCGCCGGGCGCTGCGGGTGTCGATGGGGCACGCCCTGGTGTTCCCCCACGCCCGCACCGCCGACCCGGCAGCCACCATCGGCGTGCTGGGGGCCGCGGGCTTCACGGTGGCGGCGCTCACCCCGGCAGCCGACGCGGTCGACCTGGCCGACCTCACCGCGGCCGATCTGCCCGAACGGCTGGTGCTGTGCGTGGGTTCCGAGCGCGCCGGGCTGAGCGATGCGTCGATGGCGGCGGCCACACTGCGCGTCCGCATCCCGATGCAGCACGGTGTCGACTCGTTGAACGCGGCGGCCGCCACGGCCATCGCGTGTTACGCGTTGGCGCTCAGGGGGCCGGCTTCGCGCTGCTGATGGGCAGGCCGGTGTCGTTGCGCATCGCCTCGGCCGCCGGTACGAAGTAGCCGACCAACAGGTCGCGCACCTGCGGGTCGTCGGTGGTGGCATCGACGGCGCGGATCATGTGATGCAGCCACCGGTCGCGTTCGCGCGGGCCGATGACGAACGGGAAGTGCCGCATCCGCAACCGCGGATGGCCCCGCTCGTCGAGATAGGTGGTGGGCCCACCCCAGTACTGCACCAGGAACAACGCCAGGCGTCGCCGTGCGGGGCCCAGGTCGGCGGGCTCGGGGTACATCGGCAACAGCACCTCGTCGGTGGCCACGCCGTCGTAGAACGCATCGGCGAGACGGACGAAGAAGTCGTCGCCGCCCACGTACTCGTACAGCGACATCTCACGGGTCATCGCCCGTCAGGCTAGGGCCTTCAGTCGAGGTCGCCGTCGAACACCCGGAACGAGCCGAGCTCGTCGGGGCGCAGGACGAACGGCAGGCTGCCGTCGCAGGCGTCGAGGATGACGGCCTCGGGGGTGGCCAGCAGCACGAGTGCGGTGAGGGCGTCGCCCTCCACGTCGAACTCGATCACCGCGCCGGTGGTGACGGTGCTGGTGCCGGTGCTGGTGCCGGTGAACTCACGCTCGAGCAGATCGGTGGTCATGGTGTTGCGTCCCTTCAACTGAACGAGACCGGGGCTGCGGATCCCCGAGCGGTGCTTCCGTGCCGCTCACTGTCTCGACAGGACTATCGGCAGGTCCTGACGAGACCTTTACGAAAACCTCGGGTTTTCCCAATCCGGGAAGATCGCGGGCAGGCCGTCGCTCACCTTCACCGGGAACACCGGGGGCCGCTTCTCGAGGAAGCTCACCACACCCTCACGACTGTCGGCGCTGCGGCCCCGCTCGGCGATGCCACGTGAGTCGACGCGGTGCGCCTCCATCGGGTGGTCGGCGCCGAGCATCCGCCACAGCATCTGCCGGGTCAGTGCCACCGACACAGGAGCCGTGTTCTCGGCGATCTCGGCGGCGATGGCTCGGGCAGCGGGCAGCAGGTCGTCGGGGGCGTGCACACTGCGCACCAAGCCGCCGGCATGGGCCTCGGCCGCGGTCATCACGCGGCCGGTGTAGCACCATTCAGCTGCCTGGCTGATGCCCACCAGGCGGGGCAGGAACCAGCTCGAACAGGCCTCGGGCACGATGCCGCGGCGGGCGAACACGAAGCCGATCTTGGCGTTCTCGCTGGCCAGGCGGATGTCCATCGGCAGGGTCATGG
>JBIIDH010000186.1:0-3868 GCA_044238435.1 Ilumatobacteraceae bacterium | reverse complement strand
CGAACTGCGGCACGGTGTCGCCCTCTTTGCCATCGGTGACGATGGTTTCGTAGATGGCGCTGAATGCCGGGTCGTACCAGTTGGTGGTGATCGGGTCGTGCTTCGAGACGTCGCGGTTGTAGCCCTCTCGCAGCGCGCCGCCGCTCTTGGGCGTTCCTGCGTCGCCACCACCGGAGTCGCCACCGGAGTCGCCACCCGAGTCGTCGTCGCCGCCACAGGCGGCGAGGATTGCCGAAGCTGCCGAGATACCGATGCCGAGGCCGAGCAGGCCCTTGCCGAACTGGCGGCGGCTGATCCTCCCGTTGCGGTAGCTGGCAGCGAGATCCGACGCGCCCTTCACGGCGTCGTCAGTACCATGTGTGTCCATGTTTCCCCCTGTGAAACGTTGTGTGGAAGTGCCCACACCGGCCCCGAGCGGTGCTCCCCCGAGGCCGATGTTTATATCATTTGCTGATGGACGACGCAAGCAAGTCAGCCCGGAGTGACCAACTGGCGGGCCTCGGCACCGCACTCGTGTGCGATGTGCTGGATGCACTCGGTCATCGTCAGAGCTTTCTCGGACCCGAGGTGCGGGCGGCGTGGCCGTGCGACCCCATCGCTGGTGAGGTGGTGACCCTTGCGTGTGAGCCGATCGACGGTCCGGCGGCCGAGCCCTACGGCGCGTTGTTCGACGCGCTGCACGAGCATCGTCACGGCGCGGTCCTGGTGATCGCCGCCGCCGAACGGTGGTCGGGGGTGTGGGGCGAACTGCTCAGCACCGCGGCCCTGGCACGCGGAGTGGCGGGCGTCGTCACCAACGGGCTCACCCGCGATCTGTCGGCGATCGAGGCGCTCGGGTTCCCGCTCTACGCCTCGGGTGTGTCGCCGCTCGACTCGGCGGGCCGCCAGGTGTTCGCCAGCGTCGATGTACCGGTGACGATCGGTGAGGCAACGGTGCATCCCGGCGACTGGGTGGTGGCCGACGAACTGGGTGCGGCGGTGGTGCCCGCCGCGCTGGTCGACGCGGTGATCGAGCGTGGGCTGGAGAAGATGCGCGCCGAATCGACGGTGCGTGCGGAACTCGCCGCAGGAGACGACCTCGGCGAGGTCTTCCGGCGCCACGGCGTGCTCTGACCACCACGGGTCGGGTCGACGCCTCCGGGCCATCAGCTCCGGGCAATCAGTTCCGGTTCAGCGGCGGTCGGTGCGTCCGTCGGTTGCCAGCACCGCAGCGACATCGGCGGCCGTGGCGAGGAACAGATCGCCTGCCATGGTGCGAGCCAGCGATGCCATGGCCTGGCCGCGTCGGATGCCTGCAGTGAGGTCGCCGTCGAGCAGGCCGGTGATGACGCCTGCGCAGAACGCATCGCCCGCACCGATGCGGTCGAACGTCTCGGTGGGGATGGCGGGCAGGAACCCGTCGCTGTCGGGCGAGTGCCACGACACTCCGCGGGCTCCTTCGGTGAGGACCAGGGTGGGCACGCCGATCTGGGCCGCCAGGGCTGCGGCGTCGGGCTCGGATGCACCGAAGAGGTCGCGTGCGTCTTCTGCGGTGCAGAGCACGACGTCGGCTGCAGCGCAGAGGGGCCCGAGTACGGCGCGGGCGCGCTCGGGGCTCCACAGACGTGCGCGGTAGTTGACGTCGATCACCGATTGCGCACCGACGCGGCGCGCGGTCGCCAGCACTTCGGCGCAGAGTTCGGCGCAGTCGTCGCTCAGCGCCGCGGTGATGCCCGACATCTCGACCAGGCTCGCTTGCGCCACCCACCCGAGGTCGAGGGTACGGATCGACATAGACGCGGCGGTGGTGCCTGCCCGGTCGTAGTGGACCGACACACCGCGCGGTGCGCCGCCAGTCTCGGTGTAGTAGCGACCCGTGCGGCCTTCACCCACCATCTCGACCGGATCGCAGTGCACGCCGTGGCGTCGGAGCTCGCTGATGATCCGCCGTCCGAACGGATCGTCGGCGACCCGCGACATCCACGCGACCGAGCGTCCCATCCGGGCGAGCGCCACGGCCACGTTGGCCTCGGCGCCGCCGACGTACACCTCGAGCGTGGTGGTGTGCTCGAGCAGTTGGCCGGGTGGTGCGGAGAGGCGCAACATGGCCTCACCGAGGGTGAGCACCTCGAATCGCGGCCGGTCGTTCACGTGCTCTCCCTCGTCGTGGTGATGGTCGTCGCTGCGGGTGGCGCGATGGCAGGCGCGATACTGCGGCCATGATCGATTGGCCTTCGCTCGACGGTGTCGACCGTTCGGCGCGGTTCGCAGAAGGCACTCGCGTGGGGGTGCTGCTCGTTCAACATGAGGCCAACTCGTTCGCCATCAGGCCGACGACACTAGGCGACTTCGTTCGACACGCGGGCGACGCCGCTGCTGCAGCGTTGGCGGGCGCCAACAGCGAGTTCACGGGCGCACTGGCTGCCGTGGGCCGGCTCGGTGGCGTTCCGGTGCCGCTGCTGTACGCCCACGCCATGCCCGGTGGTGCGCTGCTCGACGAGCACTTCGACCTGCTGGTCGACGAGGTGGCGACGGCGGTGTCCGTGGTAGCCGAGCCACTCGATGCGCTGGTGCTGTGCCTGCACGGTTCGCTCGCCGCGCTCGACGGCCGCAGCGATGCGCACCTCGTGGCGGCGGCGCGGCAGGCTGTCGGCGACGGAGTGCCGATCGCTCTGTCGCTCGATCTGCATGCCAACGTGACGCCTGAACTGGTTGCCGATGTGCGGGTCGTGACCGGCTACCGCACCAACCCTCACATCGACCTGGCCGACACCGGCGCGCGGGTGGTGCATCTGTTGGCGGCTGCGATGGACGGGACGTTGGAGCCTGCCGTTGCCGTCGCCTCGTGTCCGGCGCTGTTCGCCGATCAGGCGCTGCGCCTGCCCGACGGGTTGCTGGGCGAGGTGGTCGCGGCGGCGCTCGAGGCGCTGCCCACTGTGGTGCGCGGCGCGTTGGTCGACGTGAGCGTGTTCCCCACCCAGCCGTGGCTCGACGCGCCGGGCATCGGCTTCACCACGGTGGCTGTCGCCCACGCCGACCGCGACGCTGCCGACATCGCCGCTGAAGCCATCACCGCTGCGGTCTGGGGTCGCCGCACCGACCTGGCTGTCGACCGACTGTTCGCCCCGGCCGAGGCGGTGGCCGTCGCCCGGCACAGTGGGGTGCGGCCCTTCGTGCTCACCGAAGCAGCCGACGCACCGACGGCCGGGGCGGCCGGCGACAACCCCGCGCTGCTCGCCGAACTAGTGATGCACCACCGCGACCTCGACGCGCTCATCACCATCGTCGATGCCGCTGCGGTGGATCGCTGTTGGGCGGCCGGCGTCGGCGCCGACGTCGCCCTCGCGGTGGGCAGCAGCGTCGACACGCGATGGGCCCCACCCGTGGAGTTCGAGGGTGAGGTGGTCCGCCTCGGCGGAGGCGAGTACCGGCTGACGGGCGTGGGGTACCACGGCATGCCGGCGTCGATGGGGCGCTTCGCCGTGGTGCGCTGCGGTCGGGTGCAGGTGCTCATCACCGAGGCACCGGCTTGGTCGGCCGATCCCGGCACCTGGCGGCACGCTGGGCTGGATCCCGACGGGTGCGAGGTGGTCGCGGTTCGTTCGTGCTCCGACTATCTCGCCAACTTCCCCGCGGCGGCCGCCACCTCGGTGGTGATCGATGCTCCGGGCAGTGCGTCGCCACGTCTCGAGCATCTGCCGTTCCGGCGCTGTGGGCGAGTGCCCTACCCGGTCGACCCCGACGCAGCACGCTGAGATCGCACCCGCGCCGAGCCGGCTCAGGGCCCGGCCCGCTCAGGCGGCGGCGTTGCGCTTGGTGGCCGAGGGGTAGGTGGCGAAGAACTCGGTGGCAGCCGCCGCCGAGAAGGCATCGCCCAGCGGCACGGGCA
>JBIIDH010000093.1:0-13755 GCA_044238435.1 Ilumatobacteraceae bacterium | reverse complement strand
CAGGCCGTGGAGGTGGCGCCGCTGGCCTTCATGCGCGGCCGCACGCTGAACAACAGCTTCATCATCCTCGACGAGGCACAGAACGCCACGCCCGAGCAGATGAAGATGTTCCTCACCCGTATCGGCTTCGGCTCGAAAGTGGTGGTCACCGGCGACACCACACAGATCGACGTACCCGACGGGCGCAGCGGTCTGCTCGGTCTCGAGCGCGTGCTCCAGGGCATCGACGGGCTCGCGTTCGTTCATCTCGGCGCGGGCGACGTGGTACGCCACCGCATCGTTGCCGACATCGTGGCCGCCTACGAACGCCAGGGCGATCGCCGTGGATGACCCTCCACCCCCTCGGCTCGGCAGGCCCTCGCGTGTAGGGGGCGACGGCGAGATCGAGGTGGTCTGTATCGACGAACAGACCGCGGTCGAACTCGACCTGGAGCGCTGGCAGCGCCTCGCGACGGCAGCACTGGCCGACGAAGGTGTTCGCGGCCTCGCCGAGTTGTCGGTGATGTTCGTCACTGAGGCCGACATCGCCGAGTTGAACGAGGTCCACATGGGCAAAGCAGCGCCCACCGATGTGCTCGCCTTTCCGCTCGACGCGCACGATGTCACTGCGATGGTCATCCCGGCAGGCGCCACCCGTGGGCCCGACCGGGCACCGATCGATCCGGGCGATCTGCCGTTGCTGCTGGGCGATGTGGTCATCTGCCCTGCGGTCGCTGCGGCCCAGGCACCCGAGCATGCAGGCACACTCGACGACGAGCTCGCATTGCTGCTGGTGCACGGCATCTTGCACGTGCTCGGCCACGATCACGCCGAACCCGCCGAGACGCTGGCGATGCGGGCCCGCGAACTCGAGATCCTCGAACGTCATCATTGGCAGGGCCCCGCACCCGTGGCCTTCCGTCAGGAGCAGGAATGATCGCCGAATCGCTCACCGGCACCGACGTGTGGATGCTCGTCGCCATCGCGGTGCTGTTGGTGGTGCTCATCTTCCTGTCGGTCGCCGAGATGGGTCTGTCGCGCATCAGCCGCCACAAAGCGGCGTCGTTGGCCGACAAGCACGGCAAGGCCGGTAAGGCCTTGCTGCGCCTCGTCGAGGAGCCCGAGCGTTGGGTGAATCCCCTTTTGCTCACGGTGAACATCTGCCAGACCGTGCAGGCCACGCTCACCGGCATCGTGGCCGGCCGCCTGTTCGGTGCGGCCGGTGTCGTCATCGGTGTGGTGCTGAACGTCATCGTGTTCTTCGTGTTGGCCGAGGCCGTTCCCAAGACCTATGCGGTCCTCTACCCCGAGCGAGCGGCGAAGGTGACGGCCCGCCCGGTGGCGGCACTGGTGGGCTTCGGTCCGCTGCAGTGGGTGTCGCGCGGGCTGATCGGGCTCACCAACGTGATCGTGCGCGGCAAGGGCCTCGAGAAGGGCCCGTTCGTGAACGAGCAGGAACTGCTCGGCATCGTCGAGGCAGCCGCCGAGGAGGGTGTGGTCGAGCACGAGGAGCGCGAGCTCATCGAGAGCATCATCGAGTTCGGCGACACCGTTGCCCGCGAGGTGATGGTGCCCCGGCCCGACATCGTCACGATCGACCACGGCTCCACGGTCACCGAAGCGCTCGACGTGGCGATCGAGCACGGCTTCAGTCGCCTACCGGTGCTCGGCCCCGGCGAGGACGACGACGTGGTGGGCCTGGCCTTCACCAAGGACCTCATGCGCGCCGAGCGCGAGGGCGGTGGCTCCAAGCCGGTGATCGAGTATCTGCGGTCGGTGCGCTTCGTGCCCGAGAACAAGCCGGTCAACCGCCTGATGCGCGAGATGCAGGCCGAGAAGTTCCACCTCGCGCTCGTGGCCGACGAGTACGGCGCCATCTCCGGCCTCATCACGCTCGAGGACTGCCTCGAGGAGTTGGTGGGCGAGATCGTCGACGAGCACGACGAAGAGGAGCCGACGATCGAGCACGTCGCCGAGGGCGAGTACGTGGTCGACGGTGGACTCAGCATCAGCGACCTCAACGAACTTCTCGACGTGCGTCTGCCCGACGACGACTGGGAGACCGTGGGCGGCTTCCTGTTCGGCACGCTCGAACACGTGCCCGACGAGGGCGAGTCGGTGCCGTTCGACGGCTGGACGCTCACGGTCGTCGAGATGGAAGGCCGCCGGGTGCGCCGGGTGCGCGTGCAGCGCACCGTCCACCACGACGTCGTCGACTAGCCGGTGGCGTGACCGATCACGACGCGCCCTGCTCGGCCGGTGGTCGGAGCATCGAGGCCGTGGCATCGTCGACGGCGTCGCGATCGATGCTGCGCGCCAGCACCAGGACCGCGATGCCGATCACACCGGCGGCCGCCACGTAGGGGGCACGCATCCCGAACCGGCTGGCCACCAGGCCGCCGGCCAGTGCGCCGATCGACATCATCCCCCAGCCGCACCAGCGGTAGATGCTGTTCACGCGGCCGAACAGTTCGTTGGGTACCACCACCTGACGCAGCGACACGGTGGTGACGTTCCACACCGTCGTCGCCACAGCCTGCCCCGTGGCCACGACGATGACGAACCAGGCGTGCGGGTAGGCCGCAGTGAGGCCGAGGCACGCGATCCAGGCGCCGAGCGCCAGGAACATGCTGCGCGAGCGCCCGAGGCGGTGCACGACTCGATCGCCGATGAGGCCGCCGATGACCGGGCCGAGCGTGATGATGGTGAGGAACGCGGCGTACCCGCGCGGGCCCAGGCCGAGCGTGTCGTGGACGAACAGCACGAGCACTGCGAGCGGCATCTGGAATGCGAACATCACGATGGCGAAGGCGATGGCCAACGGCCGCAGGATGGGATGGTCCCACAGGAAACGCCACCCCTCGCGGATGTCGTCGCGCAGGCGTGCCGTCGGTGCAGCAGGGTGCAGTTCCGACGGTGCATCGAGCCGGCGATCCCGGGTGAGCGACATCAGCAACAGTGCTGCGAAGGCGAACGACCAGGCGTCGACCACCAACGGCAGGTAGGCCGCAACGGCGAACAGCACACCGCCGAGGGGGGTGCCGATGAACCCGTTCGCCCCCAGTTCGGCAGCGTAGAGCCGGCCGTTGGCGCGGGGGAGATGCTCCTCGGGTACCAGGCCGGGCACGAGGGCGAGGGTGGCGTTGTCGAAGAACACCTCGCCGACGCCGAGGGCCAGCGCCGCGACCCACAGCATCCATAGCTCGACCTGGTCGGTGGCCACCACGACGGCGAGAGCGCCCATCACCGCGGCGCGGAACACGTTGGCGCGCACCATGATGCTGCGCCGGTCGCGTCGGTCGACCAACGCACCGATGGGGATCGACAGCAGCATCCAGGGCAGCGACGCGAACGCAGCCACGAGGGCGACACCGACCGCACTGTCGGTGACACGGGCGGCGATGAGCGGGATCGCGACCAGGTACATGCCGTCGCCCAGGTTCGACACGGCACTGGCTGTCCAGAGGCGCCAGTACGCGCGCGGCAGGCGCGCCGCCGCTGTCATGCCTCGGCGGCGCCTTCGGTGAAGCGCCGGAACGCAGCGGGGAGGTCGGGATACCGCTTGGTGGTGGCACCACCGTCGACCGAGTAGAACCCGGCCGAGATGAACGTCGACTCGGGGCCGAGGAGGAACGACACCAGGTCGGCGATGTCGCTGGGCTGGGCGAAGCGGCCCACCGTGGTGTTCTCGACGAACTCGTCGACCACGCCGGGCAGCACCCAGAACGTGCCCGTGGCAGCGGTCTGCACCAGCCCCGGGGCCACGGTGTTCACGCGGATTCGGCGATGGCCGAGTTCCATCGCGGCCACCTGGGTGAGCATGGCCACGCCCGCCTTGGCGGCGCAGTACGCGCCCATGCCCTCAGCGGGTTGGACAGCGTTCAACGAGGCGATGTTCACGATCGAACCACCGTCGCGCATGCAGCGACCGGCGTGCTTCAGGGTGAGGAACACCCCGGTGAGGCACAGGTCGATGACCTCGCGCCACGACTCGAGCGACAGTTCGACCAGCGGCCCGTAGCCACCCTTGCCAGCGTTCGCCACGGCCATGTCGAGGCCACCGAGTTCGAGCGACCGGTCGGCCAGGGCGGCGATGGAGGCTTCGTCGGTGACGTCGCAGTGCATCGTCAGCACCCGGTCGCCGTGCTGATCTGCCAGCGTGCCCAGTCCGGCCGCATCGATGTCGCCGGCGAGCACCACGACTCCGTCGCGCACGAGTCGGTCGACCACCGCACGACCGATGCCAGAGGCGGCCCCGGTGACGAGGGCGAGTGGGGAACGCGTCTCCTCCTGCATGTCGCAGGAGGCTAGTCGCCACTCTCGGTGGTGGTCGGTGATGCTGCGTGGTGGCGCACCAGCGCCGTTCGCGACACCTTGCCGATGGCGGTGCGAGGCAGAGCCTCGACGAGGTGCAGCTCCTTGGGGGCCATGAAGGCCGCCAGTCGCTGCCCCACCGCAGCACGGAGATCGGCCAGCGATGGGGTGGCAGTGCCGGCGGGCACCACCCATGCCACCACTCGCTGGCCCCACTCGGGGTCGGGCACGCCTGCCACCGCCACCTCGGCCACACCGGGCAGGTCGGCGATGACGCGCTCGACTGCGTCGGGCCACACGTTCTCGCCGCCCGTCACGATCATGTCGCCGCGTCGCCCCTGCACCTGCAGGCGACCCTCGGGCCCCATGATGCCGAGGTCGTCGGTGTGCAGCCAGCCGTCGGCGTCGATGGTGGACGAACCGTCGCGGTAGCAACGCATCAGCATCGGGCCACGGACGAGGATCTCTCCGTCGGCGGCGATGTGAACCTCCACACCGTCGAGCGGCATTCCGTCGTACACCACGCCGCTGCCGGTCTCGGTGAGGCCGTAGGTGGCCACCACGTTCGCCGGTCGATCGAGCGGCGGGCGGCTGCCGCCGAGCAGCACCACGCGGAACAGTGCCGGGTCGATGCGGGCCAGGGTGGTTGGCACGAGCGAGACAAGGGTGGCGCCAGCGCGCGCCTGCGTGGCCACCTCGGCTGCGTCGAAGCCGGGGAGGACCGTGAGCCGCGTGCCTGCGGTGAGGGCCTTGGTGATGACCGTGAAGCCGCCGATGTGGGCGAGCGGCAGGCAGGCCAGCCAGCGGTCGGTGGCCTCGACGCCGAGCCGGGCGTTGCCGGCGCGGGCCGACGCCTCGAGCGCGGCCATCGTGTGCACGACGCCCTTCGGAGTGCCGGTGGAACCGCTTGTCGGCATCACCAACGCGTCGCCCGGCTCGACCGGGTCGCCGTCGAGTGTGCGCTCACGATCGGTGTCGATGATGCGCCCCGGGCGCAGCGCGGTGAAGAGCGCAGCGCGTGCCGGGCCGGGTAGCCGCTGATCGACAGGCAGCACCGCATCACCGCGTTCCCACACCCGGCGCAGCGCGTCGACGAAGCCAGGGCCACCCGGCAGGTCGAGCGCGACGAGATGAGGCATCGATGCAGGATACGGTCGCACCGCAGCGGGGTCGACGCGTCAGACTGGGTCGATGACGACGAATCGATGGGTGCTCGGCGCCCGACCGCGCACGCTGCCTGCCGCGGTGGTGCCGGTGGCGCTGGGCGCCGCGGCGGCCGCGGGCGAGCCCGATGCCCGCTGGTGGACCGTGGCGCTGGCGCTGGTGGTGAGCCTGGCGCTGCAGGTGGGCGTGAACTACGCCAACGACTACAGCGACGGGGTGCGCGGCACCGACGAGGTGCGCGTGGGGCCGGTGCGGTTGGTGGGCAGCGGGTTGGCCTCGGCGTCGGCGGTGAAGCGGGCAGCGTTCGCCGCGTTCGGCGTGGCTGCGGTGGCTGGCCTGGTGCTGGCCGCCACCACCTCGTGGTGGCTGCTCGCGGTGGGCGCGGCCAGCATCCTCGCCGGGTGGTTCTACACGGGCGGGTCGAACCCCTACGGCTACCTGGGCCTCGGTGAGGTGTTCGTGTTCGTGTTCTTCGGCCTCGTGGCCACGGTGGGCACCACGTTCGTGGTGGTCGAGTCGTTGCCGGCGCGGGCCTGGCTGCTGGGCTGTGTGGCCGGCTGCCTGGCGTGCGCGCTGCTGGTGGTGAACAACCTGCGCGACATCCCCACCGACACCGTGGCGGGCAAGCGCACGCTCGCCGTACGCCTCGGCGATGTGGCCACTCGATGGCTCTACGTCGCCCTGCTGGCGGGCGCCTTCGTGCTGGTGGTCGTGGTGGCACTCACCGGTCGGGTGGGTGCGCTGGCCGGGCTGGTGGCGGTGCCGCTGGCGGTGGTGCCCGCCCGTCGGGTGCTGGCCGGAGCAGCGGGCCGCGATCTCATCGCCGTGCTGGGTGAGACGGGGCGCGTGCAGTTGGTGGCGGGGCTGCTGACGGCGGTGGGTGTGGTGCTCAGCGCCTGATGGCGCTGGTGTGCAACCACTCCACCAGCAGGCCGGCCACGGCGACGGGCTGCTGCAGATGGGCGGCGTGGCCGGCACCCTCGACGGCCCGGTACTCGCCGTCGGCGACAGTGGAGGCGATCTGCTGGGCGATGGGTGCGAACTTCGCGTCGCGTTCACCGGCGAGGGCGAGCACCGGCATGTTCAGCTCGTGCAGGCGGTCGCGCAGCGGCAGTTGTGTACCGGTGCCCGCCAGGCGCAGGCTGCTGGCCAGGCCGGCGGGCGTGTTGGCCTGCCGGGCCGCCATGTCGGTGGGTGACGGCACCAGTCCGTCGAACAGGGGCAGCTGCAGCCATTCGGTGAGGAACGCTGCGGTGCCGATCTCCAGGATGCGCTCGGCCAGGGCGTCGTCGGCGGTACGCCGCGCAGCGCGTTCGTCGTCGTCGTCGATGCCGGGGGTGGCGCCCAGGAGCACCAGCCGCTCGACGATGTGCGGGTACATGATGGCGAGGTGCAGGCACACCCGGCCGCCGAGGCTGTAGCCCACGTAGGTGGCCTGTCCCGCCGTGGCGGCCAGCAGGTCGGCCGTTCGGCGCAGGTCGGCGCGCACGTTGCCCGATGCGCCGTGGCCCGGCAGGTCGACCAGCACCACTTCGTGACCGGCATCAGCCACCTGTTCGGCCACGGTGCGCCACGATTCGCCGGTCTGGGTGAAGCCGTGCACGAATACCACCCGCGGTCCGCTGCCCGTGCGTTGTGCCCCCAGCGAGCCGCCGAGGGGCGCCCAGTCAGCTGCCATCGCCGGCTCGTTCGGCAAGGCGGCGCAGGGCCCGCACGAAGAGTTCCGAGTCCTGCGCCCCGGGCACCATCCAGCGCTGTTCGCTGCCGGGGGTGCCGAACACATAGGTGGGCACGGCCGTGATGCCGTTCTCGTGGGCGAAGGCGAGTTGCTCGCGCACCTGGTCGACCCCGTCGGTGCTGTCGAGGAAGGCACGCACGGTGTCGCGGTCGAGGCCCACGTCGGCGGCGCAGTCGGCCAGTACGTCGGGGTCGCCCACGTCGAGGCCGTCGCAGAAGTAGGCCTGCAGCAGCCGCTCCTTCAGGGCCTGCTGGTGGCCGGTGGCGGTGGTGAGCCACAACAGTCGGTGGGCCATCAGCGTGTTGGCCCGGATGGCCCGGTCCATGCGGAACTCGAGGCCGTCGCCGGCCGCGACGGTGCTGACGTGGTCGATGATCTGCGCAGCGCGTTCGGGGCCGCCGAACTTCTTGGCGTACGCCTCGACAACGGGTGTGGCCATGCCGGGCGAAGCGGTGGGGTCGAGCTGGTAGGGGCGGTACACGAGCCGTACCTCCACCTCGTCGGCCACCTCGGCGACGGCGCGTTCGAACCGGCGTTTGCCGATGTAGCACCAGGGGCACACCACATCGGACCAGACCTCGACCTCGAGCACAGGACGCATCACCGGCCACGATACGCCCCTATCGTGCAGGTCGTGACTGCAGCCGCGACGATGTGCGCCACCCTGGTCGACCAATGGGTGCGCGATGGCGTGCGCCACGCCGTGGTCGCGCCCGGTTCGCGCAGCACCCCGATGGCCCTCGCCATCGCTGCCTGCCCCGACCTGCGCGTCGACGTGTACCACGACGAGCGGTCGGCGTCGTTCGCTGCGTTGGGCAGCGCACTTGCCACCGGTGTACCGGCGCTGCTGCTGTGCACCAGTGGCACCGCGGCAACGCACTTCCACGGTGCCGTGGCCGAGGCGCACCTGTCGCACGTGCCGCTGATCGTGCTCACCGCCGACCGCCCGCCCGAACTGCGCGACGTGGGTGCGCCGCAGACCATCGACCAGACCAAGCTCTACGGCGATTCGGTTCGCTGGTTCCACGACCCCGGTGTGCCCGACCTGGCCACCGCCGGTACGTGGCGCACGCTGGCCCGGCACGTCTTCGAGCGCACGCTCGGCCCGTCGGCTGGGCCGGTGCACGTGAACCTGCCGTTCCGCGAGCCGCTGGTGGGCGAGCCGGGCGATCTGCCCGAGCACCATCTCGGTCCGGTGGCCGTGCCCGCGCCCGCGCTGCGCCTCGGCACGCTCACCATGCAGCTCGAACGCGAGCGCGGCGTCATCGTCGCCGGTCGCGGTGTCGACGACCCAGCCGCGGTGGCGGCACTGTCGGCGGCCACCGGCTGGCCGGTGCTGGCCGACCCGCGTTCGGGCTGCCGGGGCATTCCCGGCGCGGTCGCGGCGTTCGATGCGCTGCTGCGCAACGAGGGGTTCGCCGACTCGCACCTGCCCGAGGTGGTGGTGCACCTCGGCGAACCGCCTGCTTCGAAGGTGCTGTCGCAGTGGCTGGCGCTGGCCGGTGGCGTGCAGGTGCGTGTGCAGGCCCGCGACACCTTCACCGACCCCAGCCATGTCGTCACCCATCGCATCACGGCACCGGTGGGCGAGTTCTGCCGCCGGGTGGCGGGCGAGGTGCGCGGTTCGGTCGACCGGTCGTGGCTCGAGCGCTGGACGTCGCTCGCGGCGCGGGCCGACGAGGTCATCGCCACCGAACTGGCGGGCCCCTCACTCGCGGAGCCGACGGTGGCCCGCATTCTGTCCGAGCAACCGCACCGTCTGGTCGTGGCGTCGTCGATGCCGGTGCGCGATGTCGAGTGGTTCGGTGCCGCCGTCCAGCGCGCCACGGTGTACTCCAACCGCGGCGCCAACGGCATCGACGGCACGGTGGCAACCGCCGCGGGTATCGCCGCCGCATCGGGCGAGCCGGTGGTGGTGCTGCTGGGCGACGTGGCGTTGCTGCACGACGCATCGTCGCTCACGGCGCTGGCCGATCGTGGGGTCGACGTGCGAATCGTCGTGGTCGACAACGACGGCGGTGGCATCTTCTCGTTCCTGCCCCAGGCCTCGTCGCTGCCCACGGCACGGTTCGAGCAATTGTTCGGCACGCCGCACGGCACCGATCTGCTGGCGCTCGCCGCGGCGCACCGCCTGCCCGCCGCCACCTCCGTCTCGGCTGCCGAGCTGCAGGCCTGGCTCGACCGACCCGGCCCGTGGCTGGTGCGCGTGCCCAGCACCCGCGACGCCAACGTGGTCGACCACCGCCGCCTCAACGACGCCGTGCTCGCCGCAATGTCGCCCGGCTGATGAGCAGCGAGCGGATGCACTCCATGCCCCCGCTCCCCACCCGCGGCCCACGGCGCGGCGCGCTCGAGGCGCTCGGTCTCCTCGCGGCAACCAGCCTCATGCTCGTCGCCGGATGCCGTTCCGACACGGCACAACCAGCAGGGTCCTCCAGCACCATCGGGGCGGCTCCGTCGCCGTCGAGCACGGTCGATCCGGCCGGGTTGAGCGATGCCGACCTCGCCGAGGTGCTCGCTGTGGTCGTCCCGGCCGCTATCGAAGCCAACCCCGACGGCTTCGGTGTGCTGAAGCCCATCTCGTACATGATCGCCGACTCGCTGGGGTCCGTCGCCAGCAATGGCGACAGCGTCACGTTCGGCGCCGGCGCGCCACCCCTGTCCGCCGCTGCACGTCGAGCGATCTCGCTCGCCGTATCGCCGGGTACGGCCGTGTTCGTCACCCCAGATCCGTCCGCGGCGATGTTGCTGATCTCCGCGCCGACGGTCGTGGACGGGTCCGTGCTCGTCACCTACGAACAACGGTGCGGGGGAGAGCCGGGGGCGCTGTGTGGCAGCGGGGGAAGCTTCCGTTTGCAGCGGACGTCCGCAGGCTGGCAGGTCGTCGAGGTGCTGACCGGCTGGATCTCATGAGCGTCAGCAGCAGACGGCTCCACGGATTGCCCGCCGTCGAGCCGGGCGATGCGCGGTGCCACGGAAAAGGTCTAAGCCGGGGTCGGCCCTTCAGCCACACTGTGTTGCGGTGAGTGCTCGAGATGTGGTGATCCGGGAAGCGGTGGAGGCCGACGCTGCCGAGATGGGTCGTCTTCACGTGCGGGCGTGGCAGGCCGCGTACCGCGGCATCATGCCCGACGAGTACCTCGATGCCCTTCGACCGGAAGACCGGATCGAGATGTGGCGCGGTCACTTCTCTCGCGAGGATCGCTCACCGATGCTCGTCGCGACCAGTAGGGGTGCGGTCGTCGGGTTCGCGGTGTTCGGTGCCGAAGCGGCGCCCGAACCATCGCCTTCATGCGGTGAGTTGTATGCGATCAACCTCGACCCCGACTCGTGGGGACAGGGCATCGGGCGGCTTCTACTACGTCGCGTCATGGATTCACTCGCCGCGATGGGATACCGCGAAGCGGTCCTCTGGGTAGTCCCGCAGAACGACCGGGCACGGGCGCTCTACGAGTCGGAGGGCTGGTCTGCGGATGGGGGAGTGTCCACGGAGGACGTCATGGGCGTCACCGTCACCGACATCCGCTATCGCACTCTGCTTCCTGCGACGCGAGCGGGTAACCCGTCCTAGGGGCGCACGATGGCCGACAGCATCGCCTGCAGCTTGGCCTGGGTCTCGGCCAACTCGGCCAGCGGTTCGCTTTCGGCCACGATGCCGCCACCGGCGACCAGCCGTGCCGTGCGTCGGTCGGCCGACAGCTCGGCGCAGCGGATGGCCACGGCCCACGTGCCGTTCCCGGCGGCGTCGACCCATCCGACGGCCCCGCCGTAACGCCCGCGCTCGAACCCCTCGACCTCGGCGATCAGCGCCAGCGCTTCGGCGCGCGGTGCGCCGCCCAGCGCCGGCGTGGGCGACAGGGCGCGCACGAGGTCGAGCACGTTGGGGCGGGGGTCGCTGAGGTGGCCCTCCACTCGCGAGCCGAGGTGCTGCACGTTCGCCACGGTGACGATCGACGGCTCGGGCTCCCAGTCGAGGAAGCTGCACCACGGCAGCAGCGTGTCGTGCACCATGTCGATCACGGCCCGGTGCTCGACCTGGTTCTTCGTGCTGGCGATCAGTTCGGCGGCCACCCGGGCGTCGGTGGCGGGGTCGCCGGTGCGCGGTGCGGTCCCCGCCAGCGGGTGCGACTCGACCGTGTTGCCATCCACTCGCACCAGCAGTTCGGGTGAGGCGCCGATGAAGCCGTCGATCGAGTAGCGATAGCTCGACCCGAACGACGCCCGCAGTCGCAGCAGCACGGCATGTACGTCGATGGGTGTGTTGCTGTGCACCATCACCTCGCGGGCGATGACCGCCTTCTGCAACGAGCCGGCTCGCACCGCGTCGCGGGCAGCGGCGACGGCGGCGAGATAGTGCTCGACGGGCGCTGCAGCGGCGACCGTGAACTCGGCCGCACTGGGCGTGGGGCGTGGCGCCGGCACCACCGTGGGGTCGGCGTCGTCGATGGTGGTGACCCAGCGGCGGCCGTCGGCCGCCTTGCCCACGGTGACCCGCGGGATGACCAGGTCGGTGGACGCGCCCGGTTCGAACGGCACACAGCCGAGGGCCACCGGGTGCACACCGCCCACCTCGTCACGGTGATCGATAGCGGCCAGCACGGCGGGTACCTCGCCGAGCGGCACGCGGGCGGCCACGCCGCGGGCGGCCAGACCGACGCCCTCGCGCACGAACAGGTAGCCGTCGGCACCGGCGACGTCGTTCAGGTCGACCGATGTGTCGAGGTGGCGGGTGACGGCGCGCATCGACGGCCCGGTCAGCGGCGGGTGCCGACCATCAACTGGGTGAGGCCACCCGACAGTTGGTAGTGCTCGGCATCGGCGAACCCGGCCTCGCGCAGCATGGCCACCAGCTCCTCGCGAGGCGGCAGGTAGGCGACGCTCTTGGGCAGGTAGCGGTAGGCGGCGCCATCGCTGAGCAGGGCACCGATCTTCGGCACCACCTTGCCGAAGTAGATGTTGTTGCCGGTGCGCACCAGTGGGTTGTGCGGCACGCCCACGTCGAGCAGCGCCACCCGACCGCCGCGCCGCACCACACGGGCGAGTTCGGCGAAGAACGTGGGCAGGTCGAGCAGGTTGCGCAGCGCGAACCCGCACGTCACGCCGTCGACCGAGCCGTCGGGGACGGGCAGGCGGAGGATGTCGGCCTGCACCCGGGGCACACCGCTGCGGTCGGCGCTGAGCATCCCGAAGCTCAGGTCCATCGAGATCGGCCGCAGTCCGGCTTCGGCCAGGTCGATGCACAGGTCGCCGGTGCCGCTGGCCAGGTCGAGCACGGTGCTTCCGGTGGGCAGCGCCAAGCGGCGCACGGCGGTACGGCGCCAGCGCACGTCGAGGCGGAACGTCATCACCCGGTTCACGAGGTCGTAGCGCGGGGCGATGGCGTCGAACATGTCGCGCACCGCCTGCACCTTCTGCTCGCCCTGCGGCAGTTCCTCGCTGTCCCACGTCTTGTGGGTCTCGGTGTTCACGCCCCTGAGGCTACGGGGTGACGAGTCGCAGCGCCCGACGGTGATCGGGCAGACTGGGGTGACCGGGGGCACGGGGGCCACCGCAGCAGGGGAGCAGGAGCGCACTCATGATCGATTTCAGTTTCTCGCCCGAGGTCGACGAGGTTCGGCTGAAGGTCCGCCGCCTCATGGACGAGGTGGTGCGGCCCGAGTGGGAGTCGATCGACCAGAACGATCGCAACCAACTGGTGAAGACCATCGTGAAGCTGCGCCACGTGGCCCGCAACGAGTGGGGAATCTGGCTTCCGCACATGCCGAAGGAATGGGGTGGCATGGGCCTCGGCCCCACCGCCATGGCCGCCGTCAGCGCCGAGGCCGCCAAGGTGGGCATCGGCCCGTTCGTCATCAACGCCCAGGCGCCCGACGAAGGCAACCAGCACACCCTCGAGCACTGGGGCACCGAGTACCAGAAGGAGAAGTACCTCCGGCCGCTGTGCGAGGGTACGGCCCGCAGCTGCTTCGCGATGACCGAGCCCGAGGTGGCCGGCAGCGACCCCACGCTCATCCAGACCCGCGCCTACCAAGATGGCGACGAGTGGGTCATCAACGGCCACAAGTGGTTCATCTCCGGTGCCCGCGGCGCCCAGTTCGCCATCCTCATCGCCCGCACCGAGGAAGACCCCGACATCCCGCAGGCCGCCAACTCGGCGTTCATCGTCGACCTGCCCAGTGAGGGCTGGGAGGTGGTGCGCGACGTGCACACCATGAGCGGCGGCCACAACCACTGCGAGATCCGCATCACCGACCTGCGCGTGCACAAGGACCAGATGCTCGGCGGCCAGGGGCAGGGTCACCTGCTCGGCCAGTACCGCCTCGGGCCCGCCCGTCTGGCGCACTGCATGCGCTGGATCGCCCAGTGCGAGACGGCGCTCGACATGATGGTGGCCCGGGCGCTCGAGCGGTACAGCCACGGCTCGCTGCTGGCAGAGAAGCAGGGCATCCAGTGGCTCATCGCCGACTCGGCGATGGAGATGTACCAGTGCAAGCTGATGGTGCTGCACGCCGCGTACAAGATCGAGAACAAGATGGACTTCACCAGCGAGGTCTCGATGG
>JBIIDH010000019.1:0-42711 GCA_044238435.1 Ilumatobacteraceae bacterium | reverse complement strand
CGGCGTGAACCGTACCGAGCGCGCCGCGCGAGGTGGTGGATGCCACAGCCGCAGAACGCCTGCCCGACAGCCTCAACCGCAGGCAGACCCCCTAACATGCAGCCATGAGCAACCTGCCTCCGCCGCCACCGCCGCCGCCCCCCGGCCGCGCGCCGGGTGGACGTCAGCAGCCCGGCCAGCAACCGCCCGAGCGCGGCAAGCAGCCCTTCGCCGGGTGGCCACGCTGGACCCTGCCGGTGCTGGTCGCCGTGCTCGTCGCCTTCTTCGTCCTGCCCCGCATCTGGCCCACCGACACGGGCACGAAGCTCACCTTCTCCGAGTTCGTCACCTACGTCGACGACGGCAAGGTGGCCACCGCCAACCTCAACAACGACACGGCGGTCATCACCGGCGAACTCTCCGACGGCAGCGCGTACCGCACCACTGCCTCGCGCAACTGGCCCGAGGCCAGCGACGTCGAGTTCCTCCGCAGCAACGGTGTCGACTACGACGCCTACACCCCGCAGTCGAACTGGCTGCTCAGCTGGATCGGCCTGCTGCTGCCGTTCATCTTGTTCCTCGGCTTCTTCGTGTGGATGCAGCGCCGGGCGATGGGCCAGGCCGGCAGCATCATGTCGGTCGGCAAGAGCCGGGCCAAGACGTTCAACCCCGACAAGCCCAGCACCACCTTCGCCGACATCGCCGGCTACGACGGGGTGAAGCAGGAGATCCGCGAGGTCGTCGACTTCCTGCGCATGCCCGAACGGTTCCGCGAGATCGGCGCCCGCGTGCCGAAGGGCATGCTGCTCGTCGGCCCGCCAGGCACCGGCAAGACCCTCTTCGCCCGCGCTGTCGCCGGCGAGGCCGGCGTCGGTTTCCTCTCGGTCACCGGCTCCGACTTCATGGAGATGTTCGTGGGCGTCGGCGCCAGCCGTGTGCGCGACCTGTTCCAGCAGGCCCGCAAGATGGGCCGGGCCATCATCTTCATCGACGAGATCGACTCGATCGGCCGTAAGCGCGGCGCCGGCCTCGGCGGCGGCCACGACGAGCGTGAGCAGACGCTCAACCAGATGCTCGCCGAGATGGACGGGTTCGAGACCAGCGAGGGCATCGTCATCCTCGCCGCCACCAACCGCCCCGACATCCTCGACCCGGCGCTGCTGCGCCCCGGCCGCTTCGACCGCCAGATCGTGGTGCCGCTGCCCGAGGCCGACGAGCGCCTCGCCATCTTGAAGGTGCACAGCCGCGACAAGCGCATGGGCGCCGATGTCGACCTCGACGTGATGGCCCGGGCCACCCCCGGCATGAGCGGCGCCGACCTCGCCAACTTGGTGAACGAGGCCGCCCTGTTCGCCGTGCGTCGCGGCAGCCAGACGGTCGAGCGCATCGACTTCGAGAACGCCCGCGACCGCGTGGTGATGGGCGCCCGCCGCGAGAGCCTGGTGCTCACCGGCGAGGAGAAGCGGGCCACTGCGGTGCACGAGAGCGGCCATGCCGTGCTCACGGTGCTGCTCCCCCACGCCGACCCGCTGCACAAGGTCACCATCCTCCCCCGCGGCATGGCCCTCGGTGTCACCTGGAGCCTCCCCGAAGAGCGGCACACCTATTCGAAGGGCTACTTCGAGGACATGATCTGCCGCGCCATGGGCGGCCGCGTGGCAGAGAAGATCGTGTTCGACCACCTCAACTCGGGCGCGGCCAACGACCTCGAGCAGGCCACCGGTATCGCCCGCCGCATGGTGCGCGAGTGGGGCATGAGCGAGAGCATCGGCCCGATGGCGTGGCACGGCCAGCAGCAGGTGTTCCTCGGCGAAGACCTCATGACCAGCGGTCGCGAGTACAGCGACGAGACCGCCCGCCGCATCGACGACGAAGTGTCGCGGATCCTCCACGACCAAGAGCAACGCGCCCACGACCTACTCGTCAAGCACCGGGCCGGCCTCGACCTGGTGGCCGAGGCGCTCCTCGAGAAAGAGACCATCGACGGCGCCGAGGTTGCCCACCTGCTGCAGGGCACCATGGGCGATGCCACGGTCACCGAATCCACTGCTGCACCCACTAGCGGCAACTGATCGCCAGCATCGACTGATCGGGCGTCAGGCTTCTGTGGCGTCGCGAGCTTCGGCCACGGCTGCCCACAGATCGGTCGCCGTGACGCGGCCGATGAACGACCGATGCACCACGCCCTGGCGATCGGCCAGAACCAGTGTGGGCACAGCGTCGATCGCATAGCGCCGGTGGAGGTCGCGGTCGGCACCGAACTCCACCTCGTGCACGCTCAGCGTCGGGCTCGTCATCACCATCGCCTTCGACACCATGTCGGCGCAGGTGTGGCAGGTAGCCGACGTGAACGCGACGAGCACCCAGTCGGTGTCGCCGGCGAAGTCGGTTCGATCGAGTTGCTGCGGCGCGCTGTGCTGCACCTGCGTGGGCGCATCATCACGACGGCGACGCATCACCAGCGCGATCACCACCACGACCGCAACGATCCCGAGCGCAAGAAGAAGGCGTTCCATCGCAGTCTGCTCAACCCGACAGAGCGAACGAACCCGAACGACCGGGTAGGTCGTCACCCCGGCCGAGCAACCGCTCGACGAACAGTCGCTGCGCGCTGGTGATCACGATCGACGTGCCCAGCACCGACGGATCCGAGAGTGGCACGGTGACAACGGCACCTGCGGGCAGCGCAACGGCCTCGAGACCAGGCACCGGCACCAGCCCACCCGGGCCGAGGGTGCTGACCTGCACGGTGGTGTCGAGGCTGTCGGCGTTCAGCACCACCAACGCGTCGTCGAGAGCGGTGTCGGTGCCGATGGCGGCCGACCAGCGCGTCGACGCCAGACCCGGAGGCGCCCCCATCACCACCGTGGTTGCCACGCTCTTGCCGGCCGGCCGCGAGATGACCCGCTCGACAACGATCGACCGGGTGGAGAAGGTGGAGAACACCGCGCCGTGGCGGCCGTCGGGCAGGCCCTCCACCGTGCTCGTATCGAACGAGACCACACGCCCGGCAGGCACTGTGAGCTCGGTGTCGTTCACGAACGCATCCGACGGCGGCGTGCCGAGGAAACGCACATCGACCGTCACCTCCTGATCGGAGGCGTTGAACACCAGGTACTGCTCGTTCACGCCCTCGGACTTCTCGCCGTCGGCGAAGTAGTACTGGTCGGCGAGCGAGGGCGCACCCAGCGCGACCGAGTAGCCGAGTCGGCCACCGCCCAGGTAGTGCTGCGCCCGGGCCACCACCACGCGTCCGCGGGTGGCCTCCACCCGGGCGGCGATCATCGCCTCGTCGCGGGCGCCGAGTTCGACCACCCGCACCGACCGACCCGGGATCGGATAGCCCTGCAGCCGCGACGGATTGCGTTCGCCGTCTTTGGTGACGAACCCGATGTCGACGATGGCGGCATCGGGGTACGGGTTGGTGATGACCAACTGCTCGGTGGAGTCGGCGAGGCTGAACCCGTCGGCGAAGTACCAGTCGGCCGAGGCCGCATTGGCGCAGGCCGACACGCTGTCGCCAGCCGGGTGCCTGGCGATCTGCTCGACGAAGCCGCCACCACCCTCGATCTCCACCAGGGCCGACAGGAACGACCCGCTCGGCTGCAACTCGCGCAGGTCGATGGTCTGCGCCGACCGCGCCTCGACAGTGATGGGCCGTGAGACGGCGGCAACGGCATCGCCCGACGACATCACCGTGAGGCGACCCTGCTTGGGCACCTCGGATGGGTTGGTGACCACCACCTGACCGCCGACGTCGTCCTCTCCCGCTGGCACACCACCGCAGAACCACGACGAGGTGATGAACGCGCCCGTGGGCACGAACGGCATCGTCGGCGCACCGAGCGAGGCGAACGAGGCCTCGCCCACCGGCACGTCGTCGCGCGACACGGCGACGAGACCGACGAGGCCCACCGCCACCACGGCCCCGAACACGGCACGACGCGGGTTCACGACTCGTCGCTCCCGGCCTCGACGACCGCGACCGGATCCGCGGGCACCGCGGGCACCGGATCGAAGGTGAGCACCGGCTCAACAGATAGGAGCGCGGCCGAGCGTGACCGTGTGCGGGCCCGCGGCAGTCGGGCACCGGCAGCGAGCGCAAGGACAAGCAACCACACGAGGCTCTGTGCCAGCACCACCAGACGGCGCACCGCCGAGGTGCCGTACTGCATCGTCGCCGTACCGCCTGCGCCGATGTCGAACGCCATCGTGGAGCCGAACGCAGGCCGGGCGTCGACCGCTCCTCCATCGACGGTGACGCTCCAGTTGCGATCGAACGGCACGCCGAGGTGGACGGTACCGGCGGGCACCCCCACCGAGGCCGAACCGAGATGGTCGGCGCCCACCATGATGGGCGTCGCCCCGGTGACATCGGCCTGCGCCAACGATTCCGCACCCGCCGTGCGACTGGCCGCTGCACCATCGGCGGTGAGCACACTGCGCAGCGGCAGCCAGGCGCGGTTCTCGTACACCAGGAAAGCCGGTGGACTGTAGGCCTCGGCCAGGTCGAGTTGATCGCCGAGCGAGTCGACGAGCCCCGCCGGCAGCGGCAACGGCTCGTCGTCGGTGGACACAGCACCGTCGACCACGGGCACGATGATGTAGCGCACGGCGAACGGGGCGAGCAGACGTCCGGCTCGGGTGGTGCTGCCAGTGGCGACGGCCTGCAACGCACCGGCGATCTCGTCGTCGCCACCCCGCGGTGTGGTGCCCCAGGTCTGGTCGACCTCGAGCGAACGGCCGTCGGTGACGGCGTAGGCGACGCCCGGACCATAGGCCTGGCCGGCCGCTGGAAGCAGACGCTGGTCGCCCACCCACAGCACCCGGTAGTCGCCCTCGGCCGGATGCTCGGGCAGTTGACCGAGGAGGTCGAGCATCGTGGTGGACGGCATGTCCCAGCGACCGGTCTGCAGCGCGACGACACCGGGCACGCAACCGGCCACGACCGCCAGACCGCACAGCAGGCCGAGCGGTTGGCGCCAGCCGAAGTCGCCGCCGCGCACATCGGTCGCAAAGCCGGCCACCACAGCGGCGGCCGCCAGGGCGAGGCCGACGGCGACGGGCACCAGCACCACACCCGGTTCGGGCAGGTGCAGCGGCAGCGAACCCCGATCGTCGAGCACCGCCAGCCAGGCGAACGCCACCACCAGTGACGCCGACCGTGCCGCCCAGCCGAACCGGCTGCCACGGGTGAGCAACAGCGCACCCACCACCGGCAGGTACAGGGCGATGGCGAGAGCGGCGGCACGGCCATTGCCCACCTGGAAGGTGAGCAGTTCGAACAGCGACAGCCCGCGGCTGCCGTTCGGCGGCGGCCCGATCGCCGCGGTCCATCCGCCGTCGCGGAACAACTGCGCGCTCCACGGCAGGTTCAGGGCCAGACCCAGCACGGCGGCCACTGCACCGGCCCCCGCCAGACGGGCTGCAGCCATGAGCGGCGCGCCGGTTGCCAGCGTGGCGACCGCGAGCACGACGGCCACCAGTGCCAGCAGCAACGAATACGACGGCTCGAAAGCGATGGTGATGGCCGCGACGAGCGAGCCACCTGCGAGGAGTCGCCGCTGCATCACCGCATCGACCGGGAACGATCGCTCGTCGTCGGCATCGGCGGCGGTGGCCTCGAGACCGGCGAACCGGCGCATCGAGTCGATCGACCAGGGCAGGGCGGCGTACACGGCGAGTGCCCCCCAGCGACCCATCGACAGCACCTGCCCCGACAACGGTAGCGCCAGGTACACGACGGCTGCGATGAGCCGCGCCCGACTGGAACTGAAGCAGCGACCGAGGCGCCACATCCCGAACGCACCGAGCACGAGCAGGCCCACCACCGACAGCGTGTGCAGCAATCCCATGCGTGCCCCGGCCATCAGGCCGGCGACACCGATGAGCCCCAGCCCGGTGGGTAGCGCGGCCGTGGCACCCACGCCGTGCGGGTTCCAGCCGCTCGAGTACGTGCGCAGCACATGCAGCGGACTGCGGTCGAACGGCAGGAACTCACCCACCCGTGGCACACCCGAGCCGATGAGGTGCCGACCGCCGAGAGCAACGATGGCGACGATGGCCAGCCAGGCGAGGCCCGAGCCGGCACCGGCCCGCTCGCGCCACGGCCGGGCACTGCTGCGGTGGTGATCGGGGCGAGCGTCGCGGGCCCGCAGATAGGTGGCGAAGCGGGCACTGCCACGCAACTGCAGTCCGGCGACTTCGCTGTCGGGCACCAGGCGCCCGGGGGCCAGCGATCGGCGACGAGCGAAGGTGGCAGGCACGCGGGCGGCTTGGCCCACCAGCGCCCGCAGCGCTGCCCACCCGCGCCGGAACTGCCCGGTGAACAACGACACCACGAACTCACCCAGCGTGAGGAGCGTGAGCTGCAGGAGCACCAACGGCAGACGCCGAGCGCCGGTGAGGGTGACCACTGAGTTGATGCGATGCCGCTCGCGCAGCACGTGATGGGCCAGGTCGGGCCGGCGTTCGGCCAGCCGCTCGAGGTGCCGGGCCCGGGCCGACGGCACCACCACCACCCGCGCGCCACCGAGGTGTGCTCGCCAGCACAGGTCGACATCGTCACCATGGAACTCGACCGACGGGTCGAACCCACCGAGCGCCCGGAACAGGTCGGCACGCACCAGCAGGCAGGCGGACGGCAGCGCGAACACGTCGCGCACCGCGTCGTGCTGTTCCTGGTCGGTTTCGCCCGGCTCGACGAACGGGTCGATCTCACCGAACCGGTCGACCCCGAACCCGACGTGCTGCAGCACCACCGGATCGTGCCAGTCGACCAGCTTCGGGCCGACGATGCCGGCGTTCGAGCGATACAACTCCTCCACCATCAGCCGGATGGCGTCGGGTTCGAGCGCGACGTCGTCGTGTACGAAGCAGAAGAACCCGTTGTCGCCCTCAACGAGGCGCAACACCTCGTTGGCCGTCGGGCCGAACCCGGGGTCGCCGTCGATGGCGCGCACGAAGGAGTTCGGCACCGACGTGCGCACTCGTTCGGGAAGATCGCCGGGCTCGCCCGTGATGAGCAGCAGCGAGCGGAGGTTGGGGTAGTCCTGTGCGGCGAGGCCGGCAAGGACCGCATCGAACCAGTCGCCCGGTTCGTGCACCACCATCACCGCCACGACCGGCGGAGCGAGTTGATCGGTGGCCTCCACGAATGGGCGAGGTTAGCGGTGCGGGCCACCGTCCGGCCGGTCACCGGAAGTGCTTGCAATTGTTAGCACTTTGCGTTATGCTGCTTGCACCTCGCCGCCCCCCGGCGCCCCGCTCACGAAAGGCCTGACATGCCCTCGTTCCCCTCCATCGACCTGACCCGCTTCGACCTGTCCAAGCTCGATCTGTCCAAGCTCGATCTGTCCAAGCTCGATCTGTCCAAGCTCGACCTGCCCACGATCGACCTGCCCAAGGTGGACCTGCCCAAGGTTGATCTGGTCACGCTCGCCGACACCGCCCGCGACACCGCCCGCGACGCGGCGTACATCGCCATCGGTGCCGGCGTCCTCGCCGCACGCGAGGTGCAGATCCGCACCCGCTCGATCGCCTCCGCCACGCTGCGCCAGGCGCGGAGCCTGGCGGGCTCGGCGAGCTGATCAGCCGAACCAGCCGGTGACGTCGACCACCAGGTGGGTCGACGCATTCGTCACCACGCACCAGTCGCCATCGGCGCTGAGCACGCCGTTCACCATCGCCGCCATGTTCGCCGACGCCGGGTACCGCAGCATCGACAACTGCGGTGCCCGGGCCAGGCACGGGTGCACCGTCAGGAAGCCCCCGGCCGGCGCGTCGACCGCGGTGAACTGAGCGACGACGGCTCGCACGCCTGCAGCGGGCAAGGCACCCACGCCGGCAACGTCGATGCGTCGGCCGGCGTTGCGGGCGAACGACCCCACCCAGCCGGCACCCGACCGGGTGTCGGCGAGCCGGAACGGGGTCACGGCTCGGAACTCGGTGCTCGCCGACGGGCCGTACCAGCCGGCCAGGTCGACGGCCAGATGCATCGGCCGGCTGACGAAGAAGCACACCTCACCCGTCGTCCCCACGGCCACGTCGACCGAGTTGGTCACCGACGAGCCGGCCGACACGTTCACCGAGCTCACCACCGGCATGGGCGTGTCGCACGGCCACACCGTCACGAACCCGTCGGCCTGTGCGTCGAGGGCATGCACGGTGAACGACGCCGCGGTCGAGTCGGCCGGAGCGCCACCGCTCCCCCGGGTACCCACGCGCACCACCGAACCGGCAGCCAGCACGACGCCTCCGGTGCGAGAGTCGTAGCGCCGCGACGAGGAGATCGGCTCGAACCGGCTGCCGCTGCCCGGAGCGAACGCTCCGAACAGGTCGACCACCACATGGGTGCTCACGTTGCTGAACAGGCAGAACGAGCCGTCGGCGCCGAGGGGCACGATGGCCGATCCGCTCACCACCCGGCCGGGCCGGGCCTGCACCACCGACGTGAGCGGCCGGGTCACGCCGCACGGATAGACGGTGAGGAATCCAGCTGCCGCGCTGTCGACCGCTACGAGGTCGATGCTCACCGCCGTACTCCCGGCGGCCACCGGCGGACGAACCACCAGGGTGCAACCGCTCAGCAGTGCCGCAGCTGCGGTACCGGTGCCCGTGCGGGTGTCGATCAGACGCTGCGGCGCCACCGGGGTGAAGCGCGAGGGAGTGGAGGCGGTTGCGGTGGCGGTGACCGCAGGCGGCACCCGGGTACCACATCCCGCATCGGGCACGGGTGCCGGCGGCGGGGAGTCACCACGCAACGTGAACCAGTTCGACTTCATCCCCACCGCACGGCGGAACGTGTCGCCCGTCAACGTCACCGACCCGGCAGTACCGGTGACCGTGACACTCAGCACCCGGCCACCCCAGTCACCCTCACCTGAACGCTGGTTGACCGTGAGGCCGGTGTAGGTGCCGATGGCCGGCCAGGCCTGGGCGACGGCGGCCGTGGCGACCGTGGCAGTCCAGGAGTGGAACGGATTCGACGCCACGTCGTCTCCCTCGTCGGGCACCGCAGGAAAGGGCAAGGTGCTTGCCGCAGTCCAGCCACCCGACGACGACGAGAACATCGTGTAGGCGAACGGTCCGGCGTCCGACCCGACGCGCCGCACCACCCCGGCGGTAGCGGTGACCGCCGCGTCGGTCGAGGCATACTCGTTGCGCTTCACCACCCCACCGACACCCTGACGGGTGGCGGCCCCGGGATAGGTCTGGCACACCAGGTCGCAGGTCGCCGCGTACGAGTAGCGCTTCTCGGCGAGGCCGTAGGTACGGGCTGCGACCGCCTGCGCCTGGAGAGCCGCCGAGCCCTTGGCAGCCCACGAGGGCGACATCTCGGCAGCGACGATCGGCCGCAGGTACTGCTCGAGCGGCACCAGGTTCACGGTGCGGTTCTCGCCCTGGGTGCCGTTCACCGCACGGACCGACCCACGGTACGACCGCACGGTGCCCGACGGCTCGCACACAGCGGCCAGATCGGCCATCGACGTGCTGGCCGAGGTGTCGGTGGCGGGCCGCACAGTCACGGCCGCGAGTCCGGTCGCCACCTGCGTCCAACCGGTCGCGAGCGTGTCGGCAGCGGTGGGGCACGTCGGCTCGGACCGGGCCCACACCGTGTACGCCCCGGGAGCAGTCTCCCGGGCGACCACCGACCCCCATGGACCGCCGGTCACCCCCTCCACCACGAGCTGGCGGTTGTCGTGCAGCACAGCAGTCTGTAGGTCGTCGAGACGCATCAGTCGCACCGCCACCGTGGATGCAGGGGCCGTCGCGGCCACCGTCCCGCCGTAGTAGTGGTCGAGGATCTGTGTGGCAGTCCAACCGTGATCGGCGGCGTACCCGTAGGCACCCCATTGGCTCATCCCGATACCGTGCCCGTGGCCGTGCCCGTCGAACACCAGCACATCGGTCGCTGCAGCGCGCGCCGGAGCGGCCAGCACGACCGCGTCGTCGGGGAGGCCTCCGGCAACGCCGGACGCGATCGTGAGCGCCGCGAGGGCGCGCCGCCAGCACCTGTTCACAGCAGCATGTATCGGCACGCGACGCGGTGATCTTGAGTCGGCATGCAGAGTGCACACCTCGCCGGAGGCCGCGACTTGTAACCTCTCGTGTTCGTGGCACGAAACAACTCCGGCAGCACAGCCCGCATGCCACTCCCCGAAGGAACGATCCCGGTCGCGATCGGGTTGTTCATCGCCGGTGTCTGCAGTTTCGCCTTCTTCCGCGTCGGCAAGGTGGCGCTGGGCAGTGACGAGGAGTTCCAACCGATCATCAGCCTGTGGTTCGCCACCTTCGCGCTGGCGCCGGGCCTGTTCCTTCCGCTCGAACAAGAGCTCGGCCGGGCGCTCTCGGCTCGACGGGCGCTCGGCCTGGGCGGCCGCCCCATCGTCCACAAGGTGGTGGCGCTCGGCGCTGTCCTCACCCTCGCCGTCACTGTCCTGCTCGTCGCCCTCGGACCCTGGCTGAGCGACTCGTACTTCGGCGACAACTCGGTGATGGTGGCTGTACTCGTGCTGGCCGTGGTGGCCTACGCCCCAGAGCATCTGGCACGTGGCCTGTGCAGCGGGATGGGCCGCTTCCGCGCCTACGCCGTGGTGATGGGCGCCGACGGGCTGGTGCGCATTTTGTTGTGTCTGTTGCTGGCGGCCGTGGGTGTCAGCGCCGTCGGATGGTTCGGACTGGCCGTCGCCGTGGCCCCACTGCTCGGCGTAGCCGCCGTCGCGTGGCGCAAGCAACTGGTCACCGAACCGGGTCCGCCCGCCACCTGGAAAGAGGTCACCCCGAACCTGGGCTGGCTGCTGCTCGGTTCGCTCATGGCAGCCGGCCTGGTGAACGCCGGCCCGATCGCCGCCAGCCTGCTCGCTGCCGACTCCGACAAGAGCATGGTCACCCGCTTCGGCTACGGCGTCATCCTCGCCCGCATCCCGCTGTTCCTCTTCCAGGCAGTGCAGGCCGCGCTGTTGCCTCGCCTGTCGCATCTCGCCGCAAGCGGCCAGATGGACGAGTTCGTGGTCGGGTTCCGGCGACTGGTGCGCGTGGTGGTGGCCGTCGGCGTACTCGGGGTCGTGGGTGCGTACGCGCTCGGTCCGCTCGCCGTCGAGATCCTCTATGACAGCACGCTCAGCCGACGCACGCTCGCGATGCTCGCACTCGGCAGCGTCTTCTACATGATCGGCCTCGCCATGGCCCAGGCGGTCATCGCGCTGCGCGGGCATGCGCTCGTCGCGCTGGGCTGGACCGCCGGGATGGCGGGCTTCGTGCTGTCGACATGGCTCATCGGCGGCGAGGTGTTCCGCCGCGTCGAACTGGGGCTGCTCATCGGCTCGGGTATGGCGATGGTGGTGTTCTGGCTAGCACTGCAGGCACGCCTGCGGGCCGGCGCAGTACCCGATGAGGCCTCGGTCATCGAGGCGCTCACCGATATGCCGTTCGAGACCTGATCAGCGGCGGTTGAGTCGCGACGCCTCGTACTCGAGGTCGTTCGCCACCATCATCGCGATGAGCTCGGGGAACATCACCTCGGGTTGCCAACCCAACTTCTCGCGGGCCTTGCTGGCGTCGCCGATGAGCAGGTCGACCTCGGCCGGGCGGAGGAACTTGGGATCTTGGCGGACATAGGGGCGCCAGTCGTCGATGCCGATCTCGGCGAAGGCCCGCTCAACGAGGTCTTCGATGCTGTGGGTCTGGCCCGTGGCGATGACGTAGTCGTCGGGATCGGACTGCTGCAGCATCATCCACATCGCCTTCACGTAGTCGCCGGCGTAGCCCCAGTCGCGCTTGGAGTCGAGGTTGCCCAGTGTGATGTGATCCTGCACGCCCAGCTTGATGCGAGCGACCGCGTTGGTGACCTTGCGGGTGACGAACTCGAGGCCGCGGCGCGGACCCTCGTGATTGAACAAGATGCCCGAACAGGCGTACAGGCCGTAGCTCTCGCGGTAGTTCACCGTGATGTCGTGGCCGAACACCTTTGCGCAGCCGTAGGGCGAGCGAGGGTGGAACGGTGTGGTCTCGCGCTGCGGGGTCTCGCGCACCTTTCCGAACATCTCCGACGAACTCGCCTGGTAGAAGCGGATGGGGTTGTTCTGGCTGCCACCGACGATGCGGACCGCATCGAGCATGCGCAATACACCGGTGCCGGTGATGTTGGCGGTGAGTTCGGCCTGGTTGAAGCTCATCGCCACGAACGAGATGGCGGCAAGGTTGTACACCTCGTCGGGCTGCGCCTGGTCGAGCGCCTTCACGAGCGACGGCAGGTCGGCAAGGTCGCCGGGCACCGCCTCGACGTAGGGGAACTCGTCGCGCAACTGCTGCATGCGGGGGTTGTTCTGTCCCTTCACCATGCCGAACACCTCGTATCCCTTGCTGTGCAGGAATTCGGCGAGGTGCTGGCCGTCCTGGCCGGTGATGCCGGTGATGAATGCGCGCGGCACGGGGTTCCCTTCGTCGGCGGACAGGTCGCCCGAGTCTACGGCCGTGCCCGCGGCTAGCGTGCGCACCACATGACTACCCGCGTCGCGTTCGACGTCGGCCCGCTCCAGGGCCGACGCACCGGTATCGGCCGTGCGGTGGCCGCGCTCGCCGACGCACTCGCCGAACGCGACGACGTCGACCTGCTGCCCTACGTCACCAGCTTCCGCGCCCGGCCCGAGCCGGGCAGCCGACGCCTGCCGCTGCCGGCGGCGTTGGCCCACCGCCTCTGGGGCCGCATCGACCAGCCGCGCGTCGACCGGTGGCTGCTGGGTGCCGACCTGGTGCACGGCACCAACTACGTGGTGCCGCCGTCCCGGCTGCCCCGCCTGGTGTCGGTGTACGACTGCTGGTTCCTCCTGCACCCCGACCAGGCCCATCCTTCGGTGGTGCGCGCCGGCGCGGTGCTGGCCCGATCGATCGCCGCCGGGGCGACGGTGCACTGCAGCTCCGACGCCACGGCCGCCGCCCTGCGCCACATCTTCCCGGGGGTCGACGCCTGCACCGTGCACCTCGGCGCACTGCCCCTGGCCGCACCCCCTGCCACCTGTCCGATCCCCGAACTCGACGGCCCCGAGTTCGTGCTGTCGACGGCAACGCTCGAACGACGCAAGAACCTGCCGCGTCTGATCGAGGCCTTCGGTCTGCTGGCGCACCAGCGGCGCGATCTGCGTCTGGTGCTGGCGGGCGGCGACGGCGACGACCGGCCGCACATCGACGCGGCCATCGACGCACTCGGCCCCGAGGTGGGTCATCGCGTGCTCCTCACCGGGTTCGTCGACGACGCTGTCAGGACGTGGCTGCTGCGCCACGCCCGCGTGCTCGCCTACCCGTCGCTCGACGAGGGGTTCGGGTTCCCCTTGCTCGATGCCATGCAGGCCGGGGTGCCCATCGTGGCCGCGCGGGCTGGTTCCATCCCCGAGGTGGCGGGCGATGCCGCCGTCCTCGTCGCCACTCACGACCCCACCGCGCTGGCCGAGGCGCTGCAGCACGTGCTCGACGACGACCTTGCTCGCACCCGCCTCGTCGCGGCGGGCACCCGACGTGTGGCGTCGTTCACCTGGGACGCTGCGGCAGCGTCGATGGCGTCGCTCTATCACCGACTCGGAGGTTCCCCGACGTGATCACCGTGCTGTGCGGCGGCGTGGGTGCCGCCCGATTCCTCCGCGCGCTGCGCGGTGTGGTCGACCCTGCCGAGGTGGTGGGCATCGTCAACACCGGCGACGACACCGGACTCCACGGGCTGTCGATCTCACCCGACATCGACACCATCACCTACACCCTGGCCGGGGCCATCGACCCGGTGCGCGGTTGGGGACTGGTCGACGAGACCTGGACGGCGATGGAGTCGCTCGCCCGGTACGCCGCGGTACGGCCGGACGGGTCGAGCGCAGCACCCACCTGGTTCAACCTCGGCGACCGCGACCTGGCAACCCACTTCTACCGCACCGCACGATTGGCCGAAGGTGCCTCGCTCACCGCGGTGACCGCCGAGATCGCGGCCGCCTGGTCGGTGCCCGAGCGGCTCGTGCCGATGAGCGACGACCGCGTGGCCACCCTGGTCACCCTCGTGAGCGGCGAGACGGTGAGCTTCCAGGAGTACTTCGTGAAGCTGCGCCACGGCGAGCCGGTGTCGGCCCTTGCGTTCCGCGGTGCCGACAGCGCGACACTGCAACCACAAGCTGCCACCGCGCTGCGCGATGCGCACACCGTGGTGATCGCCCCCTCGAACCCGCTGGTATCGATCGGGCCGATCCGTGCGCTGGCAGGGGTCGACGAGTTGCTCCGCGCCCGACGCGACAGCGTCGTCGCCGTGTCGCCCATCGTCGGTGGCGCCGCATTGAAGGGCCCAGCCGACCGGATGCTCGTCGAGCTCGGCCACGAGGCAACCGTCGTGGGCGTGGCCCGGCTCTACGCCGACATCGCCTCGGCGTTGGTGATCGACCCGGTCGACGAACACCTCGCGTCTCAGGTCGCCGCCACCGGCATGTCACCCGTGGTGGTGCCCTCGATCATGAGCTCACCGGAGGTGGCGGCGGAACTGGCGCGGGCCACGCTCGCTGCCGCCCGGCGCTGACGACCAGACCGCCCCCTGCCGACCTAACCGGTCGGGGCGCTGTCGCGCATCGCCTGGATGCCCTGTTCGAGTGTGGTCCACGGCTCCCAGGTGAGATGGATGCGGGCGCGCGTGGGCGACACGGCCATCCGGGAGAGGCCTCCGTCGAGATGCGGCGAGGGGCTGGGCGCGCGCGCATCGGGTCCGGCGAGAGCGGTCCACAGGTCGCGCACCGCGGTGTGCCGTCCGGTACCCACGTTCACCACCAGTCCGCTGCCACGGCGCGTGGCCAGCATCAAGGCGTCGACTGCGTCGTCGACGAACAGGAAGTCGCGACTCTGCCGCCCATCGCCGTGCAGCACAGGTAGTTCGCCACGGGCGAGCGACGCTGTGAAGGCGGCCACCACCCCACCGTCGGATCGCTGGCGCGGGCCGTACACCGACGTCATCGCCAGCGCAGTGAACTCCAGCTGGTGCGCAGCCCTGTAGCTGGCGAGCAGGTCGGCGACGGCTCGCACCACCACCCCGAACGAACCGGCGGGCGCCCAGGCGTGGCCCTCCTTCACCGGCAGGTCGCGAGCAGCCACCTCGCCGTACAGCGCGCCGGCTGGCAGCGCAGTGACCACCTTGGCCACCCCGCCCAGCCGCGCCGCCTCGAGCACGGCGAAGGTGCTGTGCACTGCGCGAGCCAGGTCGGTCGGCTCGCGCCGGCCGGGCGGTGCCCAGCCGAGATGGACGATCACCTCCGGGCGGCGAAGGGCCACCAGCGCCGCGAACTCGTCGGCGCAGGCGTCGAGATGGTGGATCTTCAGATCACCACCGACGCCACGGGCCGTGGCGAGATTGGCCAACGTGCCACTCGACAGATTGTCGACCACGTCGACGGTGTCGCCCTCGGCGAGCAGGCGATCGACGAGGTGCGAGCCGAGGAACCCGGCGCCGCCGACCACCATCACCTTCACGGCGACGGTCGGCGTTCGCCGGTGACGACCTCGTGCGGGTCCACCACCGCGTCGGCACCGATGACGCAGTCGTGGATGCTGGCCGACGCCGACACACGACCCATCACGACCGAGCCCACCACTTCGGCATCGGCATCGACCACGGCACCGTCGAGCAGCACCGACCGCACCACCCTGGCTCGCGGACCCACGGTGGCACCGGCAGCGACGATCGACGTGTCGACCGCGGCCGTCGGATGCACCGTGGCACCGGGCGCCTGCGCCTCGCACCGGTCGTGCGGCCGGTGCCCGTCGAGCAGGTCGAGGTTCGCGGCCAAGTAGAGGTCGGGCTTACCGGTGTCGATCCAGTAGTCGTCGGTGGCGAGCGCGAACAGCCCACCGCTCGACACCACCGCAGGGAAGGTCGACCGCTCGATCGACACCTTCTCGCCCACCGGGATACGCGCCAACACACTGGGCTCGAGCACGTATGTGCCGGCGTTCACCAGGTTGCTCGGCTCGGTACCCGGTGCCGGCTTCTCGACGAACCGTTCGACCCGCCCCTCACCGTCGAGCGCCACCACGCCGAACGCCGATGGATCGGCCACCGCGATGAGGTGCAACGTGGCCTCGGCGCGGCGGTCGCGATGGAAGGCCACCAAGCGGCTGACATCGAGGTCGGTGAGCACGTCGCCGTTGGCCACGATGAACGTGTCGTCGATGCCGGCTGCGTCAGCAGCGAAACGGATGGCACCTGCCGTGTCGAGCGGTTCGGGTTCGACGGCGTAGTGCAGACGGGCACCGGCGCACAGGCCGGACGGGAATGCCTCGACGAACGGTTCGGGCTTGAAGCCAAGGGCCAGGGTGACGTCGGTGACACCGCCGCGCACGAGGTTGCCGACGAGTCGCTCGATGATGGGCACATGTCCCACCGGGAGCATCGGCTTGGGCACGCTGTAGGTGAGTGGCCGCAGTCGGGTTCCGAACCCGCCGACGAGCACCACCGCGCGCATCATCCTCCGGTCGTGCTGGTGACCACCGTCGTGTCGGTGGCGGCAGTCGTGTCGGTAGCTGCGGTGGTGGATGGGCCGGGAACGTCGCCACCGTCGACCGCGCCGAGGGTGGGCAGTTCGCTGGCCCACGGCGGCATGGTGACCTCGGTGTCCTTCGGCACGACGGCGATGACGAACACCATGCCGTCCTGCTTCACACGCACGTCGTTCAGGTCGGTGATGTAGGTCTGGCCCTTGCCGGTGTCGGCGTAGTTGTCCCAGGCCACCACCTTCACGGTGACGTCCTTGCCGTTGCACTGGTACCCGTCGACGTCGTACACCTCGCCGCCCTGGTCGGCGGGCAGTTCGAGCCGGGTGTCGGAGAGCTCAACGTCGTAGACGTCGAGGAACACACCCAGCACGGCCCGATCGCCGACGGCCTTCGCGCTGTAGGGGTGCCAGTGGATGACGCCGTCGTCGTGACTGTGGATGCCGGTGGTGGCGAACGCGTCGCTCACCAGCGAGCCGTCGGCGTTCTGCTCTTCCTTGGCACCCGTCAGCTTCGGCAGCCAGCCGTCGCACACGTACATGCCGTACGCGGCGTGCCAGTGATCGCCCTGCTGCGGCGGTGCCGTACCCGGGTCGGGACGGCTCTGGCGGGCGTAGACGATGACCACCAGGCCCACCAGCAACACGGCGAGCACGATGGCCGGGAACAGGGTGCCGCCCTGGAAGCGGACCTTCTTGCCACGGTCGCGCTGGGCGAGCTTGGCGACCTTCTTGGCAGAAGCGGACGATGAGGACGTAGCCACGAGGGTGGAAGGCTACCGCTTCGCCCCGGCGAAGGGACGGCATCAGAGCCGTTCGATGAGGGCCGCGTAGGCCTGGGCAACCGCCCGGGGCGAGGCAGCGTGCTCGACCCAGTGGCGCGCCGCGTCACCCTGCGCGGCAAGCGCCGGCGGGTCGGCCAGCATCGACCGGAGAGCCTCGACGAAGGCCGGCAGGTCGTCGGGCGGCACCACTCGGCCTCCACCCGAGGCAGCGAGCATGCGCGGCACCTCGGTGTCGGGGTCGATCGCTGCCAGGACCGGCCGACCTGCCGCAAGGATGGAGTAGGTCTTCGACGGCACGCTCACCGACCCGAGGCCGGTCTTCAGCGGCACCACGTGCAGATCGGCCGATGCCAGCACCTCGGGCAGACGCTCCTTGGGCTGGTAGCCCACGAAGCGGATGTTGGCGAGGCCGACCGCCGCCGCTTCGAGCGACGGTCTGGCAGCGCCGTCGCCGTTCACCACGAAGGTCACCTCCGGCATCTCACGCGCGGCACCGACGACGAGGTCGAGCGACTGCGAGAAGCCGACGTTTCCGGCGTACATCACCATCGGTTCGGCGCCGACGCCCAGTTCGGCGCGGTAGGCCGTCATCCGGTCGAGCGGCCGGATGAACTCGGTGTCGACGAAGTTGGGGATGACGTGCACGCGGTGCCGTGTCGCCGGCCGCATCTTGGCAGCGACGTTGTCGCGCAGGTCGTCGCTCAGCACGGTGACCGCTGCCGAGCGGTGGTAGCTCACCCGCTCGAGCCAGCGAGCCACGGCGATGATCCACCGGTTGGTGATGGCACCGGTCTGCACGGCGGCGTCGGGGAACACGTCCTGGATGTTGAAGACCAGCGGCCCGCGGCGCACCAGGTGCGTGACCCATCCGGTGAGACCCAAGGTGAGGGGCGGCGACATCGCGACGACGGCGTCGACCCGCCCGCCGCCCAGCGAGGCGAGCCCGGTGAGCAACGAGAATCCGGCGAACCCGAACGCCCGCCGCAACAGATTCCGCTTGTCGGTGCCGGGGAACGGGTTCACGCGGATGATCGAGCCCCACGGCATGGCCTCGCGCTGCACCCAGCGACCCTCCCAGCCCGGCTCGATACGATGGGCGCGGTACCAGGGCAGCGCGGTGATCACGTGCACCTCGTGACCGAGCGCCACCAACTCGGTGACGATGCGCGTCATCACCTCGCCCGTCGGGGCCGTGTCGGGGGCGAAGTGCGGACAGAGCACCGCCAGGCGCAGCGTCATCGGGCGAGCACCTCGTCGTACACGGCGGCGATGGCCTCGCCCGAGCGGCGCGCGGTGAACTCGGCGGCACGCGCCCGGCCGGCGGCGACGAGCTCGGCCCGCCGCTCGGCGACGGTGTCGAGCGCGCCGGCCCAGGCCTCGTGCTCGAGCGGCAACACGACGGCGGCGTCGCCGGCCACCTCGGGCAGGCACGTGGCATCGCTGCACACGATCGGTGCGCCCAGCGCCATCGCCTCGATGAGCGGCGCCCCGAATCCCTCGTAGCTGCTGGGGAACACCAGGGCCTCGGCCATCGCGACGAGCCCGTTCCGGTCGGCGTCGCTCACCCGGCCGGGACGCACGATGCGCTCGGCCACCTGCGGGCCGGCGGCGGCGACAGCGGCCTCGAGCCCGTCGGCGGCCAGCCCGCGGCCGCCGATGAGCACCAGTCGAAGGTCGGGGTCGGTCCAGTGTCGGGCGAGCATCTCGACCAGGAAACGGTGGTTCTTGTGGGGCGCCGTCATCGCCGGGTACACCAGCACACGCGACTCGCCCAACGCGAACCGGTGACGCAACTCGTCGGCAGGGGTGACCGGCTGGCCCGGATTCGGCTGGGCCGGGCCTGACTCGAACCCGTGCGGCACCACCATCACCCGCTCGGGTGCGATGCCGAGGTGCTCGACGACGCTGGTGCGCACGTACGCACTCGGCACCGCCACTCGTGCAGCACGACGCGCCGAGCCGGGGATCATCGAGTCGAGGTAGCGGCGCTTCACGGCAGTGAAGTACTGCGGGAACGTGCGGTATTGCAGATCGTGGATGGTGAGGACATATGGCTGTCGGGCGTTACGCGGCGCGGTGCCTCCACCGTGGTGCACGACATCGAGGCCTGCTGTCTGCGAGCGGAGCCAGGTGTGCTCGTGCAGCACCCTACGACTGCGCCGCTCGGCACCCGCCGGCGCGGTGACGAGCGTGCAGTCGGCGAAGCGCTGGGCGTAGTGCTCGACGAACGCGGCCGGCGCGTAGAGCGTGAGGTCGATGTCGGGTCGGGCCTCGCGCACACCCAGCAGTTGGCGGACGAGGTACTGCTCAGAACCTCCCACCTCGCCGGGCAGGCACCACAGCAGATTCACTCCCACGCGCATCGGCAGCGACCCCTCAGCCGACGAGCTCGCGGTAGGCGGCGGCCGTGAGCGCGGCGGTACGCGCCCAGCTGCGACGCTGGGCGCGGGCCAGCCCCTTGGCGCGCAGTTCGTTCGTCCGGCGCAGCGCCTCGACGATGCCGCGGGCGATGTCGGTGGCGTCGAGCGGGTCGACGAGCACGGCGGCGAGGCCGGCCGTCTCCTCGGTGGCCGTGCCCTCGCTGGTGACCACCGGGGTTCCCTGCGCCATCGCCTCCAGCACCGGCAGGCCGTACCCCTCGCGCTCGCTCGGGTAGCAGAACGCTGCGGCGCCTGCGTAGAGGGCACCGAGGTCGTCGGCAGGAACGAACCCGACGAACCGCACATCGGCCGTGGTGTCGGCATCGATGTCGATGTCGCCCCACCCTTCGGCGCCCACCACGATGAGTGGTAGCGGATCGTCGAGCATGGCCACCGCGTCGACCAACCGACGCAAGTTCTTACGCGGCTCGACGGTGCCGACGAACAGCAGGTATCGCTCGGGCAGGCTGTAGTACACCCGCACCCTGGCGACGTCATCGCCGGACGCGCGCTCGACGTCGACACCGAGCGGCACGAGCCGCAGACGTTCGTCGCGGATGCCGAGCCCAGCGACGTCGTCGAGGGTGGCCTGGCTGCTGCACAGCACGAGGTCGGCCTTGCGCTTGATCACCTCGAGGCTGTCGCGGAACACCCGGTTGCCGTGCCGGGTGAAGTGCTGGGGCTCGTGCAGGAACGCCACGTCGTGCAGGGTGACCACCAACGGAGCGTCGGTGGGGCACGGGATGAGGCCGGTGGCATGGCTGAGGTCGACCCGGCCGGTTGCCCGCTCCACCTTCGGCCAACCCATCCGCAGCCAGGTCTCGTACAGCCACGGTGTGGCGAGCGGGAGGTGGGCGATGGGGATGGTGGGCATCCACGGCTCGTCGGGCAGATGCGCATGGCGACCGGCCACGCCGATGAGGCGGATGTCGTCGTGCTCCTCCATTGCCTCGGCCACCCGGAGCGCTGCCACCGCAGTTCCGCCCGGCACGCGGTGCCAGCACTGCTCGAGGGTGTAGGCGACGCGCACGGTGCCCATTGTGCCGGGTCAGGGAGGTACTCTCCGAACATGCGCACCCAGATCCCGCCCGAGGCCCTTGCCCGCGACGAACGGTTCAACCGCATCACCACCGCCGACCGCTTCGCCGACCAGCGCCCCAACGGCGCCGGCGACGACCGTCGCATGGATCCCGCCAGTGCCGAGTGCGCCGACCGCGCCCGGCGACAGATGCACGGCATCTTCGTCGGCGAGATCCAGGCGCTCGAGGGCGCCGGCCGCACGGCATTCGACTACACCACCGACGAGACCCCGTTCGCGATGAAGCTCGACATGGCCCGCCAGTGCTGGGACGAAGCTCGCCACGTCGAGATCAGCATCAAGCTCGGCGACCACATGGGCACCGACATCGGCGAGTACAGCGAAGCCGTCACCCTGTTCGAGGCCGCCTGCCACCCCGACCCGGTGTTCCGCCTGGCCGGCGTGAACCGTGCGCTCGAAGGCCTGGCCATCGACGTGTTCACCACGATGCGCGACTTCGCCGCCGAGATGAACGACGACACGCTGTGGTTCGCCGAGGACTGGATGCTGGCCGACGAGGTCACCCACGTGAAGATGGGCAGCACCTGGCTGCGCGAGGTCACCAAGAACGACACCGAGCGCCAGAAGCAGGCCCTCGAGTTCCAGCGCACCGTCGACGGCCTGTTCAACTTCCGTGGCATCCGCGGCGAGACCCGCGAGTCGGCCATCATGCTGGCCCGCAAGTTCCGCGAGATGGCCGGGTTCGATACCACCGAGATCGACGAGATCGCGGCCATGGCCGAGGCCCAGCGCGCCGAACGCCTCGCCACCGCCAGCGCCTACTGAGCGCCGCGAAAACCACCGGGGGGCACTGCCGCTCGCCTGGCACAGTGGGGTGATGAGCACTGCCATCTGGCCCCTGTTCGGACTGCGGGTCACCACCCCGCGGCTCGAGTTGCGCTACGTCGACGACGACCTCGGCGCGCAGTTGGCCGACCTGGCTGCACGGGGCATCCACGACCCGGCGTTCATGCCGTTCTCCGTTGAGTGGACCGACGCTCCCGCCGACCGTCTGCGCCCGAACACGATGCAGCACTACTGGCGTTGCCGGGCGGAGACGACCCCGACCCACTGGCACCTCAACTTCGCCGTGGTCGTCGACGGTGAGGTGGTGGGAACCACCAGTCTGGGTGCCGACCACTTCCCCACGCTGCGCACGTTCGAGTCGGGCTCGTGGCTGGGGCGCGCCCACCAGGGCCAGGGCATCGGACGCGAGATGCGCGAGGCGACGCTGCACCTCGGCTTCACCGGGTTCGGCGCAACGTGCGCCACCACTGCCGCGTTCAGCGACAACGGCCCGTCGCTGGGCGTCACCCGCTCGCTCGGCTATGAATCCAACGGCGAGCAGACGAACCTGCGCCGAGGCAGCGCCGCCACCACGCTGCGCTTCCGGCTGGAACGCGACGACTGGTCGGCCCGGCTGAGTCGCGACGACATCACCATCACCGGCCTCGAACCCTGTCTGGCGTTGCTGGGCCTCTCCTGAACCGCGTGTCGACGTGCGTCCCGCACGCGGCCCCAACTCGACACGAGCCCGCACTCGACAGGAGCGCGTGTCGACTGCCGGCCCACCGGCGGCCCGAAGTCGACACGCAGTGGGACGTCGTCGGGCGATATCGAGGCGACTCAGCGCAGGCGGGCGACGAGCTCGGCGAGCGGTTCGCGGAAGTCGCGCATCGGGGGCAGGCCACCGAGACGCGCCACGGCGTTGTCGAGCACACTGTTGGCCGGCCGCGGCGCGGGCCGCGGTGGATCGAGATCGGCCGTGAGGATGGGCAGCACCATCTCGGGGTCCTTGCCCATCAGCCGCACGATCTCCTGCACGAACCCGTGCCAGCTCACAGCACCTGAGTTGGTGAGGTGGTGCACACCGCTGCGCCGGTCGAGCGCCACCCGACGCAGCATCGGTGCCAGGTCGGCGGTGAACGTGGGATGGCCGATCTGGTCGGTGACGAACGACAACGTGGGTTGCTGGGCGGCGACGCGCAGCACCGTCTTCACCATGTTGTTGCCGTGTTCGCCGCACACCCACGAGGTGCGCACCACCGCGGCCGACGGGCCGAGGGCCAGGGCCTCGCGTTCGCCGGCGAGCTTGAACAGGCCGTACACGCTCTGCGGATTCGGGGTGTCCCACTCGTGGTACGGCCGCTGCAGGGTGCCGTCGAACACGTAGTCGGTGCTGATGTGCACGAGGTGCGCCCCCACCCGGTGGCAGGCCTCGGCCATCCAGCGCACCGCGAGTGCGTTCACGGTGAACGCCTTCGCCGGATCGCTCTCGCACGCATCGACCGCGGTCCACGCTGCGCAGTGGATGACGGCGTCGGGGCGCAGCGTGGTGACAGCACCCAGCACTGCGTCGCGGTCGCTCACGTCGAGCGTGGCGTGGTCGAACGCGTGCACCGTGTCGCCCGCCGCTGTGCACGCCAGCACCGTGTCGTGGCCCAACTGGCCGCCGGCACCGCTGACGAGCACCCTCACAGGGCGGCCCGCGCCTTCAGTGGCTCCCACCACGCACGGTTGGCCCGGTACCACTCGACCGTGGCGGCGAGGCCCTCGTCGAGATCGTGCTCGGTGCGCCAGCCGAGCGCGCTCACCTTGTCGTGGGTGATCGAGTAGCGCCGGTCGTGGCCCAGTCGGTCGGCGACCGGTTTGATGGAACTCTCGTCGCGGCCGGTGAGCGCCAGCAGTCGGTAGGTGAGGTCCTTGTTGGTGATCTCGTTGCCGGCGCCGATGTTGTAGATCTCGCCCACAGCGCCTTGGCGCAGCACCAGGTCGGCAGCGGTGTTGTGGTCGTGCACATGGATCCAGTCGCGCACGTTGCCACCGTCGCCGTACAGCGGCACCTGCTTGCCGTCGAGCAGGTTGGTGACGAACAGCGGGATGACCTTCTCGGGGAACTGGTAGGGCCCGTAGTTGTTGCTGCACCGGGTGACCACCACCGGCAGGCCGTGGGTGGTGAAGTAGCTGAGCGCGATGAGGTCGCTGCCCGCCTTGGCAGCCGAGTAGGGCGAGCGCGGCCCGAGGCGGTCGGTCTCGGTGAACGAGCCCTCCTCGATGCTGCCGTACACCTCGTCGGTGCTGATGTGGAGGAAGCGTTGCACCTCCACCTGACGGGCCACGTCGCACAGCACGTTGGTGCCGAAACAGTTGGTGCGCACGAACGAGTGGCCGTCCTTGATGGACCGGTCGACGTGCGTCTCGGCGGCGAAGTGCACGACGGCGTCGTGACCGCGCATCGCCTCGAGTACATCGTCCTGATCGCAGATGTCGGCGTGCACGAATCGGCAGCGCCGGTCGTCGACGACGTCGCGGATGTTGTCGAGGTTGCCGGCGTAGGTGAGCGCGTCGTAGACGGTGACCTCGTCGTCGCTGTTGGCGAGCAGCCAGCGCACATAGTTCGAACCGATGAATCCGGCACCGCCGGTGACGAACAGTTTCATATCAGGTCCTCATCGGCCAGTAGGGGCGGCGACCTGCGGGGATGGCCGCGCGGGTGGGGTTGGCCTGGTCGCGCTCCGACAGGATGGGGTCGGTGACCCCCCAGTCGGCGCCCACGGCCGGATCGTTCCACATCACGCCCAGTTCGTCGGCCGGGTTGTAGTAGCCGTCGACCAGGTAGGTGATGACCATGTCGGAGACCGCGGCGAAACCGTGCGCCACACCGGGCGGGATGAACACACCGTGGTGGTTCTCGCCGGTGAGGTCGAGTTCGAGCGTGGCGCCATCGGTGGGGCCACCCTCACGCAGGTCGTGCAGCACCACTCGGGCATGCCCGAACGGCACGTACCAGTAGTCGGCCTGGTGCAGGTGGTAGTGCAGGCCGACGAGCGCCCCCTGCTGCCGGTTGGCCCGGTTGCCCTGGATCATCTCGCGGCCGTGCGGGAACCACTCGCGCCGGTAGGTCTCGATGAACATGCCGCGCTGGTCGCCGTGGATCGCCGGTTCGACGATCCAGACCCCGGAGATGACCGTGCTCTCGTAGATGTACGCCATGGACGTTCGGCCTCGCTGTTCCGGTCTTGCTATTCCACGTCGATCTGACAGTGATCGCCCACCATCAACCGCAGCGCTCGGGGACGGACCTGCGAACGCGACACGACCACGTCTTTGCCGATGAGGCTGTCTTCGAGCCGCGGGATGTCGTCGACGCGGCTGTCGCTCATGACGACCGAGTGCTCGATCTCGCTGTTGCGCACGATGCACCGGTCGCCGATGGCGCTGAACGGACCGATGAAACTGTGCTCGACCACTGCACCGGCACCGATGACGAGCGGACCGCGCAGCGTGGACGCCACCACCGTGGCGCCCGCCTCCACCACCACTCGCCCTTCGACGGTGGACGCATCGTCGACCGCACCGTCAAGCCGGGTGTCGATCTTCTCGAGCAGCAGCCGGTTGGCCTCGAGCAGCGGGGTGAGCTTGCCGGTGTCGATCCACCAGCCGGTGAGCTCTTCCTGACGGACGCGCAGGCCCTGGTCGACGAGCCACTGGATGGCATCGGTGATCTCGAGTTCGCCACGCGGCGACGGGGCGATGGCGCGCACGGCGTCGTTGATGGTGCGGTCGAACAGATAGACACCGACCAGCGCCAGGTCGGTGGGCGGATCTGCTGGCTTCTCGACCAAGCGCACCACATGGCCGGCGTCGTCGAGTTCGGCGATGCCGAAACGGTGCGGATCGGGCACCCGCTTCAACAGGATCTGCGCGGTGGGCGGTTCGGTGGTGCCCCGCGCCGCCTCGAAGGCCCGCACGAACGCACCGAGGTCTTGTTCGAGCAGGTTGTCGCCGAGATACATGACGAAGTCGTCGTCGCCGAGGAAGTCGGCGGCGATGAGGACACAGTGCGCCAGTCCGAGCGGCGCGTCCTGCGGGATGAACGTGATGCGGGCGCCCCACTGCGACCCGTCGCCCAGCGCGGCCATCACCTCATCACGCGTGTCGCCGACGATGACGCCGATCTCGGTGATGCCGGCCGACACCATCGCCTCGATGCCGTAGAACAAGATGGGCTTGTTGGCCACCGGCACCAGCTGCTTGGCGCTGGTGTGCGTGATGGGCCGCAGCCGGGTGCCGGCACCACCGGCGAGGATGAGGGCCTTCATAGGTGTTCGACAGTATGGCCGCTGGAGTCAGCCAACGGGCGGAGGCAACGGCACCTCGCCACGAAAAAATGCCAGCAGGGCATCGGCACCGTTGCCGAGCAGAAGCACGCTCTTGCCGTCGATCGTCGTGCCGACGACTGGCAGCGAGTAGGTCTGCAGCCCGCTGGAGGCGGCCGGCCGCAGCGCCGCAGCCGTCTCGACGAGATCGAGTTCGTCGTCGATGCTGACCGAGCCGGCGCTGCTGCGCACGACCTCACCCACCGTGAACGGATTGCTGAGCACCCCGGTCAGCGCAGCCTTCAGCGCCGTGTCGACGAACTGTTGCTGACGCTCGATACGGCCCAGGTCGGCGGTGCCGTCCTCGTGCCACTCGCCGTCGCGGTACTCCTCGTAGTGACGGCTGCGGGCATAGGCCAGCGACTGCACCCCGTCGAGCATGAAGCAGCCCGGTTCGACGATGTTGAGCCCGGTGTGCACATCACGAGTGGGGAACATGAAGCACATCTCCACCCCACCGAGGGCCTCGACGAGCGACTTGAAGCCTGAGAAGTCGATCTCGATGTAGTGGTGCACCGGGATGCCGAGGTTGGCCTGCACCGTCTGCACCACCGCTGCCGGGCCGTCGCGGTAGGCCGAGTTGATGCGGTTCGAGCCACGACCGGGGATGTCGACCCACAGGTCGCGGGGCACCGACAGCAGCGACACCGTGCCACTGGCGCGGTCGTGGCGCAGCACCATGATGGTGTCGCTCCGCGAACCGCCCACGTCGGTCTCCGAGCCGATGCCACCGAAGTCGGGGGCAGTGGGGTCGGCGCCGGCACGGCTGTCGGACCCGATGAGGAGGTAGTTGTCGACGGTGGAGCTGGGCGCGTCGAGCACCGGGGAGAGTCCTTCGATACGGGCGACGCTGTCGATGGTGGACCGGGCCGCGGCCAGCATGCCCGCAGCCCCTGCACCGGCAACGACGACCATGAGCACCAGGAACGGCACGAGTCGCCGCGGCCGGCGGCGTGACTCGGCGGGGTCATGGTCGACAGGGTGCACGACGTTCCAGGGTACCGAACCCCCCTGCCGCGGTGGGGTCACCCCTGGCTTGTTCGAGGGTCAGAGTGAGCGTCGGGGCGGGGGCGGAGGTGCACGACGTCGCCGGTGTCGATGCGATGCGTGACGGCGCAGTCGTCGAGCACGACCAGTCGGCCGTCGGCCTCGACGTCGACGGCCCGCCCTTCGAGCACACCGTCGCTGCGCTCGACCCGCACCTGACGTCCGAGGGTTCCGAGCCGCGAGCGATACAGCGGCGCGATGTCGGCCGGCAGTTCGTCGAAGGCACGCAGCAACGCCGCGAGCACCTCGAGCGGGGTGACACCAGCGCCCAACCGGGCCGCACCCTCCGGTGCCCAGCCGACGTTCACGCCGATGCCCACCACGACGACGTGGTCGGGACCACCCGGGGTGCCCGACGACTGGGCCAGCACCCCGGCCAACTTGGCGCCGTCGACCAGCAGGTCGTTCGGCCACTTCAGCTCGGCGTGCACGCCGACGGTGTGCTCGGCGGCGACCGCGGCGGCCAGCGCCACCCGTTGGGTGAGCTCGTGCACGTGGCGGGGAACCTGGCGGAACAGCAGCGACACCAGCAGGTTGGCACCGGGCGGGGCCTCCCAGCGCCGGTCGAGGCGGCCGCGACCGGCGGTCTGGTGCGCCGCGGCCAGCACGGTTCGGTCGGGTGCACCCGCTGCCGCCGCAGCCAGCAGATCAGCGTTGGTGCTGCCCGTCTCGGCCACCACCCCGACGTGCCAGCCCGTGGGCCACGCGATGTTCGTCGCCTGCCAGGTGGCACCGGAGGGGTCCATTCCGCAAGTATTGCCAATCGTGCTGAAGAAGATCCTGATCGCCAACCGTGGAGAGATCGCCGTCCGTGTCATCCGGGCCGCTCGCGAGCTCGGAATCAAGACCGTGGCCGTGTACAGCGAACTCGATCGCGAGGCGCTCCATGTGCGCCTGGCCGACGAGGCCTACGCCCTGGGTGGCCAGACAGCGGCCGAGAGCTACCTGAACACCGAGGCCATCCTCGACGCCATCACCAAGAGCGGCGCCGACGGTGTGCACCCCGGTTACGGCTTCTTCAGCGAGAACGCCGACTTCGCCCAGGCCATCACCGACATGGGAGTGGCCTTCATCGGGCCGCCGCCCGCCGCCATCCAGGAGATGGGCGACAAGGTGAGTTCGCGCAAGGCTGCGCTGCGTGGCGGCGCGCCGATCGTCCCGGGCACCACCGAATTCGTCACCACGGCCGCCGAGATCGAGGCGTTCGGCAACGACTTCGGTTGGCCGGTGGCCATCAAGGCCGCCTACGGCGGTGGCGGCCGCGGCATGAAGGTGGTGCACTCGGCCGCCGACGTGCAGAGCGCGATGGACAGCGCCCAGCGCGAGGCCAAGGCCTTCTTCGGCCGCGACGAGATCTACGTCGAGAAGTACCTCACCTGGCCGCGGCACGTCGAGGTGCAGATCGTCGGCGACACGTTCGGCGAGGTGGTGTGGGTGAGCACCCGCGACTGCTCGGCCCAGCGCCGCCACCAGAAACTCATCGAAGAGGCCCCTGCCGCCGACCTCGGCCCCGGTATCGAAGAGGCGATGGGCGAGGCTGCCATCAAAGCAGCGAAGGCCGTCGGCTATTACAACGCCGGCACGGTCGAGTTCATCTACCAGGACGGCGAGTTCTTCTTCCTCGAGATGAACACCCGCCTGCAGGTCGAGCACCCGGTCACCGAGGTCATCACCGGCATCGACCTCGTCGAGTGGCAGATCCGCGTCGCCTCGGGCGAGCACCTGCCGATGACCCAGGCCGAGGTGGCCGCACGCCGCAACGGCGCCGGTATCGAGGTGCGCATCAACGCCGAGAACCCGGCGGGCGGCAAGTTCCTCCCCTCCCCCGGCCAGATCACCAAGCTCGTCGCCCCCGACGGCTTCGGTGTGCGGTTCGACGCCGGCTACGAGAGCGGCGACACCGTCAGCCAGTACTACGACAACCTCGTGGGCAAGGTGATCGTGTGGGGCAAGGACCGTCCCACCGCCATCGCCCGCACCATTCGTGCGCTGGAGGAGATGGTGGTCGAGGGCGTGGCCACCACCATCCCGGCCGACCTCGCCATCTTGAAGCACCCCGACTTCGCGGCCATGCAGCACAGCACCAAGTGGGTCGAGGAGCGCCTCGACCTGTCGGGTGTCGAACCGCCGAAGCCCCCGGCCCCGGCCGACGACGAGGCCACCCCGCTGGTGCAGCGCACCACCACCGTCGAGGTGAACGGCAAGCGGTTCGACGTGAAGATGTGGGTGCCCGACGTGCCCATGGTGGCTGCGGCAGCAGGCGCCCCGAAGGCGAAGAAGCCCGCCCGTGCCGCCGGCGGCGGCGGGGCCGGTGGCGGCAGCGGTTCGGGCAACGTCGAGGTGCCGATGCAGGGCACCATCGTGAAGGTGCTCGTCGCCGTAGGCGACACCGTCGAGGCCGGTCAGGCCGTGGTGGTGCTCGAGGCCATGAAGATGGAGAACCAGATCACCGCCGACAAGGCCGGCACCGTGAAAGAGGTGAAGGTCAGCCCCGGCGCAACGGTAGGCGCGGGCGATGTGGTGGTGGTGATCGCCTGACCGGCGTCACTCGGCCGCTTCGGCCAGCGCCTCGCTGAGTGCGGGGTGTACCAACAGGCTCTCGAGGATGTCGGTCACCTTCAGGTTGGCCGTCACCGCGAGCGCGACCACGCTGATGAGTTCGGCTGCGTGCCGACCGACGATGGAGCCACCCAGCACCACCCCAGTGGCGGGGTCGGAGATGATCTTCACGAACCCGCGCCAGTCGTTGTTGATGAGCGCCTTCGGGGTGGCCGAGAACGGCACCTTGGTGACGCGGATCTTGCGGCCCGCGGCGAAGGCATCGGCCTCGGCCAGGCCCACATCGGCGATCTCTGGCTCGGTGAAGATGGCGCTGGCGGCCTTGTCGTAGTCGAGGTGGCGGTGGGCCACCTTCTGCAGGCCGAGCACGTGCTCGGCCACCTTGCGACCCTGCATGCTGGCCACGCTCGACAGTGGCAGCTTGCCGCTCACGTCGCCGGCGGCGTAGATGTGCCCGACGTTGCTCTGGCAGTGCCGGTTGATGGTGACGTAGCCACCGTCGGTGTGTACCCCGGCCGCCTCGAGGTCGAGGCCGTCGACGTTGGGCACCGAGCCGATGGCCAGCACGGCGTGGGTGCTGGTGATGACGCGTCCGTCGTCGCAGCGCACCACCACCCGGTCGCTGCCGTCATCGCCGCGCACGCGCTCGATGGCCGTGGCGCGGGCACCCTTCAACAGCTTCACGCCGCGCTTCAGGAAGTCTTCCTCGAGCACTGCGGCCACCTCGGGATCTTTGCTCGGCAGCACCTGCTGCCGGCTGACCACCAGGGTGACCTCTGAACCGAACGAACTGAACATGTGGACGAACTCCACACCGGTGACACCCGAACCGACCACCGTGATGCTGCTGGGGAACTGCTTGGGCGGATAGCAGTCGCGGGTGGTGAGGATGCGCTCGCCGTCGGGGTGGCACCACTCGGGGATACGCGGCCGGGTTCCGGTGGCGATGAGGACTGCGTCGGCTTCGAGCGTGGTGACGCCCTCGGCGGTGGTGACCTCGACGTGGTGCGCGTCGAGGAACCGGGCCGACCCGTGCACCAGTTCGACGCCCTGGCTGGTGAGCAGTTGCGTCGTGTTGCGCTGCATGCGCGTCTGGATGCTGGAGATGCGCTCGGTGAGCGCATCGACGTCGACCTCGGGCTCGCTCTTCTCGAGCCCCATGCCACGCATGCGCCGGGCATCCGACATCGCCCCGCCGGTGGCGATCATCGTCTTCGACGGAATGCAGTCCCAGAGGTGCGCCGCACCACCGATGACATCGCGCTCGACAAGGGTGACCTGCGCACCCAGGCGCGCCGCATACGTCGCCGCCGTGTTGCCTGCAGGTCCGCCACCGATGATCACGAATCGAGTCGCCACGGCGCCGAGGCTATCGGCAGGGCGCTGTTCAGTCGGCGAACATCGTGTCGCGAGCGGTAGGCGCGGCAGCGGCCGAAACGGCGCCACCGGGCAGGTTGGGGCAGTAGGTCGACGGGTACTGCCAGGTGTGACGCGCCTCACCCACCCACTCGAAGTGCATGCCGTCGGGAAGTCCGAAGTTGCCGCCCCACGCGAAACCGTGCTTGCGGAAGATGCGCACGATGCGGCAGTCGAGGCGGGGGCGGCTGCCCTGCGGGTTGGTGGAGAGGTTGAGATCGAGCGCCATGCCCCACGCGTGCCGACTCACTGCTCCCACCGTGGTGGATGCCCGGGCGTATCGCGGGTTCCAGCAGCCGCCGTAGCGGTTGGTGTCGACCACGTCGATGAGCGAGGTGAGTCCGAGTTCGGCGATCTCGTCGAGCGCGGCCTGGATGTCGGCGGTGACCGCTCGATGGCACGAGGCGCGGATGCCGACGGAGGCGAAGTTGGTGCGGACGATGTTCGCATCGACCCATGCCGGGTCGAGGGTGAGGCCGTTGTCGCGGTTGATGCGATACGCGAACTCACCGAGCAGAGACTTGGTACGTGCCAGGCCGAGGGTGCCGTCGGGGCTGGCCGGGGCCCACGAGTGCGACACGCGCACTCCTGCCGCATCGGTGAGGCCGGCGGCAGCTAGGGCCGCGTCGAGTTGGTCGCGACCGAACCGGCCGAAGACCAGCACCCGGGTGGTGGAGCCGAGGCCCAGCACATCGGCCTGCGCGCTCGACATCACCACCTCGGCGCCACCCACGGCCGCGTCGGGCGCGACGAGGCCGACGGTGTAGCGCGCCGCGAACCCATCGGGCCGCACCAGTTCGATCACATCGCCCACCTGCGCCGTGCGCAGGGCGGCGCCGGTGGTGCTGAGCACGATGGTGCCGCCGCCGACGGCTGCCGACACCTCGAACCCCATGATCGGGCCGAGCGCCTCGGCGGGCAGCGCGGTGACCACCACGGGGAACTGCCAGCGACCGGTGCCACGAGTGGCCTGCTGCACCACGGTGTCGCCGCGCCACACCGTCGTCACGCCCACCGCGTACGACCGCGCCCGCGCCGCCGGCACACCGAGCGACCAGGCGACGCGCTCGACCTGGTCGACGGTGGTGGCCCGCATCGCGCCGTACTCGCTGACCGCCACCACGTCGGCCGGTTGCGGTATCCGCGTGGCCGAGACGCCGCCCTGGGCGGGGCCGCCGACAGGACCGCCGGAACCGATGTCGGCGGGCTGCCGGCCGTGAGCGACGACCGGCATCGAGGCGATCGCCACGGCGAGAGCCGCCGCTACCACGACCCCACGACGGCGCATCCGCCGACCCTACCAGTGCGAATTGGCCCGCTCTCCGCGGCCCCGACCCGGTACCGTCTCTGCCTTGTGAGCGAGACAGCCCCCGACCCGCAGGCCGAACCGGCCGCCGACGAGCACCACGAACACGGGAGCGGTCTCCTCGCCGAGAAGGCCAAGCGTTTCGCCAAGATCGACCGCGTCCGCGAGTCGGGCCTGAATCCGTACCCGCACCGCTTCGACCGCACCCACGCCCTCGCCGACATCCGCGCCGCGCACGGCCACCTCGATGCCGGCGTCGAGACCGAGGTACGGGTGGCTGTCGCAGGCCGCGTGATGCTGCTGCGCGAACAGGGCAAGCTCATCTTCGTCACCATGCGCGACCGCAGCGACGACATCCAGTTGTTCGTGTCGAAGGCCGTCATCGGCGACGAGGCGTTCGATGCCTTCGGCGCGCTCGACCTCGGTGACTGGGTGGGTGTGGAAGGCACGGTGATGACCACCCGCAAGGGCGAGCTCAGCGTGAAGGTCGACCGCTTCGAGCTGCTGTCGAAGGCCGTGCGCCCCATGCCCGACAAGTGGCACGGCCTCACCGACACCGACACGCGGTTCCGCCAGCGCTACGCCGACCTCATCGTGAACGCCGATGCCCGGCGCACGTTCGAGATCCGCCACGCCGTCATCGCCAGCTTCCGCCGCACCCTGCATCAGCAGGGCTTCATCGAGGTCGAGACCCCGGTGCTGCACGTCGAGGCGGGCGGTGCCCATGCCCGGCCGTTCATCACCCATCACAACGCGCTCGACATGACGATGTTCCTGCGCATCGCCCTCGAGTTGCACCTGAAGCGCCTCATCGTCGGCGGCATGGAGCGCGTGTACGAGATCGGACGCGTGTTCCGCAACGAGGGCATCAGCACCCGGCACAACCCCGAGTTCACGATGATGGAGCTCTACCAGGCGTTCGCCGATCACACCGAGATGATCGACATCACCGAGCGGCTCATCACCACCGCCGCCGTCGAGGCCACCGGCTCGTCGGTGGTCACCGTGCACGGCCCCGGCGACGTGGTGGAGGCCGTCGACCTCGCCGAACCGTGGCGCCGGGTGCGGATGATCGACCTGGTGCAGGAGTACACCGGCGTCGAGGTGCACCCGTCGCAGCCCATCGAGCACTTGCGCAAACTGGCTGCCGAGTACAGCGTGTCGGTGCTGCCGCGGTGGGGTGCGGGCAAGATCATCGAAGAACTGTTCGAGGCCACCGCCGAGCACACCCTCATCCGCCCCACCTTCGTCACCGGCCACCCGGTCGAGATCTCGCCATTGGCCCGCACCGACCGCGACGATCCCTTCCTCACCGAGCGCTTCGAGTTGTTCATCGGCGGCCGCGAGTACGCCAACGGCTACAGCGAGCTGAACGACCCGGTCGAGCAACGGGCCCGCTTCGAGGACGAGCAGAAGGCCAAGGACGCCGGCGACGACGAGGCCGGCAGCATCGACGAGGACTACCTGCGCGCGCTCGAGTACGGCATGCCGCCCACCGGCGGCCTCGGCATCGGCATAGACCGCGTGGCCATGCTCATCGCCGGTGTCACCTCCATCAAGGAGGTCATCTTGTTCCCCACCCTCCGCCACGAAGTGCTCTGACGAAAGGCCTCTTCAGCATGACCGCAGCCTGGGGCGCCGGCCTCGCCACCACGACCGACGACGGCACCGTCCTCGACACCTGGTTCCCTCACGTCGGCCTGGGCCACCTGCCCGATCGGCCGTGGCACGACCTGCTGCCCGAGGTGGCACCGAGCGACGACGTGCGCGGCTACGGCCGCCGCGTGGTGGTGATGGCGATCGACACCGACGACGCGCCGTCGTCGGCCAGCGACGCGTACCTGCGCCTGCACCTGCTGTCGAACCGACTGATGCAGCCCCGCACGGTGAACATCGACGGCATCTTCGGGCAGTTGCCGAACAACGCCTGGACCACCGTGGGCCCGGTGCAGCCCGATCAGGTCGACGCGTTGCGGTTGCGGCTGATGGCCGACGGCGTGCACCTGCAGGTGTTCGGCCTCGACAAGTTCCCGCGCATGACCGACTACGTGGTGCCCTCGGGCGTGCGTATCGCCGACGCCGACCGGGTGCGTCTCGGCGCTCATCTCGCCCCGGGCACCACGGTGATGCACGAAGGCTTCTGCAACTTCAATGCCGGCACCCTCGGCACCTCGATGGTCGAGGGCCGCATCTCGCAGGGTGTGCTGGTGGGCGACGGCAGCGACATCGGCGGCGGCGCGTCCATCATGGGCACGCTGTCGGGCGGTGGCACCGAGCGGGTCACCATCGGCCAGCGCTGCCTGCTCGGCGCCGAGGCGGGTATCGGCATCAGCCTGGGCGACGACTGCATCGTCGAGGCCGGCCTCTACGTCACCGCCGGCACACTCGTCCGGCTGCCCGACGGCAGCGTGGTGAAGGCCCGCCAGCTCAGCGGCACCAGCAACGCCCTGTTCCGCCGCAACAGCCAGACCGGCGCCGTGGAACTCGTCGCCCGCTCGGGCGGTTGGGGCGGGCTCAACGAGGCACTGCACGCCAACGACTAGATAGCCTCGCCGGCATGACTGAACTCGGATACGACGGCAAGGTTGCGATCATCACCGGAGCAGGCGGCGGCCTGGGCAGGCAGCACGCGCTGCTGCTCGCCTCGCGTGGCGCCCTCATCGTGGTGAACGACCTCGGCGGTTCGGTCGACGGCACGGGCGAGAACGCAAGCGCGGCGCAGAAGGTGGTCGACGAGATCAAGGCGGCCGGCGGCGAAGCGGTGGCCAACCACTCCAGCGTCGCCACCCCTGAAGGCGGCCAGGAGATCGTGCAGACCGCCATCGACACCTACGGCCGGGTCGACATCGTCATCAACAACGCGGGCATCCTGCGCGACAAGGCCTTCCACAACATGGAGCCCGACCTGATGAACCCGGTGTTCGACGTGCACCTGAAGGGCGCCTTCCACGTCACCCAGCCGGCCTGGGTGCGCATGCGCGAGCAGGGCTATGGCCGCATCATCTCCACGTCGTCAGCGGCCGGCATCTTCGGCAACTTCGGCCAGACCAACTACGGCGCGGCGAAGATGGGCCTGGTCGGGTTCACCCGCGTGCTGGCCGTCGAGGGTGCGAAGTACAACATCAAGGCCAACGCCATCGCACCCCTCGCGCTCACCCGCATGACCGAGACCATCATGGGCGCCCTCGGCGACAAGCTCGACCCGGGCCTGGTGTCGCCGCTCGTCGCCTACCTGGCGCACGAGGACTGCCCGGTGAGCGGCCAGACCTTCAGCGTCGGCGGTGGCCGCGTGGCGCACGTGTTCATCGGCGAGACCCAGGGCTTCACCAAGGCCGACCTGTCGCTCGAGGACGTGCGCGACAACTGGGGCACCATCACCGACCAGAGCGACTACGCGGTGCCCGGCAACCTCGCCGAGGAGACCGCTCTGTTCGTCAACGCCTTCCGCTGACCCACCGCGTCGGGTAGCCACCGCGATGCGGATCGTGACGGAATCGTCAAGATCTCATCCAGTTCGTCACATCATCGTTGCCCACGTTCGAGCGGGCGCATACCGTCCCGCAGCGATGGTGACCGGGTTCTCAGGGCTCAACTTGTCGATCGACGACGTAGTGCGGTTGTTCCCGCGACCGCGGAGCGTGCAGGTGTCGGCGGCCGGGAACAGTTGCGACGCCACCGCCCAGCGCGAGATGGGCCGCGTGCTGGCCATCGACGACGACGGCTCCATCCCGAACGGCCGCGCGTTCGTCACCATCGGCATGGCCGGTGGCGCCTGGCGCCTCGACGGCGACCTGCACCGCGACCGACGCACCGGACGGGCCTTCCTCACCGTTCACCGCGGTGCCCGCTTCAACCGCCGCAGCGAAACCCGCCTGCAGCCGCCCGCCGACGGGGTGCGCATCCGAGCCGTGGGTTCCACCGACTGGCGCACCCTCGACGTGGTCGACCTGTCCCGTTCGGGCATGCGGTTCGCCGGGCACGAATGGCCGATGTACACCCCGATCGAGATCGACGGCCTGTCGCCCCGCGGCATCGTGCGCGGCCGGGTGGTGCGTACCACCGTCGACGGCTCGGGCGTGCGCTTCCAGCGGCTCATCGACGACGTCGTCGCCTGAGCACGGCTCTGCTCCTGCCCAACCCCCTTGGGTAGGGTCACATGTCGTGACCGCTCCCACCGTCGACGAGTTCCAACAGACCGCCCGCGAGTGGCTGGCCGCGAACCGCCACCTCGCACCGCGCGACTACGGCGCCATCTGCCCACCCGATCTCGTCGAACGCGGCGTCGCCTGGCAGCAGCACCTCTTCGCCGAGGGCTTCGCCGGAATCCACTGGCCGGTCGAGTTCGGGGGCCGTGGTCTCACCGCCGAGCACAACTCGGTGTGGATGCTCGAGGCCGCCATCGCCGGCGTGCCCCCGGTGCTGAACATGGTGGGCCTCGTGCTGGCCGGCGGCGCCATCCTGCGCTACGGCACCCCCGAGCAGCAGGCCGCCCATCTGCGCGCCACCCTGGCGGCCGAGCAGGTGTGGTGCCAGTTGTTCAGCGAGCCCGGCGCGGGCAGCGACCTCGGTGGCCTGTCCACCAAGGCCGAGCGCGACGGCGACCGATTCATCGTGAACGGGCAGAAGGTGTGGTGCAGCGGCGGTCGCTACAGCGACTGGGGCATCCTGATGGCCCGCACCGACCCCGAGGCGAAGAAGCACGATGGCATCTCGTTCTTCCTGTGCCCGATGCACCTGCCCGGCATCGAGGTGCGCCCGCTGAAGCAGATGACCGGCGAGAGCGAGTTCGACGAGGTGTTCTTCACCGATGTCGAACTGCCCGCCGAGCACCTGCTCGGCCCGCTGCACGGCGGCTGGGGGGTGGGCATGGCGGTGCTCACCAGCGAGCGCGGCCACATCGGCACCAGCGTCATCGGTCTCGAACGCCGCCTGGAGGGCATGTCCCGACTGGCCGAGGGACGCGACCTCGGGCCCACCGAGCGCCAGCGCCTCACCCGACTGCTCAGCACGGGCTCGGCGTACAAGGCCATGGCGCAGCGCCAGGGTCCCACAGCCTCCACCGCGGCATCGCTGATGAAGCTGGGCATCACGGAGATGATGTTCGACACGTCGATGCTGCGCGGCGACCTGGCGGGTGCCGACGCACTGCTCGACGGCCCTGATGCGTTCGGGATGCTGTCGGCGCCCGGCGGCCGCATCGCCGGCGGCACCAGCCAGGTGCAGCGCAACATCATCGGTGAACGCCTGTTGGGCCTGCCCCGCGAACCGAAGTAGTACGCTCCGCGGCGTTCATCCCGGAGCGACACGTGGGGGTACGCAGATGAGCTACGACATGAGCAACGACGAGCGCGACGAGCGGCGGGCCGAGCAGGCCGCCGCGGCGGCGAAGAGCAAGAACCCGATGATGAGCCCCGCCGTCCTGGGCTTCGTCGTGGTGGCGGTGTTCGCGGTCCTGTTCTTCGTGAAGAACAGCACGGAAGTCGAGCTCGACTTCATCTTCTTCGATCACGTCACCACGGTGCGGTGGCTGATCATCATCTCGTTGGTGTTCGGCATCCTGCTCGATCGCCTCGCGACGATGATGTGGCGGCGTCGCAAGAAGCGCAAGGCGCGCGAAGCACTTCGCGACTGACCACCCACCGCGCAATGATGGCGGCCATGCGCGTGCTCTCGTCCGACGGTGTCGAGGTAGCGGTCCACGATCTCGGGGGCAGCGGCCCGACGTTACTCGTCAGCCATGCCACCGGGTTCCACGGCCGGTGCTACATCCCGGTGGCCGACGCGCTTGCCCACCGCTACCACTCGGTGGCCTTCGACTACCGCGGCCACGGCGACACGCCGCATCCCGAGCAACCGGTCGACTGGCGCGGCTACGGCGACGACGCCGTGGCGATGGCCACCGCGCTCGATCCGCCGGTGGTGGCGTTCGGTCACTCGATGGGTGGCGCCTGCCTGTTGATGGCGGCCCACCGCGACCCCGGTCTGTTCCGCGCCATCGTCGTGTTCGAGCCCATCGTGTTCCCACCCTCCGGCATCCGCCCCGACGGCACACCGAGTCCGCTGTCGATGGGAGCCCGCCGCCGGCGAGCCACCTTCGCGTCGCACGAGGCCGCCATCGAGAACTACGCCGCCAAGCCGCCCCTCGGTGCCTTCGCCCCGGCGGCGCTCGACGCCTACGTGCGATACGGCTTCGCGCCGGGCGACGACGGCGAGGTGCACCTGAAGTGTCGCCCCGAGATCGAGGCCGGCACCTTCGAGACGGGCGGCCTGCACGACACCTGGGATGTGCTGCCCGAGATCCACACTCCGGTTCTGGTGCTCTGCGGGGCACCCGCCGAGATGCAACCGTCGATGATCGCCCGCCAGGTGGCCGACCGACTGCCGAACAGCCGGTACCTCGAGCGCACCGACCTCGACCACTTCGGCCCGATGGTGCGCCCCGACGTGGTGGCCGATCTCATCGCCGAGTTCCTCGCCCAACACTGACCCGTCGTCGAATCGACAACGGCTATCGCTGTCCATCAGGTGGCAGAATGTTCCCGTGGCTCGCGCAATGCTGTCCCTCGACAATGGCACCGACATCGACGGCACGCGCCTCGTCGAGGTGTGCGAGCGCTACGGGGTTGCGGAGTTGTCGCTGTTCGGCTCCGTGGCTCGGGGAACGGCGACCGAGTCGAGCGACATCGATGTGCTGTACGTGATGGCACCTGGCCGGGCGTTGGGGTTCGCTCTCAACCGCCTCGAGGACGAGTTGACCGACCTGTTCGGCCGCCAGGTCGATCTCGTCTCCAAGCGGTCGTTGCACCCACTACTGCGAGATGACGTACTTGCTGAAGCCCGAACGCTCTATGCGGCGTGACGCCCTGTTGTTGGCCGAGATCGTCGGAGCTATCGAACGCATCTTGGAGATCTCGCACGCCGTGAATCCTGCAGAGGTCGATGGGGAACCGGATCAGCGCGATGCGCTGCTGTGGAACTTCACGGTCCTCGGCGAGGCTGCGAACCAGCTTTCAACCGAGCTGAAGTCGCAGTCTCCTGACTTGCCCTGGGTCGATGCGAGTCGGACACGCAACCGCATCGTGCACGGCTACTGGTCGGTGGACTTCGACGTGCTGGCTGCAATCGCCCGCGACGACCTCCCCACCTTCCTCGTCGGCGTCCGGTCACTGCTCCGCGAGGTACTCGACGCCGGCTGATCGGTTCGGCAGAGCAAGGGCGTTACGGTCCCACCAGAGTCGCAACGAATCCCGGGGGATCAAGCCTCCGGTCAGCCATCCATTCGCCTCCGTCACCCTCGCCACACACCGATCCACACCACCCGCAGCCGATCGCTGTCCCGAACGCCAGCCCAGTCATGGAGAACGCAACACCTCTCGGAGGGCAATGCGGGCGGGATGCCGCGACAACTCCACCGGCGCGCACCCCGTCCGTAGACTCGCCGCTGTGAGCTTCCCCGTCCCCACCTCCCTGTCGCCGAGCCGGGTCGAGGCCTTCACCAGCTGCCCGATGGCGTTCCGCTTCGCCAGCATCGAACGCATCCCCGAGCCGCCCAGCATCCATGCCAGCAAGGGTTCGTTCGTGCACCGCGTGCTCGAGGTGCTCTTCACCCGTCCTGCGGTCGAACGCACGCCCGATGCAGCCCGCGAGGCGTTCCACATCGCCCGGGCCGAGTACGAGGTCCACCCCGACGTCACCCTGCTGGGGCTCGACGAGGCGGCGCACGAAGCCTTCTTCACCGACGGCTGGTCGCTCGTCGAGGGCTACCTGCGGATGGAAGACCCCACGGCCGTGCGCGACATCGGTCTCGAACTCCGACTCGAGGCACCCGTCGGCAACCTCAGCGTGCGCGGCATCATCGATCGTCTCGAGATCGACAGCGACGACCGATTGGTCATCACCGACTACAAGACCGGCCGCCCGCCCGGCCCGCAGTACGAGCAGTCGAAGATGGGCGGTGTCCACATCTACTCGTTCTTGTGCGAGGCCGTGCTGGGCCAGCGGCCGGCCGCCGTGCGGCTGATGTACGTGCGCACCGGCGACATCATCACTGCCACCCCCAGCGCCGAGTCGATCCGGTTCATCACCACCCGCACCACCGCCGTGTGGAAGGCCGTGGCCCGGGCGTGCGAGACGGGCGACTTCCGGCCGCGCCAGGGCCCGCTGTGCAACTCGTGCTCGTACAAGCCGTGGTGCCCGGCGTTCGGGGGCGACCCCGACCGCGCGGCCGTCGAGGCGCCGGTGGCGTTCGGGTTGTCGGCACCTCGATGAACATCGGCGGGGCCCGGGTGGAGGCGTTCGACGCCTCGGCCGACAGCGCGCTCGAGCGCTGTCGAGGTCGCTCGCGTCCGGTCGACCGGCTGTTCCACACCGCCAGCATCGTCGGCGACTTCAGCATCGTGTGGCACGTCACCGGGCTGCTGGTCGGGCTGTTCATCGCCCAGCGGTTCACCGAGGCGCTGTGGTTCAGCGCGCTCATCGGCCTCGAGAGCCTCATCGTCAACCAGGGGGTGAAGCGCCTCTTCCGCCGCAGCCGCCCCACCGAGACGGGCGACGAGCGGTTCACTGTGCGCAAGCCACGCACCTCCAGCTTCCCGAGCGGCCATGCCTCGGCTGCCTTCTTCGCCGCCACGCTGCTCACCTGGTGGGTGGGCTGGGGGTGGGCCCCGCTGTGGTTCGCCATGGCCATCGTCGTGGCCATCAGCCGCGCCTGGGTGCGCATCCATCATCCCTCCGACGTGGTGGGAGGTGCGGCGACGGGGCTGTTGCTCGCCCTCCTCGCCATCGCCACCGGCCTTGCCGGGCCGTTGCACTGACCCCGGTAGCCTTCGCTCCATGTCCGAGTTGCCGCATCTCGACCGCAAGATGAGCGATGCCGAGGGCCTGATGTGGCGCCTCGAGAAGGACCCGTACCTGTCGAGCACGTTCGCCAACGTCACGGTGCTCGACACCAAGCCCGACTTCGCCCGCCTGCTGCGCCGCATGGAGCGGGCCACGCTGGCATTCGAACGGCTGCGCCAGCGGGTGCAGTCGGCGCCGGTGAACCTGTCGGCACCGGTGTGGGTCGACGATCCGCAGTTCGACATCCACTACCACGTGCGCCACGTGGCCCTGCCCAAGCCCGGCTCGCTGCGCCAACTGCTCGACTACGCCAGCCTGGTCGCCGCCGACCCCTTCGACCGCACCCGGCCGCTGTGGCAGTTCGTGGTGGTCGACGGCCTACGCGGCGGCAAGTCGGCCCTCATCGAGAAGCTGCACCACACCATCGCCGACGGCGAGGGCAGCGTGCAGTTGAGCCTGCAGTTCCTCGACTTCGAACGCGACGCACCCGAACCACCACCCGTCGACCGGGCGGCCACCGAACACGCCGCCGACACCGCTCCCCCGCCCCACGACGTGCTGCGCGACCTGTTCGCCGGCGGGCTGCGGCTGCCCATCGGCCTGGTGCGCCAGGTGCGCGACCTGCTGGCCGACCCCACCGGCATCCCCGACGCCGGCAATGCGGCGGCCGACACCATCCGCGGGGTGATGAGCCAGCTCACCGATGTCGAGCAGGCGCACTCGCCGCTGTGGACCGAGCGGTCACTGCAGCGTCGCATCGAGGTGCTGCGCGCCCCGTTCGACACCACCCGGGCAGCGGCCAAGCGGCTCGGCGGCACCCTCAACACGGCGTTCCTCACGGCCGCCGCACACGCCGCCGGCCGGTATCACAGCGAACTCGGCACCCCGGTCGACCACCTGCGCGCCAGCATGGCCGTGAGCACCCGCACCGAGTCGTCGGGGGCCAACGCCTTCTCGCTCGCCCGGATGATGGTGCCCACCGCCGACATGCCCATCGCCGAACGCTTCGCGCTGGTGCAACAGTCCACCGAGGCGGCGCGGGGCGCCACCACCAGTGCCTCGCTGGAAGCCATCTCGGCCGTGGCCGCAGCGCTGCCCACGTCGCTCGTCACCCGTATCGCCCGCCAGCAGGCCCAGACCGTCGACTTCGCCACATCGAACGTGCGCGGCGCACCGATCCCGCTGTTCCTCGCCGGCGCGCAGATCCTCGAGAACTATCCGGTGGGCCCGCTCGCCGGCGTGGCGTTCAACCTGACGCTGCTGTCGTACAACCACAGCCTCGACATGGGCGTGAACATCGACCGCGCCGCGGTGACCGAACCCGACCTGCTGCAGCGGTGTCTGCAGGGCGCGTTCGACGACCTGCTGGCCGTCTGACACCGGGCCGCGGCCCGGCGACGATCAGCGGGGCGCTGCGGCGACTGGTGCGGCAGTGAGCAACGTGCGTACATCGAGCAGCACGTCGGTGACCTCACCCGACGACACCAACTCACGCTGCATCATCTGCGACAGCGCCTTGTCGATGATCGTGAGCGCCTCGTGGATGACAGCGTCGTTCGTGTCGGTCATCGAATGCTCCTTGACTCGTGGGCCGGTGGTGGCGATGCCTGTGACCATAT
>JBIIDH010000043.1:0-27431 GCA_044238435.1 Ilumatobacteraceae bacterium | reverse complement strand
CCCACGAACACGTCGGCACCGTGCATCACGTCGCTGATCGAGCCCATCTTGCGCGACGGGTTGGTGTTCTCGGCGAACCACTGCTTGGCGGCGTTGAGGTCGCTGCGACCGGCGTAGATGGCGCCGGTGCGGTCGCAGCCGACGATCTCGCCGACGCCGGCGTTGATGAGGATCTTGCCGATCGCAACGCCGGCCGCGCCCATGCCGGCGATGACGACCGACAGGTCCTCCATCTTCTTGCCGGTGATCTTCAGCGAGTTCCACAGCGCCGCCAGGGTGACGACGGCAGTGCCGTGCTGGTCGTCGTGGAAGACGGGGATGTCGAGGCTGGCCTTCAGTCGCTCCTCGATCTCGAAGCACTCGGGCGCCTTGATGTCCTCGAGGTTGATGCCGCCGAAGGTGGGAGCGAGGCGCTCGACGAAGTCGACGACCTCGTCGGCCGTGCGGGCGTTGATGCAGATGGGGAAGCCGTCGACGCCGCCGAACTCCTTGAACAGCAGGGCCTTGCCCTCCATCACCGGCATGGCTGCTTCGGGACCGATGTCGCCGAGGCCGAGCACGGCGGTGCCGTTGCTGACGATCGCGACGGTGTTCTTGCGGATCGTGTAGCGGTGCGAGAGCGACGGGTCGTGGTGGATCGCCATGCACACCCGGGCGACCCCCGGCGTGTACGCCATCGACAGGTCGTCACGGTCGTTCACCGGTGCGCTGGTGAGTACGTGGATCTTGCCGGACTCGTGCATCCGGAACGTGCGGTCCCACCAGTCGACGAGGGTGACGCCCTTCAACGAGCGCACCGCCTCGACCACCTTCTGCTGGTGCGCCTCGTCGCGGCAGTGCACCACGATGCAGCGGCGCAGCTCGGGGCCGCGCACGTCGAAGCCGTCGAGGGCGCCGATGTTGCCGCCGGCCTCACCGATCGCGAGGGCGAGCCGGCCGAGCGTGCCGGGCACGTTGTCGAGTCGGCAGTCGAGTGTGATGGAGAACGCAGCAGCGGTGGGTGTGGTGGCCATGGCGCTGCGAGCGTACGGCGAGATCGAACCCGGAGGAGCAACCGGGCGTCGGTGCCACATGTCGCCGGCCCGGCGAATGGCGACCACCGAGTGCCATCGCGGTGCTCCGCAACGAGTGCGGGGTCGACCGGTTCAGGACACCTGGAGGAGGACGAACAGGGCGATACCCAACCCGACCGCGAGCAACCAGTACGGTGCCGCGCTTCCCACTGCGGGCGCCGGCGCATCGGCCACGCACACCGACGACGGCTGGGCGGGGTCCATCAGCAGGTCGATCGAGTCGCCCGGGCCCAGTCGAGGCGCGTGCTCGGGTGTCCAGGCCACGACATGGGTGTGCGAGCCGCCGTCGACCTGGTAGTCGATGGTGGCGCGGAGTTTGTGACCGCCGTACCGGTTGGTGGTCACCTTGTCGACGGCGCGGACCGTGCCGGTCACTGCCGTGCCGTGCGCGGCCAGGTGCTCGCGGAGCGTCAGGCTCCGCCGGTTCCTGCGGAGGATGAACTCACCGAATGCGCCGACCGCTGCCGTCAGCAGCACGGCACCAACGATGTTCTGGATCATGGAGAGACTTTCGCGCACTGGGGCCCCGGATACGGGTCGGGGTCGAAGCAGATCTGGCCTGGCATCGCCCGGATCGTAGGCCGTGTGCGCAGCCGGTCGAGGGGGCTCCTGACAAGGGCCGCCTCCCGATGGGATCGGTCAGTGCACCCGGTTGAGCCGGCGGAGCCCGGCCAGCAGATGGTCGGCCGGCCGCTGCAGGTCGGGGTACACGAGCACGTAGTCGCGTCCGCCCAGCGGGGCGAGGAACACCTCGGGCGAGTGCGGGGTCAGCGGCAGTGCGCCCGTCGCCACCGAATCAGACGTGTCGTAGCCCCACGTGATGGCTGCAGTGAGTCCCTCGCCGTCGTGCTCGACGTCGATCCGGGTCGACGCGGCCTCGAACCGGCCGACGTATCGACTCGGATCGATCGCACAGTCGGGCTGTCGCTCGACACCCAGGGGGGCGTGCAGGCCGGGGAACATCTCGGCCATGCGGGCGAACACGTGACGGTGGAACACCTGCGGCACACCACCGGTGCTCATCACCACCAGCACGGCGTCGAGCTCGGGAAGGATGCGCAGGTACGCCGACTGACCCTGCACCCCGCCGTCGTGGAACACCAGCGGTGTTCCCCATCGGTCGTCGAGGAACATGCCGAGTGCCATCGTGCCGCCGTTGTTCGGATCGTTCACGAACACCTGCGGTGCACGCATGGTGGTGAGCACTCGGTGCTCGGCGGCACCTCCGTGGCGGCCGAGGTGGAGTTCGCCGAACGCGAGCAGGTCGTCGATCGTGGCCCACGTGCGTGACCCCGCCGGTGCGAGGCACGCCGGCCCAGATGCCGCGCTGATCGGCATCTGCTGCCCGTTCGCGTCGGGCACGTGGCCGATGGCAGCCGGTCGACCGTCGGTCTTCGCGAGGTCGGTGGTGAACGACGCGCCAGCGGGGCCGGCGAGACGCGACTGCAGTACATCCTCGAACGACGAACCCGTCACCCGCTGGATCAGCAGTCCGAGCACCGAGTAGGCCGCGTTGTTGTACGAGAAGCCGCTGCCAGGCCGTGAGAGCTGACGGCAGCCGGCCAGTTCGGCCACGAATCGGTCGATGGCATCGGCCCCCTCGCCGACGTCGAACCACAGGTCGCCGTCGAAGCCCGCGGTGTGCGTGAGCAGGTGCCGGGTGGTGATCGTGCGCGTGGCGTCGTCGTCGACCACACGGAACTCGGGCAGGTACGTCCGCACCGGTAAGTCGAGGTCGACCACCCCGTCGTCGACCAGCATCGCCACGATGCTCGCTGTCATCGCCTTGGTGACCGACCCCGCCATCATCATCGTGTCTCGGGTGAGCGCGGTGCCGGCCCCCTGGTGAGCCAGCCCGTGCACCACCACCGACCGTTGCCCGGCGACACTCCACCCGGCCGCCGCGCCGACGATGTCGAACTGCGCGCACAGGTCGGCGAGGGCGATTGCATGCGCGTCCATGGTCGGCAACTCCTCAGCGGTACAGATCGGTGCTGAGGTACTTCAACCCGCTGTCGCAGGCGAGGATGCCGATGGTGGCGCCGCGCTCCGCGCCTCGCAGCAACTGCACCGCCGCAGCGAGGTTCGCGCCGGCCGAGAACCCGGCGAAGATGCCTTCCACCTCGGCCAGGTGGCGGGCATGGACGATCGCCTCGTCGTCGCTCACCTGCACGTATCCGTCGACAGCGCACCCGTCGAGCAACGGCAACTGGGCTTCCTCGATCGAGTAGCCACCGCCCTGGATCCGGTGATTCGGCGCCGTCACCGCCCGTCCGGCCAGCACTGCAGCGCCCACCGGCTCGACCACGTACCCACGCACTGCGGGCTCGAACGACCGGAGGGCGCGCATGACACCGCCGAACGATCCGGCCGAGCCGACGAAGTCGGCGAACACGTCGATCGTCCCACCCGATTGCTCCCACAGCTCGGGTCCGGTGGTCCGCTCGTGGGCTAGCGCGCTCGCGGCGAGCCGGAACTGGTCGGCCCGGAAGGCGCCCTCCTCGGTGACGATCTGCTCCGCACGTCGTTCGACGAGCGCGAGATCGGCACCGGAGACCTGCCCGTGCGGCGACCCCGGGGCCTGGGCGACGATCTCGACCCTCGCCCCGAGCGCCGCCATCATCCGCGCCCGCTCGACGCTGTTGCCGGCGGACATGACGGCGACGAACGGGTGGCCCAGTGCCCGACAGACGATGGCCAGCCCGGTACCGGTGTTGCCACTCGTCAGTTCCACCACCGGCTGCCCAGGCTGCAGCGATCCGTCGGCACGCGCCTCGCGCACCATCTCCAGCGCGGGTCGGTCCTTCTTGGAGAAGCCGGGGTTGAGGTACTCGAGCTTGCAGATGATCCGTCCCTCCAGGCCGAGCGCGGCGGTGGTGCGGACGAGCTCGACTGCTGGGGTGCCGCCGATGACGTCGGCGATGGAGGTGACGAGAGGAGGCGCCGGCCGGGGGGTGGTCATCGCGTCCCTCCGGTGAGGGTGTGCACTGCGCCGTTGATCAAGCGCTGCTTGGCAGGCATGTCGAACGGGATCGACGTGTGGGCTCCGGCCACGGTGATGTCGTGCTCCGGGAAGTGGTACATCCACGTGCCCCAGAAGCCTTCGTGTCCGATGCGCTCGATGCCGTCGATGGTGCTGTGGAAGATGCCCAGCCCGCATCGCTGGCCGAGGTCGCCGAGATCGGTGACGGCGGTGAAGTCGAGCATCGTCGCGGTGGACTCGGGTGACAGCAGCTCACCGCGGGCGACCGCTCGCACGTAGAGAGCGAGGTCGTGGCCGGTCGACACCAGTCCGCCGCCGCCGTAGCCGTCGAACGACGGGTTGAACCCGAACGTGTCGGCCCGCCCGAGGTACTGGTGCACGCGCAGGGGCGCTGCGACCGGTGCAGGCTCTTTGCCCTCGAGCCAGGTGTCGGCAAGGCACAGCTGCTCGATACCGGCCGTGGTGCGCAGAGCCGCGGCGAGCGGGAGGCCGGTGTGCTGCTCGAGCAGCAGCGCCAGCAGCACGTACCCGGTGTCGCTGTAGTGGAACGCCGCGCCGGGAGGGCCGTAGGGGCTGCCGTGTTCGAATGCGATGCCGATGAGATCGGTGGCCGACCACTCGCGGGCAGGGTCGGCCCCGATGGCTCGGCGGTAGTGCTCGTCGTTGCCGAAGTCGTACACGCCGCTGGTGTGCTGCAGCAGTTGGCGCACCGTGATGACGGCCGAGTCGGGCACCGCACGGCGGAGCATCGATGCCGCCGGTTCGGGAATGTGCGACATCGCGGGTTCGTCGAGCGCGACGGCGCCGTCGTCGACCAGTCGCAACACGGCGACGGCGACGAAGGTCTTGGTGATGCTGGCTGTGCGGAAGCATTCGCTTCCCGTCAGTGCCCGACCGCCACGCTCCACCACGCCCGCGGCGCCCGACCACGAGCAGCCGATGGACGGCGCCGCCACGTGCAACAGCACACCGGGCATGTCGTCGTGGGCCGCGAGGAAGTCGTCGAGCAGTGGTTGGAACGTCGGCATGGCACGACACGGTATGGCGGCTGTCAAGGGCACGGCTACCGTGGCCGCATGGTCGTCGTCGATGCCGAGCAGCCTCCGCTCACGGTCGGTGTGATGCTGGAACGGCTGTCGCCGCTGGTGCTGGAACTCGTCGCGGCGCCCCACGGTGTCGACGTGGAGGCTCGGCGCGTGGTGATCTTGAGCCCCTCCGACGACGTCACGCTCGAGGCCGGCGACGTCGCGCTGGTGGTCGGTTCCAGCGCCACCGACGAGGCCTTCGTGGACCTGCTCGAGCGCGCCGGCGGGGCCGGTGTGGCGCTGGTGGTGGCCAAGCTGGCGCCCGATCACTGGGCCACGGCGGCGGCGTGCGCGACGACGAACGGGGTTGCGCTCGCGGTGCCGCCGGCCACCTCCGACTGGGGGCAGGTGTTCGTACTGGTCCGCACGCTCGTGGAGACGCCGGTGCTGCCGGGCGACGGTGACAGCGGGCCCAGCGACCTGTTCGCTCTGGCGAACGCCATCGCCGCTGCCGTGGGTGGCGCCACCACCATCGAGGACCGCGAACTGCGTGTGCTGGCGTACTCGAACCTCGACCAGCCCATCGACGACGTCCGCCGCGACTCCATCCTCGGTCGGGGCGTGCCGCGCTACGTGATGGCGCGCGACGACATGGTGGCGCTGTACCGCCGCATGTTCGCCGATGGGCCGGTGGTTCACCTGCCGGCCGAACAGCACCCACCCGTGCGTGCTCGGATGGGGGTCGCGGTGCGCGCCGGCGACGAGGTGATCGGCACCATCTGGGCGGTGCAGGGCGACGCCCCGTTCGACGACGTCGCCGAGCGCGTGCTGGTGGGAAGCACCGCCCACGCAGCGCTGTTGCTGCTGCAGCACCAGCGTGCCGGCGACCTGGTCCGCCGCCGTCGCGCCGAAGGCGTGCGCGAGGCACTGGAGGGCTCGACCTCGTCGATGTTCGCGCTGGCGGCGGGCGAGCGTCTGCGCGTGGTCGCATTGCGGGTGCACGAACGTCCGGATCTCGATCCGGCGTCGGTCGTGATGCGACTGCGTCGACTCGCCGAAGTGGCGTCGCTGCAGTTCGAGATGCTCGACGGTCGCTCCACGGCGGTAGACCTCGACGGGGTCGTGCTGGTGATCGTGCCCGAGTCGGCGCGCGTCACCGCTCGGCGAGTACGAGACGTCGTCGCCGACGTGGTGCAGCGGGCCTCGCACGCGTTCAAGCGCGACGTCTACGCCGGCATCGGCAGCGCGGTGGCCGACGTCGGCGGCTTGGCGATGTCGCGTTGGGAGGCCGAGGAGACGCTGGCGTCATTGCTCGATGATCGCCGCGCCACCTCGCGCTCGCAGGTGGCCACCATCGCCGAGATGCAGTCCGACGTGGTGATGCGACGGGTGCGCGAAGTGCTGGCCGACGATCTGCGCTGTCGCACCCCGCACCTCGATCTGCTGGCCCGCCACGACGCCGAGCACCACACCGATCACCTCGCCACCCTGGGCGCGTATCTCGATTCGTTCGGCGACGTGTCGTCGGCTGCAGCGAGGCTCGATGTGCACTCCAACACGCTGCGCTACCGACTGAAGCGCATCGACGAGATCATCGGCATCGACCTGGCCGACCCCGTGGCGCGTTTCGTGCTTGAACTGCAATGGAGGCTGCGATGAACGACCCCGCTTCGACGGCTGCGCCCGGGGGCCTCTCGGCCGACCACCCGGTGAACCGTCAACTCGATGCGTACAACGCCCACCGTCTCGACGACTTCGTCGCCTGTTTCGCGCCGTCGATCCGCCTCACCATGGGTGACGGCACGGTGCGCGCCGAGGGGTATGAGCAACTGCGGTCGGCGTACGTGCCGGTGTTCGCCATCGCCGGCCGGCGGGCATCCATCGCCAACCGCATCGCCGTGGGGGCGTGGGTGATCGACCACGAGGTGGTGGTCGACGACAGCGGCCGCCGGTTCGAAGCCGTGGTGGCGTACCACCTCGTCGACGGCGAGATCGTCGAGATGCGCATCCTCGACTGACCCGGTCGTTTGGTTGATCGCACAGCGCGTGGCCGGGCCGGTTGTCGACTTGTCACACGCCGGGAACGCCAACCTGGGAACGTGCATGACCTCGTGATCCACAACGGCCTCGTCGTCGACGGCACCGGAACCCCGGGCACCGTCGCCGATGTGGCCATCAGTCAGGGCCGCATCGTTGGCGTGGGCAGCGACCTCGGCGCCGCCCACCACGAGATCGACGCGTCGGGCCTCGTCGTCGCGCCCGGCTGGGTCGACATCCACACCCACTACGACGGCCAGGTCACCTGGGATCCCGTGGTGGAGCCGTCGTCGGTGAACGGCGTCACCTCCATCGCCATGGGCAACTGCGGTGTCGGCTTCGCGCCGGCGCGGCCCGACCGTCACGACTGGCTGATCGGCCTGCTGGAGGGCGTGGAGGACATCCCGGGCACGGCCCTCGCCGAGGGCCTGCCGTGGGACTGGGAGAGCTTCCCCGAGTACCTCGACGCCGTCGACCGGTTGCCCCACACCGTCGACATCGGATCGCACGTGCCGCACGCCGCCTTGCGCGCGTACGTGATGGGCGAGCGGGGCGCCGACCACACCGTGGCGCCCACCGCCGACGAGATCGCTTCGATGCGCCGGCTCGTGGGTGAAGCGATCGACGCGGGCGCACTGGGTTTCGCCACCTCGCGCACCATGATCCACCGCACCGGCTCGGGCGAGTACGTGGGCACGATGACCGCCAGCGCCGAGGAACTCATCGGTATCGCCGGCGCACTCACCGACAGGGGCCGCGGCGTGGTGCAACTGGTGAGCGACCTGTACCTCACCGACCGACCCGACCATGCCGAGCGCGAGATCGCGCTGCTCCGCCGCATCGCCCGCGAGGTGCGTCGTCCGTTGTCGTTCACGGTCGAGCAGGTCGACGCGGTGTCGGATCGTTGGCGCGACATGCTGGCCGTGATCGACGGCCTGTGCGCCGAAGGGCTCGATGTGAAAGGTCAGGTGGCGCCGCGACCCATCGGGCTGTTGCTGGGACTGTCGTGCTCGGTGAACCCGCTGCAGGCGACGCCCACCTACCGGCGCATCGCGAAGCTGTCGCTGGCCGAGCGGTTGGCAGCGCTGCGCGACCCCGAGGTGAAGGCCCGCATCATCGCGGAGCACCCGCACCACATGCCGCAGGGGTTGGTGGCGATGGTGCTGAGCGCGTTCGAGCGGATGTTCCCGTTGGGCGACCCGCCCGACTACGAGCCCACGGCCGACACCTCCGTCGCCGCCGTGGCAGGTCGTTCGGGCCGCGAGCCGATCGACCTCGCCTACGACCTGCTGGTGGCGAACGACGGGCGCGACATGTTCTACATGCCGCTCAACAACTACGCGAGCGGCAACCTCGACGACGTGCGCGAGATGATGACGGCGCCCAACGTGGTGTTCGGCTTGAGCGACGGCGGCGCGCACTGCAACTACATCTGCGATGCCACGTTCCCCACCACGGCAGTCGCCCACTGGTGCCGCGATCGCAGCCGCGGCCCCGGCCTGCCGTTGGAGCACGTGGTGCACCACCAGACGCAGCGGCCCGCACGGCACGTCGGCTGGAACGACCGCGGTGTGATCGCACCGGGCTACGTCGCCGACCTCAACGTGATCGACCTGGCGGCGCTGCGACTGCATCCGCCGCGTCTGGTGGCCGACCTGCCCGCTGGTGGCACCCGGTTGCTGCAGGCGGCCGATGGCTACCGTTGGACCGTGAAGTCCGGTGCCATCACGTTCGTCGACGGAGAGTGGACCGGTGCCACACCCGGCCGAGTGGTGCGTGGGGCGCAGCCCGACCCGAGGATGCGTCCGTGAAGGTGTTCATCTCCGCCGACATGGAAGGCATCAGCGGCGTCGTGCACGCCGAGGAACTCACCCAGGGCACGCCAGGGTGGGAACGCGCTCGCCGCTGGATGACGGGCGATGTGGTCGCCGCAGCCGAGGGTGCCTTCGCTGCGGGTGCCACCGAAGTGCTGGTGGTCGACGGCCACGCGGGCATGCGCAATCTCATCTACGACGACCTGCCGGCCGGTGTGATCGCGCACCGTGGCCCCGCCGCCGGACGCACGATGTGCCAGGTGGAGGGGCTCGACGCCTCGTTCGACTGCGTGCTGCTGGTCGGGTACCACTCGATGGCCGGCACCGACGGGCTGCTGTCGCACACGTGGCACGGCGGTGTGGTGGGGCAGTTCCGACTGAACGGTCGTCCCATCGGCGAGTCGGCCATCACCGCTGCGGTGGCCGGTCACCACGGTGTGCCGGTGGTGTTGGTGACGGGTGATCAGTACGTCGCCGACGAGGCTGCCGGCGTGGTGCCGGGTATCCACAGCGTCACCGTGAAGCACACCACCGGGCGGCAGAACGCGCGTTGCCTGCCCCTCGCCACCACCACCGCCATGGTCCGGTCCGCTGCCGAAGCGGCCGTGCGCAATCGCGCCGCCATCGCCCCGCTCGCCACCACTGCGCCGACCGTCATCGAGATCGACACGCTGTCGCACCGGCAGGCCGACCGCATCGAGCGCTTCATCGACGTCGAGCGCATCGACGTGCGCACCGTGCGGATCACTGCGCCCGACGTGCCGAGCGCGTTCGCCCGCGCCTGGCTGGCGGTCGAGGTGGCCGACTTCGAAGCAGGTGCGTGGAACCAGTGACCGGCGACCGGTTCGACGTCGTGGTCGTCGGCTGCGGCGCGGCCGGAGCCGCCACCGCCTGGTGGTGTGCACGCAGGGGCCTGTCGGTGCTGGCCGTCGATCGTTTCGAACCGGGGCACCGGCGCGGCTCGTCGCACGGCACCGAGCGCATCGTCCGGCTGGGTCACACCGACCCGGCGTACGTGCAGTTCGCGCTCGACGCGCGCGAGCGGTGGCGCGAGCTCGAGCACGCGGCCGGCGTCGACCTGTTGTCGCCCACCGGCGCGATCGATCTGGGGCTGGTCGCCGAACTCGACGAGATCCAGGCGTGTACCGAGGCGAGCGGCGTAGCGATGGAGCGTTTCTCGTCGGCCGAGGCGAGCCGCCGGTACCCGGGCATGCGGTTCGACGGCGACGTGCTCTTCCACGCCGACGGCGGGGTCGTGCATGCCGATCGTGCGACGTCGGTCTTGCGCCGCCTCGCTGCGCAGTCCGGCGCGCACCTGCGATCCGTCACCGAGGTCACGCGTGTCGAACAGGTCGACCGCGGTGTGGTGGTGCACATGGGCGACGATCTCGTGCAGGCCGGCGTCGCCGTGGTCACCACCGGCGCGTGGGCGCCATCGCTGCTGAGCGGTGTCATCGACCTCCCGGGGTACCGGGTCACCAAGGAGCAGCTCGCCTTCTTCAGGCCTCGCGCGCAGTTCGCCTGGCCGACCTTCATCGACCGTGCCGAGTTGCGTCACTACGGCATGACCACACCCGAAGGATTGGTGAAGGTGGGCGAGCACCACACGGGCCCGGAGGTCGACCCCGACGACCGCACCTACGACGTCGAGCCCGCCACCTGGCGACGGCTGATCGACTGGGTAGCCGAGCACCTCCCGGGCGTCGACCCCACACCGGTCGACGCGTCGACCTGCCTGTACGCATCGACGCCGGCCGAGGACTTCGTGCTCGACCGCGTGGGTGACATCGTGGTGGGCGTGGGACTGAGCGGACACGGGTTCAAGTTCGTGCCCGAGATCGGCCGACGGCTGGCCGACCTGGCTGATGGCACCGGATGGGTCGACAACCCGTTCGCGCTGCACGCCGCACCGCATCACGTCGGCGCATCGGGGCACAAATGAGCGGCTGGGCAGCACTCGGTCTCTTCTATGCGCTCGCGGTGGCGATCGTCTGCGGCGTGATGGTGTACTCGGGGCGCGTCCAGACTGCGCGGCCCGAGACGCGTCGCATGTTCGCCGACATGTTCTCGTGGCTCGAGGAGCGGAACACGTACGCGAACGCAGTGTCGATCGCCCGCTTCTGCCGCCGGCAACGCCTGGCGACCGTCATCATCGTGTTCGCCGCCGCCCCGTCGCTCGCCGCGCTCGTCGCTGCCGCATTCGGTTCCGGTGTCGCCGACGTCGGGTCGTTGTTGCACCGGCTGGCCCCGTGGCACGAGCGCGATGCCGCGGCAGCGCTCACCACCTACGCGGTCATCGTCACAGTGTTCGTGGTGGTGTCGGTGGTGTATCTGCGCGTTGCGGCCCGGCACCCGGTCGAGCCGACACCGGCGCTGTTGCGCGAGGCCCGCCCGGTTCGGCGTTGGTCCCGCATCATCGGTGGCATGTTCGTCGACGAGGGCGGGTCGCTCGAAGAGCTGGGCTGGCGAGGGTTCGCCCTGCCGGTGCTGGTGGCCACCACCGGTGCGCTGTGGTGGCCGACCGTGCTGTTGGCGGTGGCGTGGTGGGCATGGCACCTGCCCCGCGAGGTGCCGGCCCTGCTGCGCAAGCCGAAGTGGAAGCAGTTCGTCACCGCCCAGGCCCAGTTCGTGCTGCTGTGTGTGGCCTTGTCGGGGCTGATGACCGTGGCGTGGCGGCACACGGGCAGCGTGTGGCCAGCGGTGATGATCCACGGCGGTACCAACGTGTGGTCGAAGGCACTCAGTGCCTCCATGTGGGCACGCACCAAGCGCGACGTCCGTACGTACATCGTGGTGGGGCTGGCCGTGGTCGTCGTGGGCGTGCAGATCGCGGTGTGAATTGTGGGATCGCACAATGCTCGCCAGCAGTCGTCGGCGGTTCACACCATCGGCGGCGGGTCACACTGGGTCGAATCATCTCCTGGGGAGGACCTGACGTGAGCATTCGTACTCGACTCGTTGCCGGCATGGCCTGTGTCCTGCTGGTCTCGGCCTGCAGTTCGACGGCCGAGGACTCGACCGAGTCCACCGCCGCCAGCACCACTGCCGCGCCCAGCACCTCGGAAGGCCCCGTCACGTCGGAAGGCACGGAGACCACCGTGCCGGACACCACGGCGCCCGACACCACCGCCGCCCCCGAGCCGGTGCGCGGCGTCGACGGCGACACGGTGAAGGTCGGCTTCATCGTCGCCAAGAACCAGGCCGAGGCGCAGGCGAAGTTGGGCACAACGGGCATCACGTTCGTCGATCATGAGGCCGTGGTCACCACGCTGGTCGACGACATCAACGGTCGCGGCGGGCTGGGTGGCAAGCAGATCGCGCCGGTGCTGCGCGTCATCGACCAACTCACCGACACCGATCCCGCCGCCATCGCCAGCGCCACGTGTGCCACGTTCACCGAGGACAACGAGGTCTACGCAGTGCTGAGCATCAACGACCCCGGCCCCGAGGTCTTGGCGTGCCTGAACTCGGCAGGGGTGCCGCTCATCGCCTCCAGCGGGGCCACGTTCTCCTTCGCCGACCAGAGCGTGTACGACGCCAACCCGCTCTACTTCAACCCGTCGGGCATCAACCTCGACCGTGCCGCGACGGCACTCGTCGAAGGCTTGAGCACCGCTGGCTTCTTCACCCCCGATGCGACGGTGGGGCTCATCCGCCTCACCAGCCCCGAGTTCGATGCGGCGACCACGAACAGCCTCGAGCCGGCGCTCGCCGCAGCAGGCGTCACCCCGGTGGTCACCGCCGCGCTCGCGTCCATCAAGACGAGCGACGACATCGGCCGCTTCTCCTCCGAGGCAGCCGCGGCTGTGCTGGAGATGAAGGAGGCGGGGGTCACCCATCTGGTGTTCTTCGAGTCGGGTGGCGCGGCGCCGTTCTTCTTCCTGCAGAACGCCGCCAGCCAGGGCTTCACGCCGAAGCTCGGTTTCAGTTCGCTGTCGGGTGGTCAGACGCTGGTGCAGAACATCCAGACCGGCGGCACCAACGTCGCGTGGTCGCCCATCGGCGAGGTGCCCGACGCGGCACAGCTCCCCGAGTCGGCTGCGGCAACCAAGTGCCTCGACCTCATCGACTCCACCCGCGCCGTGTACACCTCGCCCAACGCCTCCAGCGAGGCGCTGCGCTTCTGCGACTCCACGTGGTTGCTCGAAGCCGGCGTCACCGCTGCCGGAGCCCCGGTGGCTGGCACCGATCTGGCCGCAGCGATCGAGGGTCTGGGCGACACCTACCAGTCGCCGGCCGCGCTGAAGTCGGTCTTCGGGCCCGGCCGGCACGATGGTGTGGCCGAGTACTACATCACCGACTACGACAGCGGCTGTGGCTGCAACACCTACCGAGCCGGCGACCCGACCCCGATCGGCTGACCGGCGGCGCCGTCCGGCGCGAGTGTCGGCGGCACTGCTGGTACTGGTCGTGCTCGCGGGCTGCTCGCAGTTCGGGGTCGAGGGCCTGGGACTCCGAGCCGATCGTTCGCTCTCCATCACTGCACCTGCGAGTCGTTCGCGGGTGACCACTCCGCTCCACGTCGAGTGGACCGACACTGCGCCCAGACCGGGCGGTTCCTACCTGGTGCTCATCGACCGGTCGCCCATGCCTCCCGGCGAGACGGTTCGCTGGTTCGCCAAGGGCGACGACGACTGTGCCACCACCCCCACGTGCCCCGACGAGCTGTACCTGGCGCGCCGGGGCGTGACAGTGGTGACGGGCACCTCGGTCGACATCGCCATCGTGCCACCGCTGACGGGCTCGCGGGAGGGGACGTTCCACGAGCTCACGATCATCCGCCTCGACGCCGACGGCCGTCGCGACGGTGAGACGGCCACCACGACGCAGTTCAAGGTGGTCACGCCGTGACCGCCACCGACGACCGGCGAGCGATGCGCGAGGCGGCGCGGCGGGCCATCGGCGTCACCGGTGCCGACACGCACGAACCGCGGGTCGCGCTGGCCACGGTGGTGCGCAACTCGTCGGCGGGCTGGTACCCGCTGCTGGCCATCTGTGCGCTGGTCGTCGTCGACGAGCTGTTCGGCTTCACGCTCGCTGTGCTGGGCCCCGAGATCAGCCGGGCCCTCGGCCTCACGAAGGGATCGTTCGCGGCCATCCTGTCGGCCAAGTTGCTCGCGGTGTCGGTCGCGACGTTGCCCATGGCAGCGCTCGTGCAGCGTCGGCCGTGGAGGGCGTCGATCGCCATCGTCACCGCGTTCATCTGGACCGCCGCGTCGATGCTCGCGGTGATCGTGATCGGCCCGTGGGGGCTGCTCCTCGTCGTCGTCATCGATGGCCTCTCGAGCGGCAGTGTGCGCGTGTTGCACCAACCGCTGCTGATGGACTGGTACCCGGCGACGGCACGGGTGCGCATCCAGACCGCGTACTCGGCGGCGGTCAGCCTCGGCAGCATCGCCGCACCCTTGCTGGTCGGGTTGCTCACCACCCGTGCCGACCTCACCTGGCGCGGTGTGTTCCTGGTTGTGTCGGTGGTGTCGTTGGTGGTGGCCATCGTGTCGGTGCGTCTGCGCGACCCCGGTGTGGGCCACGCCGAGCGCGACACGCTGGGCGCCGTGCTGCTGGCCGACGGCGACGCGGCCTCGCCCGACGAGATCGTGGTGCCGCCGTTGCGGTTCTCGGAGGTGGTGCGCCGCCTGCTGATCATCCCCACCGTGCGGCGTGCGCTGGTGGCGCAGGCGGTGTTCGGCGTGCTCATCGTGCCGTACTCGGCGTTCCTGCTGTTCTTCCTCGACGAGCGGTGGAACTTCGGGCCGGGTGCCCGGTCGGTGTTCTTCGCCGTGTCGGCAGCGGGCGCCGTGCTGGCCCTGCGCGTGTTCGGGCCGGCCGGTGAGCGGCTGTTCCAGAACGACCCGGCCCGGCTCATCCGGCTCGCCTCGGTGCTGCTCGCGGCCAGCGTGGTTGCCATCGCGTTCGGTGCGCTGGTGCCGTTCCTGGTACCGATGCTGATCTTCTTCATCGGTTCGTCGGCGCTGGCGGCGGCCCTCGGCCCGTCGCTGGTGGTGACCATGTTGGGCGTGGTGCCGGCAGAGTTCCGCCCGCACCTTGCCGCACTGGCCGGCATGTACAGCGCAGGCGTGGGCGGGTTCGCCGGCGCGCTGCTGTTGGGCACGGTCGATCGCCGTTTCGGCACAGCCGGCGCGCTGGTGGCCATCGTCATCCCCGGCCTGGTGGGCGCGTGGCTGCTGTACGGGTGTGCGCGCACGGTGAACGACGACCTCGACCAGATGCTCGACGAGGTGATCGAGGAGACCGAGCTGGCTCGGCAACGGCGAGCCGGTACGCGCAGTGACGCGCTGGTGTGCCAGGGACTCGACGTGGGGTACGGGCAGGTGCAGGTGCTGTTCGACGTGAGCCTGCGCGTGGCCGACGGCGAGATGGTGGCGCTGCTGGGCACGAACGGTGCGGGCAAGTCCACCGTGCTGCGCGCGGCGTGCGGGCTGAACCTGCCCACGCGCGGCTCGGTGCGGCTGTACGGCCGCGACATCACCTGGCTCGACCCCGAGCGACGCCTGGCGCTGGGCCTGGCCCAGGTGCCGGGTGGCCGGTCCACCTTCGGGCCGCTCGACGTGATCGACAACCTGCGCGCTCACGCGTACACGCTGGGGGCCGACCGGCGACTCGTCGAGTCGCGGCTCGACGACGCGATGAACGTGTTCCCCCGCCTGGCCGAGCGTCGCGACCAGCCGGCGGCCACGCTGTCGGGCGGCGAGCAGCAGATGCTGGCTCTGGCGAAGGCGCTCATCGTTCGGCCGCGGGTGTTGCTGATCGACGAGCTGTCGTTGGGACTTGCGCCGTCGGTGGTGGGCGAACTGCTCGGCACGGTGCGAACCATCAATCAGCAGGGCACAGCGGTGCTGCTGGTCGAGCAGTCCATCAACGTCGCGCTGTCGCTGGCCGATCGGGCGTACTTCATGGAGCGCGGGCGCGTGCAGTTCGAAGGAGCCGGCGCAGCGCTGCTGGAGCGCGACGACCTGCTGCGATCGGTGTTCCTCGGCGAGGCAACGGGATGATCGGATTGACGCTGCACATGCCGGTCATCGTGCTCGGCGCGCTCACGGGCATCCTCTACGGCCTGCTGGCAGTGGGGTTGGTGCTGGTGTACCGGTCGAACCGGGTGGTGAACTTCGCCCACGGCGAGATGGGTGCATTCGGCGCGGCGCTGTTCTCGTTGCTGGTGGTGCGCTGGGGGCTGCCGTACTGGCTGATGCTGCCCGTCGCGCTGGTGGCCGCAGGCAGCATCGGCAGCGCAGCGGAAGTGGTGGCCATCCGCCGGTTGCGGCGTGCGCCGGCATTGATGAGCGTCGTCGCCACGCTGGGCATCGGGCAGCTGCTGTTGTCGTTCTCGTCGGCCATCAACCCGTCGGCCACGTCGGGGTTCGGCTACCCGTCGCCGCCGTGGATGCCCACGTTCTCGATCGGCGAGCTGCGCATCACCCCGGCGTACAGCGCAATGATCATCCTGGGGCCCATCGTGGTGTTGGGCCTGGGCTGGTTCCTGCGGCGCAGTCGGTGGGGCCGGGCGTTGCGGGCAGCGGCAGCCAACCCCGAGTCGGCGCGGCTCGACGGCATTCCCGCGGCGCGTATGTCGTCGCTGGCGTGGTTCATGGCCGCGGCGCTGTCGGCGTTGACGGCCATCCTCGTGTCACCGACGCGCGGCTTCGCGGCAGCGGCCGCCTTCGGGCCGTCGCTGTTGATGCGCGCACTCGCCGCTGCGGTGCTGGCGCGCATGGACCGTCTCGCCGTGGCGTTCGTGGCAGGCATCGCCATCGGTGTGGTCGAACAGGTCGTCATCGACAACACGTCCACCCCGGGCGTGGTGGAGGTGGTGCTGTTCGTCGTGGTCGTGGTGGGCATGTTGGTGCAGCGGCCCATCGGTGCGCGCCTGGTCGAGCGGGTGTCGTGGGCGAACGTGCAGCCGTGGCGACCGCTTCCCGCCGAGATGCGCGCCATCTGGCCGGTGCGCAACCTGGGCCGCGTGGTCGGTGTCGTCGCAGTGGCCGCGACCGCGGTGCTCATCGCGGTGGTCACCAACGCCACCGCCTACAGCATCACGACCATCATGGCACTGGCCATCGTCGGCCTGGGCGCCACCATCGTGTCGGGCATGTTGGGCGAACTGTCGCTCGGACTGGTGGCGTTCGGCGCTCTCGGCAGCGTCGTGTCGGTCACCATCGCCACGAACACCGGCAACTTCGCACTGGCGTTCGTCGGTGCTGCCGTCACCTCGGGTGTGCTGTCGGTGCTCACCGGTCTGCCGGCACTGCGCGCCCGCGGTCTGCTGCTGACGGTGACGACGTTGTCGTTCGCGGTGGCCACCAGCGTGTGGGCGCTGGGGCAGTCGTGGGCGCTCGGGGCCGGCACCGAGCCAGGTCGACCGATCGTCGGGTCGTTCGCGTTCGACACCGGCCGTCGGTATGCGTGGTTGACGCTCGCGTTCTTGGGCCTGGCCCTGCTGGTGGCAGGGAACCTGCGCCGGGGCACGTTGGGGCGGCGGCTCATCGCAGTGCGCGACAACGACCTGGGTGTGCAGGCGTTCGGCGTGTCGGCCGTGCGCACGAAGCTGGTCGGGTTGTTCCTGGGTGGTGCGTTCGCCGGCATCGGCGTGGCCATCTACACGCACTCGTTCAGCAGCGCGTCGCCCGAGTCGTTCCCGGTGAAGAACAACATCGACATCGTCGCGATGACCATCATCGGTGGCATCGGGCTGGTGGCCGGGCCGGTGCTGGGTGCGCTGTACATCGTGGGCCTGCCCAAGTTCCTGCCGCTCGACTCGGCGGCACTGGCCGCGTCGTCGGTGGGTTGGCTGTTGCTCATCATGTACGTGCCCGGTGGTCTGGCCTCGCTGCTCGCACCGCTGCGGCGGCGGTTCCTGCGCGTCATGGCGCGCAACCACGAGGTCGATGCGTCCGTGCTGGAGGCAGGTGCGCCGGATCGGTCGACCACATTGGGCGGGTTCACCGCACCAGCGGGCGCTGCGCCAGCGCCGGGCGACCTGCTCGTGGCCACCGGGCTGAGCAAGCGCTACGGCGGCCTGCAGGCGGTGGGTGGCGTCGACCTGACGGTGCAGGCGGGCACCATCGTCGGCCTGATCGGCCCGAACGGTGCGGGCAAGACGACGTTCTTCGAGCTGCTCGCCGGCTTCGTGCAGCCCGATTCGGGCACGGTGCTGTTCGACGGTCGCGACATCACCCGCCTCTCGCCGGCACGCCGCGCCCGGTCGGGCCTGGTGCGTGGCTTCCAGGACGCAGCGCTGTTCCCGTCGCTCACGGTGCAGGAGACCATCGAGCTCGCGCTCGAGCAACGGCACCCGAACAGCGGCGTGTGGGCGATGCTCGGCATCGACCGGCGGCGGTCTGCTCGTCAGCGGGCAGCCGACGGGCTGGTGATGTCGTTGGGGCTGTCGGCCTGGCGCGACACCCCCATCGCCGAGCTGTCCACCGGCACGCGTCGCATCTGCGAGCTGGCCAGCCTGGTGGCGTTGGAGCCGCGGCTGCTGCTGTTGGACGAGCCGTCGAGCGGTCTCGCGCAGCGCGAGGTGGAGGCGCTGGGCCGGGTGTTGCGCGACCTGCGCGACGTGTCGGGCCTGACCATCGTGGTGATCGAGCACGACATCCCGCTGGTGATGTCGGTGGCCGACACCGTCGTCGCCATGGCGGCGGGTCGGGTGTTGCGAACCGGTACACCCGATGAGGTGCGCAACGACGCCGAAGTGATCGAGACCTACCTGGGTGCCGATGGTGTCAGCGTCGCCCGCTCCGAGGAGACCAGATGATCGACGCACTGCGACCCGACCTGCGTTCCACCGAGTTGTGGGCCCGTGTGGAGCGCCACTTCCACGAGCTGTACGGGCCCGGGTTCGGTCGACCCGGCGAGCCCACCGACCCGGCCATCAGCGCCGACGGATCAGCGGTGGCGTGCACGGTGCTCGTGCGCCGCGACCTGCAGTCGGCCCCACAGCAGCAGATCCTCATCGTCGATGCCACCGGTGAACGACTCATCGCATCGTCCGCGGGTTCGCTGCGCGCCCCGAAGTTCGCTCCGGTCGGCGACGCACTCGCCGTGCTCGCCGACGCACCGTCGGCGTTGCCGCAGCCGGTGCTCGTCGTCGACGGCCAGGCGACACCGCTGCCCGCATTGCCCGGCGTGACCGAGAGCGTCTCGTGGTCGCCCGACGGCGAGGAACTCCTCGCGCTGGTCGCCGACCCCGGCGCCGACGCCGCTGGCGCCCAGGGATCGGGTCGCACCACCCGCGGCGATTCACCCGAATGGCTGCCCATCGTGATGGCCGACTCGCCCGTGAACGGGTGGCGACGCCTGTGGCGCTTGCGACTCGGCGACACCGCATGGCGGCCGGCCTCACCCGATGCGGTGACCTGCTGGGAAGCCACCTGGGCCGGGCCGAACCGAGTGGTGGCGGTGGTGTCGGACCGCCCCGAGGAAGCGGCATGGTTCGCGGCGCGCCTCGTCGAGATCGATCTCGCCGACCGATCGATGCGCACGCTCCCCACCGGCGCCGGCTGCGTCGGGCTGCCGGCTGCCACTGCCGACGGGCGGCTCGTGGCCTCGGTGGCCGCCACCTGCAGCGACCGCACGGTCGTGGCCGGCGACGTGATGCTCGTCGATCGAGCCACCGGTGGCGGACACATCATCGATCTACACGGCATCGACGTCACCTGGCAGGCGTTCCGCCCGTCGGGGCAACTGGTGGTCGCCGGCCAGCGAGGTCTCGCCACCGTCGTCGCCACGTTCGACCCCGACACCGGCGGCGTGGAGGAGTTGTGGGAATCAACCGACCTCACGTGCGGGCAGCGCTATCCCGAGCTGTCGGTGTCGGACGGCGGTATCGCGATGGTGCTCGAGGGATACCGCCAACCGCCCGAGCTGTGCCGCCTGCGCAGCGATGGACCGCAGATCGTGTCCCGGTTGCGTCACGCCGGGCACGACGCGGTGCTCGCCGACGCCGGCCACGTCGAGTCGATCACGTGGCACTCCACCGACGGCACACCGATCGACGGGCTCGTGATCGTGCCCGACCGCGACGGGCCGCATCCCACGATCACCTACATCCACGGTGGGCCGGTCTGGGCGTGGCGGGCCAGGTGGTCGATGGGCTATGCGTACACGCTGCTGCTCGCCCGGCTCGGGTTCGCCGTGTTCCATCCCAACCCCCGGGGCAGCACGGGCAGAGGTGAGTCGTTCCGGGCCGCTGTCCTCGGTGATCTGGGTGGCGCTGAGGTCGACGACGTGCTGACGGGCAACGACGCACTCGTGGCCGCGCACATCGCCGACCCCGATCGACTGGGCGTGTTCGGTGGCAGCCACGGAGGGTTCATGGCGGTCTGGATCATCGCCACCACCCACCGGTTCCGTGCGTCGGTGCCCTACTGCCCGGTCACCGAGTGGTCGTTCATGCGCTACACCACCAACGACATGGCGGCCCAGGACCACCTGCTGGCGGGTCGCCCCGGCCGCGATCCGCTCGGCGCCGTCGAGCGCATCACCACACCCACCCTGGTGTTCACCGGGAGCCGCGATCTGATCACCCCCGCCAGTCAGGGCCTCGCCTTCCATCGTGCGCTCGCCGAGCACGGCGTGGCCACCGGCTACGTGGAGTATCCGCTGGAGGGTCACGGCGTGCGCAGCTTCCCCGCGCAGATCGACTTCTCGGCCCGAATGGTCGGCTGGTTCGAGCACCACCTCGCCGCCACTCCGGCGAACTGATCGTAGCGGTGTCCCGCGGCGCGACGTTCGGGCGATCGGCGGTGGTTCGCTGCGATTGCCGAGCACGTATGCCCTTGGTGAAATTCCCGACGCAGAGCCTTGCGCTTGTGGTGTGAGCCTGAGAGCGGAGACCGGCAACGTTCTCTGGTGACAACCACGCACCGGTAGAAGGTTCGATCCCGGCTGGGGGCGCCAACTTCGCTTGTCGGGTGCCGTTACCTCCTGGATTCACGGGTTCGGCTCATTCGGACGTTCAACGTGGCTGGTTGTTGAAGATACCCAACACGAAATCCCTGAACTCCGGGGTGACTTTCGAAGGTGCGCCCGAGTCGAAGGGTGGCTGAGGGTCGTACTCGATCGCGAGCTGGATCAACTTCGCCATCTCGTCCCCCTCGAGCGCAGCGACGAGTGCAAGGCCCATGTCGATTCCCGACGAGACTCCAGCGGCCGTGATGATCTTGCCGTGTGTGACCACCCGCTGTTCCGTCGGCAGCGCGCCGAGCGCCTGGAGCCTGTCGTATGAGGCCCAGTGAGTAGTTGCGGAGAGTCCATCCAGAAGGCCTGCGTGACCGAGGAAGATGGAACCGGTGCACACGCTCGTCGTCCATCGGGTGGTCGGGTGGATCCTCTTGACGAACTCGACAACGTCGTTCTCGGCGTCGATGTCGCGGTCGGCGAATCCGCCCGGAACAACGACAACGTCCAGAGAGTCGACCTCCTCGAACGAGCGTGTTGCCTCAAGGGTCAACACTCCCGAGTGGTCGATGACGGGGCCTCGCTGTGCTGCCACGAAGAACACATCAAGGCCGGGCACGTCGACCAATGTCTGGAACGGGCCGACAATGTCAAGCGCCGTGAACCGAGGGTAGAGAACCAATCCGACCGTTGTCATGCAGCGGACGTTAACAACGAAGCCGTTTCCGTCGAGACCGAGTTGGACGTAGCGAGTTGTGAAGACCGCGCTGACTCGGGGTCACTCCAACCGGTGTGTCCGCGCAATCAGATCAAGTCGAGTCAGGCCCAACCGGGCAGCGTTAGGAACAGACTGCGGTGACTTCAGCATCGACCTTCGTCCCAGCAACGATCAAGTCACTCTGATCGTTGGCGAAGGTCTCTCTCAGCACGTCGGGAAGGCGCTCTCCATCGGCCACGCGATCCCGAATCGCCCGATAACCGTGGGCGAGGTCGGCCATAGCATTCGTGGCGGAGGCAGGAACTCCCGGTGCGCCACTCGCCAGCAAGGAGTATCGAGCGACAGTGAGTTCGAGCACCTCAAGCTCATGGCCATCGGGGTTCGGTGACGACAGCGCCGGAAGACTCAGCTGGTACGTCGCGCACCACTCCGACAGCGTTGGCAACGTTGTCGTTGGCGCTGACGGCACGGTTGAGTCGGTGCCAGCGGAATCGGGATCGCCACAGCCAACAATCAGGACAACCGCGAGAACAGCAGCGGCTACAGACTTCACTAGCGGCAACAAACTCATCTCCCGGTTCGTAGAGATTGGAGATCAGCGATCCCCGAGTTCCCACGAGCGTATGGTGGAGCCAGTGAGATTCAAGAGACGTGCACGGGCGATGCTGCTCTGTCTGCCCATCGTCCTCTTGTCGAGTTGCGGGTCGGGCGCTGGGAGCACGGCCGCTTCGGTTGATCCGATCAGTGCCGTGCCGACCCCGGTCGTGTTCCGGCTCGAGGTCGCGGGCGACTGTTTTCGCTTGGTAGAGCTCACCGACACATCGCCGCCCGAGATGTCGTGTCCCAAGTCCACCCGGGCAACACCGATCATTCCGTACGCGACACGGACGAGCGGCGCGACAGTGGGTGAGGTCCTCCGCCTCGGCAGTGGCTACCGCCTCGAATCGATCCGTCTGGCGCCCGATCTCCGACTCGAGACCTCCGACGGCGGCTGGATCCTGGCGGAGGGGCTCGCGTACGGAACGTCGGTCGCTCGGGTGATGAACGACACCGAGACGCTCGATTGCGTCCTCAACCTCGTCGTCGACTGCACCCCCATCGACGCCTCTTCGTAACGGTCCGAGTGGCCGCATGAGAGGCGCTCACCGGCCTTCATCGTTCCGCTGCTTCGATCGCCGGCGGCGTCATGCGGCCGAAACGCTTGGCCGACTTCTCGGCAAGGAACAGCGCACCCCCACGCGTGATGTCGGGCCAGGCACCTCGACACACGTCGAGAAGATCATCCGCACCGGTGAGCCACCGAACGTGGTATCGCCAATCAGCGACGGGTTGTTGTTCCGCTGACCAGAGGATCCAGTTCACGTCGTCGTCGCCGAGCGCGTAGTCGAACCAATCGGTCATCCACTCGCGTTCCTGCGCCGTCACGAGTGTGGCGCCACGATGCATGCCGAACATGGCCTCGACCGGATGATCGCCACCGTCGAGAAGATGGATGGCCGATGCGATCGCCGACTCATCGAACGAACCGGTCTCCTTATCGAAGACTGCCGGATCGAGATCGCCCTCGAGTACCAGCAACCCGATCGCATCGAGTGGTCCTCGATCGTCCTGTGACACGTCGGGATTCCCTGGGCGAAGGCTCACCCTGGTCTCGCGCGACAGACCCGGCGTGAGCTGCACTCCTTCACGGACTATTGCAGTCGCAAACGCCGCTGCCCGTTCGTGGAAGTCCCGCAGCGATGCGCAGCTGACGGTGCCGAGGAAGTCGAGGAACGTCCCGCCGATCTCGATGCTCACGTGGCCTTCGACTCGTCGATGAACCAAACGAGTGACTGTGGTCTGCTGGTCTGGTTGCATTGATCCATTCTTCCCGGAACCACCTCGATCGACTTGGCCTGATTGCGACGACACCCCGGTGTCCAAGAAACCGGGTCAACATCAAGAGTCACTTTGCTTTCAGGTATCGAGCCCGCTGCCTTCACCGGTGCGGGATGCACGGTCGTGCGTAGGCTGTGCGGACCGTCTACACGCGGAGCTTCACGCGGAGCCCGCCGCGGACGTCCCGCCTCCGTAGCTCAGTGGATAGAGCAACGGTTTCCTAAACCGCAGGCCGCAGGTTCGATCCCTGCCGGGGGCGCCACGAGGTCGAGAGCCGAGCGAACGATCGGATTCGCTGCGGCCTGGGGCGACCTCATCGATGTCGTCATCGGTCTCGTCTCGACCGGCCGCTCAGTCGCCGGTGCTGCCACCGCTGTTGCGGCCCGGGCCCTTGGTGCGGATCCAGGCGCTGTGGCTGCGCACGTCTCCGCCCGCAGGCCGGCGCCACCACGGGTACGGGTGCATGGCGACCACGTCGAGCCGGGCCGCACGGCGCTGGAAGCCGGGCACCGGGGCGAAGGTGACGGCCAGGGGAGTGCCGGCCAGTTCGGCCACGGGGTCACCGAGGGCGATGCGCAGCGGCCGGTGCTCGGCCAGTTCGGCGAGGGTCTCGGTGAGGAACACGAGCCGCTTCGCGCTCAGCCGGAGGCGGGCGAGCAGCGGTTCGTCGAACACGAACACCGCCGGCGTGTCGGGCCAGGCCGCCAGCGCCGGCTCGCGCAGGCCGAGCGACTCGGCGGTCAGCCACACGGCCTCGGGTGCAGCGGTCACCTCGGCCGCCACCGGCCCGGCCAGGTCAGGGCCCGAGCGGAGCAATGCGTCGTCGAGACCCGAGCCGGGTGATGCTGTCGGCCAGTCCTGGATCGGGCAGCTCGAGGCCAACGGACACGACGCACACCACGCCGATGCCCGCCGCTCGACCTGCCAGCGAGAGAAGCCGTACGCATCGGTGGTCATCGCCCCGATCGACCACTGCCACCCGTACCGGTTCGCCGCCCGCGAGCCGTCGAGCAGGTGCCGGAACATCCACTCCTCGCCCTCGCGCCAGTCGGCGCCCGCCCGCACCGACCAGTGCGACGCAGTCCACATCCGGGTCTGGTTCACCAGCCAACCGGTCTGCTCCAACTCGTCGCGCACCTGCTGCATGCACACCATGTCGTCGGGCAGCACCTCGGGCCAGGCCGGCGTCGCCACGGCGGGCTGCCGCCGCAACGGGTCGGCGTTGCGGCTACCGACCCTGGCGTAGAGGTGGCGGGTGTACTCCTGCCACCACAACTCGTCGACGAACTTGCGGCGGTCGGCTGCGGGTGCGCCGGCGGCTGCGGCCGACGCCTCGGCCAGGGTGACGAGCCCGTGGCGGATGTAGGGCGACAGCGCCGTGGCGCCGCGGCTGCGGGCCGGGTGCACCTGGCTGCGCCGCTTGGCATAGCCGGTGACGTCGAGCGTGGCGAGGGCGGCATCGGCGGCCCGCTGGCCGCCGCGCCGAGCGGGCTGTGCCACCGAGCCGGGGTCGCACACGAGGTGCCCGAGGTGCTGCTCGACCCATGCGGTGACACCGTCGAACGTGGGGATGGAGAGTGTCGCCACTGGTCAGTCCGTCATTGTCGAAGCCATGGTCGGCACGGTATCGGGCAGGTTGATCGGGTGGCCCGAGATGCCTCGGCGGCGATGTGCCTGCTAGGACGAGTTCCATGCTGCAACAGGTCTGCTGCCCTCGTGCGACCGGGACGCATCCGTCGTCGGGGGTACCGGCATGACCCCGCCCCCCAAGACCTGCGCCACCTGCGGCCGCACGATGACGTGGCGCGCCAAGTGGGCCGCCAACTGGGACGAGGTGCGCTACTGCTCGGATCGCTGCCGTCGCCACAAGCTGCAGCCCGTCGACACGGCGCTCGAGACCGCCATCCGCACGCTGCTCGACGGCCGGGCCCGGGGCGCCACCATCTGCCCCAGCGAGGCGGCTCGCGCCGTCGAGCCCGAGGGATGGCAGGTGTTGATGGAACCGGCCCGAGCCGCGGCTCGCCGCCTCGTGGCCGCGGGCGAGGTGCAGATCACCCAGGGCGGGCGCGTGGTCGACCCGTCGACCTGCAAGGGCCCCATCAGGATCCGCCGGGCGGGCGCATGACCACCACCGCCGTTGTACTGCTGTCGCTCCACCTCGCCGCCACCGCGGCGATGACGGGCCTGATCTGGTTCGTGCAGGTGGTGCACTACCCGCTGTTCGCCGCCGTGGGTGCCGACCAGTTCGTCGCCTACGAGGTGGCCCACCAGCGCCGCACCTCCATCGTCGTGGGGCTGCCGATGTTGGTGGAGGGCCTCACCGTGCTGGCGCTGTTCTTCTGGCCGCCCGACGGCGTGGGCAGGATGCTGCCTTTCGTCGGCGGCGTGCTGCTGACCGCCGTGCTGGCGAGCACGGTGTTCCTGCAGGTGCCCGCCCACGCGGCGCTGGCGCAGTCGTACGACGCGGCCCACGTGCGCCGCTTGGTGCGCAGCAACTGGGTTCGCACCATCGGCTGGTCGGCCCGTCTGTTGCTGGCGGTGGTGATGCTGGTGAAGGCGGCCGCATGACCGTGAGCGACGCCTACACCTTCCGGGCCGAACTGTGGGAGTGGCACGGCCAGGCCAGCTGGCACTTCGTCAGCCTGCCCGAGGATGTCACCGACGACATCGACGACCGCTTCGGTCACCTCGCCGCCGGGTTCGGTTCCATCCGGGTGGAGGTGCGCGTGGGCAGCAGCACCTGGCGCACCTCGGTGTTCCCCGACACCAAGCGAGGTGCGCTCATCCTGCCGGTGAAGCAGGAGATCCGCCGCAAACAGCACCTCACCGTGGGTAGCGTCGCCGAGTTCGAGCTGCGGGTCGTCGTCGACTGAGAGGTCGACGAGCCGTCGATAGTCAGCATGTGACTAATCTGCCCGTCATGTTCGTCGGCCGTCGTCTCGCGCTCGCCGTCCTCGCCGTCGCCGGCGTCGCAGCAGCCTCGTGCGGCGGCGACGACGCACCGCAGACCAGCACGTCCGGGTCGGCAGTTGCTGGCAGCGTGGTGGTGTTCGCCGCCTCGTCGCTGACCGAGGCGTTCACCGCGATCGGCGCGGCGTTCGAGACGGCCAACCCCGGCACGATGGTGACGTTCAACTTCGCCGGGTCGGGCGACCTGGTCACCCAGATCAACGAGGGGGCACCGGCCGACGTGTATGTCTCGGCCGACGACTCGAACATGGCCAAGCTCACCGACGCGGGCGGGAACGCCACCGACCCGGTGGTGGTGGCTCGGAACACCTTCGAGATCATCGTCGGCCCGGGGAACCCGAAGGGCATCGCCGGGGTTGCCGACCTGGCCGATCCCGACCTGATCGTGGTGCTGTGCGCCGACACCGTGCCCTGCGGCAAGGGTGCTGCCACGGTGTTGGCCGACGCCGGCGTGACGGTGACGCCGAAGAGTTACGAGGAGAAGGTGAAGGGCGTGGTCACCAAGGTGACCGCCGGCGAGGCCGATGCGGGCATCGTGTTCGCCACCGACGTGATTGCCGCGGGCGATGCTGCCGCCGGTGTGCCCATTCCCGCCGACGTGAACGCGATCAGCAACTACCCGATCGTCGTCACCAAGGAAGCGCCCAACGCTGTCGCAGCGCAGGCGTTCGTCGACTTCGTCGCCAGCGCTGCCGGGCAGGCCATCCTGGCGAAGTTCGGCTTCCTTCCCGCCTGAACGACGGCCGCGCCGCAGGGTCATCGCGGCGTCCTGTAGATTGTTCGGGGCCGAACGACCTGGGAGGTGTGGCCATGGGAGAGATCGTCGGGGCCGCCCTCGTGTCGCACGTGCCGCCCATCGTGCTGCCCGAGGAGGTGCGGCTCGAGATCAACAACGGCCGCGACACCACCCTGCGCGACGGCCTGTTCCGGATGCGGCGCGACTTCATCGACCCACTGCTGCCCGACACGATCGTCGTCATCGACTCGCACTGGTTCACCACCTTCGAGTGGGTG
>JBIIDH010000088.1:0-15533 GCA_044238435.1 Ilumatobacteraceae bacterium | reverse complement strand
GCGACGCAGCGGCCGCTTCACCAGCGAAGAGTTGCCCCGCGGCAACCCGCAGATGCCGTACGACCTGCCGGGCGACCCGCACCTCGCCCACCTGGTGGAGGCCGTGGCGGCCGAACGCACCGACACCTGGGTGCACGCCAGCGCCGACCGGTGCCTGCCCATCAAGTACGCCACCATCTACCTCACCCCGTTCTTGCAGGGCAACGAGGCCTGGATGTCGGCCAGCGTGTGCCAGACCGCCGAGTTCGACGACATGGTGGTGTTCGGCGAGGTGCTCGGCGAGGCCATCCGCCGCTCCGACCGCCGTGTGGTGGTGCTGGCCAGCGGAGCGATGTCGCACAAGTTCTGGCCGCTGCGCCAACTGCGACAGCACGAGCCGAGCGATCCGGCACACATCGTCAGTGCCGAGCACCGCGCGGCCGACGAACGGGTGATGGCGCTGCTCGCCGCGGGCGACCACGCCACGGTGCTGGCCGAGTACCCCGAGTTCCGTCGCTTCTCGCCCGAGGCCCGCTTCGCCCACTACGTGGTGATGGCCAGTGCACTCGGCGGCCCGCAGTGGCGCACGCCGGGCATCGCCCTCAGCGACTACGAGAACGCCGCCGGCACGGGCAACATCCAGATGTGGTTCCCTCTCACTGCGAGCTGATCGACCCAGCAGTGAACGGCACGGGTCGAACAGTCTGGTACTTTGCCCCCTAACGATCCGGTAGGGCGGATCTGCACAGCTGTACGGGGGTCAGCACCATGTCAACAGAAGCTCCGCGGTTGGCGTCCGGCCAACTCTCCACGATCGACTGCGTCGCCCAGTCGTTGGCCGTCGGCCCGGTGTTCTCCGGAGCGCTGCTCGGATCCATTCTGGCCGGCCTCAGCGGCGGGGTGGGTGGCTTCGTCATCGTCGTCACCACCATCGGCATGCTGGCCCTCGGCCGCATCGTCAGCGAGTTCGCCAAGCGCTACAGCGGCACGGGCACGGTGTACGAGTTCATCGCCCGCTCACTGGGTAAGCGTGCGGCGGTGTTCGCCGCCGGCGTGTACCACGCTGCAGCCACGGCGCTCGCTGGGCCAGGCATCGCCATCGTCGGCGGTCTGCTCGCCGACGCGTTCTTCGCCACCCATCTCGGCCTCGACCTGCCATGGTGGGTCTGGTCTCTCGTCATTGCTGCGCTCATCTTCGGCCTCAACGTGTTCGGAGTGCAGGCCTCGATGAAGGTGCAGTTGTGGCTGATCGTGTTGTCGATCCTGCCGTTCCTGCTGCTGTTCATCGCTGTCGTTATCGACGGAGGCCCCAGTGGCAACTCGCTGTCGTCGTTCAACCCGGGCAACGTGGCCGAGGGCGGCTCGGTGTTCAAGGGCATCTTGTTCGCAATCCTCATGTTCGTCGGCTTCGAGTTGTCGGCGGCGCTGGGTGAAGAGACGAAGGACCCCAAGCGCAGCATCCCCCGAGCCGTGCTCTCGACCGTGCTCATCGTGGGCGTCTTCTACGTGATCACCCAGTACACGCTGGCTGTCGGCTCGACCGAGACTGCAGTCGAGTTCGCCCCCATGGCCGAGGAGTACCTGGGCCGCTGGGTGGCGATCTGGATCGAACTGGCCGTGCTGCTCGACGTGATTGCAGTCGGCATCGGATTCCAGCTCGCTGCGGCTCGTGGTGTGTTCTCGCTCGCTCGCGACGGGGTGCTGCCGAAGGCGCTGGCCACGACGAACGCCAAGCAACTCCCGGTGGCCGGCAGCCTGACCGTGTTCGTCATCACCGTGGTGCTCACGGTCGTTGCGCTCATCAAGTACGGCGACGACGTGTTCACGGCCTTCCTCGGCACGACGGTGGTGGGCGGCATGCTGATCTGCTTCGTCTACCTGCTCGTCTGTCTCGGCGCGGCGCGCAACTTCGCCCTGAAGAACCCGATCGACATCGCCGCCGTGGTGGTCGGCCTGGCCACCTGTGTGCTGGGCATCTCGGCCCAGTTCATCGAGGGCACCAAGCCCGCTCCCGAATACGAGTGGGGCCGCACGTTCGGCATCGTGCTCGTGGTGATCATCGCCATCTGGGCGGCTGTCTCGAAGAAGGACGCCGTCGAGCGGGTGGCCCAGCACGCGATCGAGCACGAGTGACCGGAGCAACTCCTTAGGGAGCGAACGATCTCTCGGCGGTGCTACATTTTCTGGCCATGGGGGAACGTCGAGTTCGAGTGATGTGGTGCGACCTCAACGGGTTGTCGCACGGTCGGTATGTGCCTGAGCGGCGCCTGAACGAGCACGGTCACCACGCGGTGACCACGCTCACGATGGGCATCGATGGCGAGATCCAGATGGTGGAGGGGTACTCGGCCGATGTCGGGTTCCCCGACATGTCCACCGTGCCGCTGCGCGAGACGCGGCGGCCCGGTTGGGAGACCGGCACCGACGTCGTCATCGCCGACCTCGAGTACCAGCGCGCCCCGCTGGCCTTGGCGCCGCGCACGGCGCTCGCCAACGCCGTCGAGGCGTGGCGGGCCCTCGGCTACGAACCGATGCTCGGCTTCGAGATGGAGTTCTACGTGATGCAGCCCGACGCCTCGGCGCCGGGCGGCTACGTGCCGCTGCACATCCCGTCGCACCGTGTGTACGGCGTGGGCCGTGGTGGCGACACCTCGGGGCTGATGTTCGACTTCTTCGACGCGGCCGAGCACTGCGAACTCGACCTCGAGGGGATGATGGGCGAGTTCAGCCCCGGCCAGATGGAGCTGAACATGAAGTACGGCCCGGCGCTCGATGCCGCCGACCGAGCCTTCATCTGCAAGGAGATGACCCGCGACCTGGCCGCCGCCAAGGGCTACGTGGTCACCTACATGGGTCGTCCCAGCCCGGTGTTGGTGGGCAGCGGCCTACACATCAACTTCTCGCTCTCGCCGCTCGATGGTGGGCCGAACGCGTTCGACGACGTGCACGCCGAACACGGCATCTCGCAGCTGTGCCGCCAGAGCCTGGGCGGCCTGCTGCGCCACCACGAGGGCCTCGCCCTGATGTCGGCCCCCACGGTGAACAGCTACCGCCGCCTCATCCCCGGCATCATCGCCGGGTACTGGGCCAACTGGGGCCTCGACAACCGCTTCTCCACCTACCGCATCCCTGGCGAGCGCGGTGCGGCCACCCGCATCGAGAACCGCATGCCGTGCGGGTCGGCGAACCCCTACCTCGCCGCCGCCGCCATGCTGAACGCGGCGTTGGTGGGCGTGTCGGAGGGGCTCGACTGCGGCGACCCGCAGATCGGCGACGCCGACAGCGAGCCCAACACCGACCGCCACACGCCGCACTCGCTGGCCGACGCGATTGCCGCGTACGAGGCCGACACCGTGCTGCAGGAGGCCATGGGCGCCGACCTCAGCCGGGCGTATCTGGAACTGCGCCGCTACGACCTGCAGCGCTTCCTCGGCGCCGGCAACGAGTGGACCGACGACGCCGGTGGTGTGCTGACCGACTGGGAGATGGAGAACTACCTCCACTTCTACTGAGCCTGCGGTCTGGGCGGCCGGACCTGGCCGGCGGGTTCAGTGCCCCGTGGTTCAGTGCGTGGTGCCGTCGAGCACCTGGAACATCTTCAGGTCGGCGTAGAAGTCGAGCGCGTAATCGCCGCCCTCGCGGCCGATACCGCTGATACCGCATCCGCCGAACGGAGCAGTGAGGTCGCGCACCAGGAAGCAGTTGGTCCAGATGGTGCCCGCCCGCACGGCCCGGCCCATCCGCTCGGCGCGTTCCTGCGACGACGTGTACACGATGGCCGACAGCCCGTAGGCGGTGCTGTTGGCGAGGTGCACGGCCTCGGCTTCGTCGGCGAAGGTCTGGAACGTGAGCACCGGCCCGAACACCTCGTGCTGCACGATCTCGCTGTCGTTGCTGCGCGGTTGGATGAGCGTGGGCTCGTACCACAGGCCGTCGTCGCCACCGAGCGGCGAGCGAGCGCCGCCGCGCAGCACGGTGTCGCCATTGGCCCGGGCCCGGTCGACGAACCCGGCCACCCGTGCCGCGTGCTCGGGGTGGATCATCGGGCTGATGGTGGTGGACGGCTCGCGTGAATCGCCCAGCACGTGCTGGTCGGCGAAGTGGTGGAACAGCCGCAGGAACTCCTCGCGCGCCGACGCCTCCACCAGCAACCGGGTACCGGCCAGGCACACCTGGCCCGAGTCGTCGAACTGCCCGGCGGCCTTCTTCGCCGCGGCCTCGAGGTCGGCGTCGGCGAACACGATGAAGGGACCCTTGCCGCCCAGTTCGGCGGTGAACGGCACGATGTTGCCGGCGGCGGCCCGGCCGATGTGGCGGGCCGTTTCGGGCGAACCGGTGAAGCTGATGCGCTTCAGGCGGGGGTCGGCCACCAGTGCCGCACCCACTTCCTCGCCGATGCCCTGCACCACGTTGAACACGCCGGGCGGCATGCCTGCGGCGTGGCACAGGTCGGCCAGCAGGCTGCAGCTGAGCGGGCTCCACTCGGCCGGCTTCAGCACCACCGTGTTGCCCGCTGCCAGTGCCGGCGCGCACTTCCACGTGCTCAGCATGAACGGGGCGTTCCATGGGGTGATCACCACGGTGGGGCCGGCGGGCATGCGCATCACCCGGTTGGCCGTGCCGTTCGACGACCACACCCGTTCGGCGTACTGCTCGGCCAGGTCGGCGTAGGCGCGGAAGTTGCGGGCTCCGCGCGACAGCACGCGCAGGCGCAGGCTCTCTTCCAGCATCGCCATGTCGAGGCACTCGACGGTGGCCAGCGACGGCACGTGCTCGTCGATGAGGTCGGCCACCCGGCGCATCACCTCGCCACGGCCCTTCACGCCCATGGCCGCCCACTCGGGGAACGCCTCGACCGCTGCGCTCACCGCCTGTTCGGCCACCGCGGCGTCGCCGCGCGACACCTCGGCCAGCGTCACCGACCAGTCGAGTGGCGAACGGTCGTCGAACGTGGCGGCACTGGCCACTCGGCGGCCGCCGATGTAGTGGTCGGTGCTCACCGGAACACCGCCCACCTCGGTGCGGTTGCCTCCCTGGAACGGGCTCACTGCATGCCCTCCGGCAACTTCGGACGCACCCGCGGGAAGGGCAGTTCCTCGCGCTCGGTGGCCCGCGGTCGGCGCTGCCCGCGCAGGGGCCAGTCGCCGCCCATGGCCGTGCTGAGCACCTCCTCGGTCTCCGTGGGCTGGGCGCCCACCTCGTCGCTCACCGGCACCGGGCCTTCGACGATGGTGTTGGTGAGCGCGCCGAGGCCCTCCACCTCCACCGTCACCACATCGCCGGGCTGCACGCTGCGGCTGATGGCCGGGGTGCCCGACAAGATGACGTCGCCGGGCACCAGGGTGATGAGCCGGGCGATGTCGGCGACGAGGTAGTGCATGTCCCATGCCATCTCGTCGGTGCTGCCGTCCTGCTTCACCACACCGTTCACCAGTGTGCGGATGCGCTTGCCGCGGAAATCCCAGTCGGTGACGAGGCCGGGGCCCAGCGGGCACAGCGTGTCGGCCCCCTTCACCCGCAGCATCGAGCCGCTGTCGGTGTCGCGGAAGTCGTGCAGGCCGTAGTCGTTGGCCACCGTGTAGCCGGCGATGTAGTCGCCCGCCTCGGCGTGGCTGATGTTGCGGCAGGTACGGCCGATGACGATGGCCACCTCGCCCTCGAAGTTCAGCCACTTGCAGTTGCTGGGCCGCACCACCGCGGCGCCGTGCGCGTTCAGTGCGCTGATCGGCTTGTGGAAGTAGGTGGGGGCAGGTGGTAGCGACACGCCGAACTCCTGCACCCGGCTGACGTGGTTGAGGTGGCAGCAGATGATCTTCGTCGGCTCCACCGGCGGCAGGTGCACGGCCTGGTCGACGGCCACGGTGCGGCCGTCGCGGGCGACGAGCAGATCTCCTTCGCGCACCATCACGGTGGCGTAGCCGTCGAGCAGGATGCGGCGGATGTCGGCCACGGCGCTGGGTTCCCTTCCCGTCCAAAAGTCTTTCGGGGCCAAACTATAGTGGGCCCCATGACCGCGATGAACGGGTTCATCTTCCCCCGCACGGCCCTGGGCGGCGCCTCCATCTTGCCGCACATGCCATGGCACTACAGCGGCGACCTCGTCACCGTCGAGTATCGAACCGACCCGGCGCGGGTGGCCGAACTGCTGCCCGAGCCGCTCACCCTCGTGCCCGACGACATGGACCCGGGCGCCGTGGCGGTCATCTCGGCCGACTGGCAGAGCTGTGGCGACGACTTCGCCGAACTCGACGACCCGGTGCGCGCCCAGTACAAGGAGGCGTTCGTCGTGGTGCGCTGCATGTACCGCGGCACGGTGTACAGCCGGTGCGTGTACATCTGGGTCGACAAGGACTTCGCCCTCGTGCGCGGCCACTTCCAGGGCTACCCGAAGAAGCTGGGCAGCATCTGGCAGACCCGGCCCGTCACCGTCGGTAAGGCCGGCCCGCGCATCGCCCCGGGCGGGCGCTTCGCCGCCACCGTCGCGTACCACGACCGCCGCATCCTCGACCTGCGCGTCACCCTGCGCGAGCCCAGCGCCACCAACGGCTTCGTGAACGGGCACCCGATGGTGCACTCGCGGTTCATGCCGCGCATCGAGGGCGACGGCACCGACAGCTATCACGAACTGGTCACCATGAGCGGCCGCGACGTGGAACTGGGCCAGGCCTGGAGCGGCGACGGCGAGATCGACCTGCACCACAGCCCGGTGGAGGAACTGCACCGCCTGGAGGTGCGCGAGATCATCGGCGGCTACTTCCGCCAGGTGGGCACCACGTTCGCCGGCGGCACCACCCTCGAGCAGCAGGCATGAGCGCCGGTCCCGATCTCGACCACGACGGCAACGTGGTGTCGGGCCCCGACGACCTCGACATCGTCGACCCCGACTCGTACCTGAACGGGTTCCCCCACGCCACGTTCCGGCGTCTGCGCGACACCGACCCGGTGAGCTGGTGGCCCGAACACGACGGCGGCAAGGGCTTCTGGGCCGTCACCCGCTACGCCGACCTGCTGTACGTGAGCCAGCACGTCGAACTGTTCAGCAGTGCCCAGGGCATCACCCTGGAAGAGATCGAGGGCGACGACTTCGAACTGCGTCGCAACATGCTCGAGTACGACCCGCCCGAGCACACCCGCTACCGACGGTTGGTCAGCAAGCCGTTCAGTCGCCGCGAGGTGTATGGCTACGAAGAGGCCATTCGCGCGCTGGCCCGCAGCGTGGTGCTCGAGGCCCGCGAGCGCGGCGACCGGTTCGAGTTCGTCGACCGGGTGGCCAAGCAGTTGCCGATGCGCATGCTCGGCCGCCTGCTGGGCGTGCCCGACAGCGACGGTGACTGGTTGGTCGAGCGTGGTGACGCGCTGCTGGGCAACTTCGACCCGGAGATGACCGAGCACCCGGTGGGTCTCACCGACACCGACGAGTTCAAGCACATCCCGTTCCGCTCGCCGGCGGCGCTCGACCTGTACCGCTATGCCGAGGCCCAGGCCGACCAGCGCCGCGCCTGCCCGGCGCACGACGTGATCACCAAGCTGCTCGAGCCCACCATCGACGGCGAGGCCATCACCGATCTCGAGTTCAAGAACTTCTTCGTCCTGATGGTCAGCGCCGGCAACGACACCACCCGCTACACCATGGCCGCCGGGCTGAAGGCGCTGGCCGAGCGCCCCGACCAGTTCGCCCAGTTGCGCCAGGCGTGCATCGACGGCAACAGCACCGTGGTCGAGCGGGCGGTGGAGGAGGTGCTGCGCTGGGGCACCGTCACGATGCACTTCCGGCGCACCGCCACGGCCGACACCGAACTGCACGGCCAGCAGATCCGCAAGGGCGACAAGGTGGTCATCTGGTTCAGCTCGGCCGACTACGACGAGCGCCAGTTCCCCGACCCGTTCCGCTTCGACATCAACCGCACCCCCAACGACCACGTGGCGTTCAACCTGCGCAGCCCGCATCTGTGCCTCGGCGCTCAGTTGGCCCGCATGGAGCTGAAGGTGGTGTTCGAAGAACTGCTGCCGCGGCTGACCAGCGTGGAGATCGACGGACCGATCGAGCGGCTGCGCAGCAACTTCATCTGCGGGATGAAGCGTCTGCCCGTGAAGGTGCAGTGGGCGTGAAGGTGCAGTGGGCGTGAAGGTGCAGTGGGCATGAGTGGCGCCAGTACCGCCAGCCCCCGGCGCAAGCCCCTGATCGGGTTGTCGGGTCGGCGGATGCCCGCTGAAGCCGTGCCCGTGTTCGACTACGTGGCGCTGCGTGGCGAGGAACTCGACGTGCACCTCAGCGAGTACCCGAAAGCCATCGAGAAGGCGGGTGGTCTGCCCGTGCAACTCACTCGCAACAGCGACGCCGAGCAGATCGTCGAGCGCCTCGACGGCCTGGTGATGACCGGCGGTGCCGACCCCGACCCGGCGCTGTACGGCGAGACGCCGCACCCGCAGCTGGGCGCCGTCGAGCGCGGCCGCGACGACTGGGAGCTGGCGCTCATCCGCGCTGCGCTGGCAGCCCGCCTGCCGATGCTGTGCGTGTGCCGCGGTGCGCAGTTGCTGAACATCGCCCTCGGCGGCACGCTGATCCAGCACCTCGACCTGCCCGAGCACGGTCGGTGGGACCAGCCGCGCATCCACCGCTGCCACACGGTGCGGGTGACGGCCGGGTCGCGGGCGGCCGAGCTGTACGGGCCCGAGACCTCGACCAACAGCCTCCACCACCAGGCCGTCGGCCGCCGCGGTGCAGGCCTGGTGGTGACGGGCACCACCGACGACGGTGTGGTCGAGGCGTTCGAGGTGGAGGGACGGCCCGAGGTGTTCGCCGTGCAGTGGCACCCGGAGATGCTCAGCGACCAGGTCGACCCGGCGTTCCTGTGGCTGGTGCGCGAGGCCGCCGCCTTCGGCGCTCGCTGATCAGGCCTGCCACCACGCCACCAGCCGAGCCGCCGCTGTGCGGTACAGGCCCTCGTAGGCCGGGTCGTCCGCTGCGGCATGCCACGCGGCCAGCGTGTGCTTCACCAGGTGGGCGTCCTCGTGCAGGGCTGCTGCGGTCGCCAGCTCCTCCCACGTGGCATCGGTGCCCAACTCGTCGTCGATCATCGCGGGCAGGTCGACGCTGCCGTGCCCGGCGCGCAGGCCCACCGTGAAGGTGGCGGCCACGGCCAACGCCGTGCGGGGCTGCACGCCGCGGCTGGCGAGTGCGAACACTGCCTGCGGCATGGTGAGCGCATGGCTCCAGCCGTACGGGGCATGGTCGGGATCGTCGTGCACCATGCTCCACGCGGCGATGCGGGCCAGCCTGTTCGCTGCGGCCCGCACGTCGTACCGGTCGGCCAGCACGGGGCCGAGCAGCCGCAGCGTCACCCCGGCGTCTTGCACCTGCGACATCAGCGGATAGATGAAGTTGCTGCCGGGTTCGCCGAGACGAGGAGTGGCGGCGATGGCGGCGTGCAGCGAGGTGGGATCACCCTCGCCCGTGACGGGCAGGTGCCACGAGATCTGGAGATGAGGGTTCAGGGCGATGGTGTGTAACGCACCGCGCAGCAGTGCGCTGGGCAGGGTCGGTTCGACGCGCCGTAACAGGGCGAGGCCGATGGGTGCGTGGCCGGCGGCGGCGAGCGAGGTGACCAGTTGTTCGCCGAACCGGTGGACGAGGTGGTCGGGTGAGCATCGGGGGAGGAGTGCGGCAGTGAGGCGGTCGACCTCGTCCACCTCGCCGGAGCGGAGCGCAGTGGCCAGCCGTGCACAGGCGTCGTCCACGTCGTCGACGGCGACGGCCCGCGGCGGCTCGATCGGGTCGCCGGCGGCGAGGTACTCGTCGGTCAGGTGGTCGATCATCGCAATCGCCTCGCCGCGGCGAGTGGGCTGCACCAGGGGTGCCAGGCCCACACGGGCCAACAGTTCGAGCGGTGCATGGAGGACGAACGAATCCGGTGGGGCGGCCTTCGGCACGCTGATCGCCGCTGCCGCACGGTGGGCCGCGGCCAGGAGCGTGTCGTGAGGGTCGTTGGCGGTAGGGGTCGTCGGGAGCATGGCCACATCGAACTCCTTCAAGTGCAGTTGAAGTCAAGGGGTAGCATTCGAACGATGGATGCCCGCGATCTGTTGACCATCGGCCAGATCGCTGCCCGTGCCGGTGTGGCCACCTCGACGTTGCGGTACTACGAGGACGAGGGCCTCGTGCTGCCGGCCCTGCGCACCGACGGCAACCGGCGGCTGTACCACCGCGAAGCGTTGCGTCGCATCGCCTTCATCCGCAGCGCGCAGCGGGTGGGCCTGGGGTTGGCCGAGATCCGCGCCGCGCTCACACAGCTGCCCGACGGCCGCACACCCACGGTGGCCGACTGGAGCCGACTGTCGGTCACGTGGCGAAGCCGCCTCGATGCCCAGATCCGCCTGCTCGAGTCGATTCGCGACGACCTCGACGGCTGCATCGGGTGCGGCTGTCTCAGCCTCGACCGGTGCCGCCTCTACAACCCCCACGACGCGGCCGCCGTGCGTGGCAGCGGTGCTCGCTATCTGGAGGGCGACACCTCCGCTGATGTGCTGGGCACGGACGGCTGACGGACGGCTGACGGACGGCTGACAGGCGAGGGGCCTACAGGTCGATCGCGTCGACGGTGCGCAGGATGGTGCGCAGGCTGCGGGCCAGATCGACCAACTCGTCTTCGGTGAGCGCCTGGGTGACCATGGCCTCGTGGCGGTTGAAGGCGGGCATGATCTCGTCGACCGCCTTGCGGCCCTTTGCGGTGAGCGACGCCACCACCCGGCGGCCGTCGGCGCGGTCGCCCTTGCGGCGCAGCATGCCGCGGGCCTCGAGCGTCTTCATCACGCCGGTGAGCGTGGCGGCGGTGACACCTGCCTCGGCCGCCAGCGAGCGGGCATCCATCTCGCCCCACACCCGCAGCACGAACAGCGACGTGAAGGCGCTCCACGACAGATCGTGATCGGCGAGGATGCCGTTCTCCATGTGGTTCCGTACGGCGGTGGCCGCACGGAAGATGTTGCTGACGGCGGTGAGGGCCTGCAGGTCGAGGTCGAGTCCGTCGAACGCGGCGTGGACGTCGCGCTCGGCCTTCACCAGGTCGTGGTCGTCGTCGGAGGCGAACAAGCGGGGCACGGCGCCAGTCTCGCGGACGGGTAGACCCGCGCACCGCACCGAGACAGGGTGCCGTGCCGGGGTGCCGTGCCGGGGTGCCGGACTGCGTTGCCAGGCTGGCACGTTGTGTCAGTTACGCTGCCAGATGTGAACTCAGAGCGACTGATCGACAACATGCGTGGTGTGCGGTACGGCGAGGTGCTCGCCGTCTTCGTGCGTGGCGACGTCCTGCAGGCCGAGGTGTACGGCACCCAGATGCTGAACGATTGCCCGGCCGAGCTGTGGGACACGCTGGTGGCGGCCGACATCGCCGCCGAGATGGGCGCTGCGTTCGTGAAGCTGAACGGTCCGCGGCACTGGATGCTCGACGGTCTGGGCACCAAGGTGGCCCCGGTCGAGCCGGTGATGCGCGAGTTCAACGGGCTGCTGATGCGCCGCATCGCCCTGCTCGACCTGGGCAACAACCCGGCTGCGCAGCCCTACACCAACCGCTACGTCGACCGCGGCGCCACGTTCTACTTCGACGCCGGTAAGGCCGTGTACGAACTGGTCGACCCGCAGGGCACGGCGTACGTGATGCAGGCGCTGTGCATCGGCGTCGACCCCACCATGTCGGAAGCGAGCCTGCCCACACTCGGCGAGCGGCTGAAGATGCCCGACGGGTGGACGTACCGCACCCGGGTCCTCGACGAGGAACTGGTCATCGACACCACCGTCGGTGTGGCCGTCGTGCTGCAAGACGAGTTCGAGAACAGCTACACCCTGCCGCACGCTGTCGACCGTCCGGCCTGAGGCCGTCAGCCCATCACGGTGCCGCTGGTGAGGGCCTTGTCGCGGTTGCGTGAGAAGGCGCCGAGGTCGATCGTTCGACCCGAGCGGGGCCCGACGAACTGCACAGGCTCGCGGTCGTGGTCGTGGCCGGCGGCCTCGGCATCGATGATGGCCCGCAGGAAGCATCCGGCGAGCGGCGCGTTCTTGAACTGATTGCCACTCGTGCCGCAGGCCATGAAGAACCCGGGAAGGTCGCTCTTGTCGTAGATGGGCACCCAGTCGTCGGCCACGTCGTACATCGCGGCCAGGCCGACGGGGCGGTGGGGGATGCCGAACGCCGGTACCCGGTGGGCCAGGCGCAGCATCGAGGTCTCCCAGCGGTCGACGCTGGGGAACGGGTCGAACGTGTCGGGGTCGTCGACCCACTCGAGCTCGTCGCACTCGGGTTCGGTGCCGCCCACCATCAGCGTGGCACCCGGCTGAGGCCGTACGTACTGGCCGATGTCGAGGTCGGCGATGACCGGCGTGTGGTCCTCGAGGCGCAGACCCTCGGGGGCATCGACCGTGAACACCTCCTGGCGCAGCGGTCGGTTGTGAATGCGCATGCCGTCGCTCACCCCGGCCATCTCGTTCAGACGCGACGAATGCGGCCCACCCACGTTCACCACCACCGGCGCCTCGATGCGCGATCCGTCGGCCAGGGTGACCCCGGCGACCCGATCAACGGCCCGATCAACGGTCCGGTCAACGGTCCGGTCGATGGCCCGGTCAACGGTCCGGTCGATGGCCACCACCTCGGTGCGGAACCGGAACTCGGCGCCGAAGCTCCGGGCGGCGAAGGCCAGGTTGCGGGCGGCCAGCATCGGATCGTCGACGAACCCCGCAGTGGGCTCGTAGATGGCCGTGAGGGTGCCGTGCGCATCGTCGGCGAAGGCGTCGTCGTCGATGCGCTTCGGCGGGAAGTACACGCCCAGGTCGAGGCCCGGGAAGCGCTGGTGCAGCATCGCCGTGTCGAGCACTTCGTAGGCGATACCGAGTTCGTCCCACAGTGCCTCGGTGCGCGCTGTCATCCGGTCGGGTGTGCGGAAGATGAGGTTGCCGGTCGGCACGAAGCGGGCCATGCCGTCGGGATCGACCACCCCGAGGTGGCCGGCCCAGTCCATCCAGTGCGTGGCCGACTCCCATGCTGCGAGCACGCCGTTCAGCGTGGAGTAGCTGAACCGGATGATGGCCGCCGACGAACTCGTCGACCCCGAACCGGGTGCCGGGCCCTTGTCGACCACGACCACCCGTCGGCCGCTACGGGCCAGTTCGAGGGCCACCGACGCCCCGATCACCCCTGCACCGATCACCACCGCATCTGCACGTTCAGTCATGCGATTCAGGGTACGAACGTGCCGGGAACGGCACCAGGGCACAACGTCCCGGGCGGCTAACGTGACGCCGCCCGACCAGAAAGAGGCCCATCGTGACCATCCACTTCCGTGCCGCCGAGATCGCCGCTGCCGACCTGGCCGAGAAGCCCCTCGGCCAACCGTCGGCCGAACCGCTGACCGGCCCCATCACCACCCGCGCCCAGGTGTTCCTCGACAACGAGACCGTCACCGCCGGCACCTGGGAGTGCGAGCCCGGTGCCTCGCGCTGGGAGTTCCTCACCCGCGGCGAAGTGATCTACGTGCTGTCGGGCCGCATGACCGTGCAGGCCGACGGCGAAGAGCCCGTCGAGCTGACCGCCGGTTCGAGCTGCATCTTCCCCATCGGCTGGCAGGGTGTGTGGACCGTGCACGAGACGCTGCGCAAGGTGTTCACCGTCTACCGCCCCGCCGCCAGCTGAGCACACCCGGGCTCACGCCCACTGCTGCGCCGGCGGCCCCGTGCTCATGAGCACGGTTCCGTCGCGGGCGCGCACGGTGATCGCTCGGTCGACGGCCATCGTGAGTCGCCATCGTTCGGCGTGCAGCCGGTCGTGGTGATGTCGACACAGCGGTAGCAGGTTGGCGAGGTCGGTGTGTCCGCCGTGTTCCCAGTAGTGGATGTGGTGGGCTTCGGTGATCGACACATGCCGCGCGCAGCCGGGGATGGCGCATGTTCGGTACATCGCCCGCAGCGCCCGGCGTTGTCGGGTGCTGGCGTGTCGTCGGCTCCGGCCGTGGTCGAGCCCGACCGGCCGGGTGAGCGACGCCGCCATCTGGTCGTAGCTGGGCACCGGGTCGCCCTGAGCGATGACGACACCGGCGCTGTTGACGACGACCGGCACGAACCTCGCCCGCCCGGCGATGCCACGGATGGTGTCGATCGGCAGATCGATCCCTGGCCCGGCGTCGACTCGTGAGTGCTGGTGGCGGCCGTGTTCGAAGGTCTGCTGATCGATGACGACGATGACTTCGGGTTTGCCGACAGGGCCGCCTTCACCCCTGATCAGGTCCATCAAGGCGTGCGCACGCAGCCAGTCCATCGCGTCGAGCGGATCGGTCGGACATTCCGGTGGACGCGGCTGGTTGAGGCGAGCGTTCAGTTGTTCGTGGAGCAGATGCTGATAGACCGCACCGAGCTCAGGGTCGAGTGACAGCGACGTCTTGACCATCCCGCTGTTCGGGTCGACCCACACCCGACACCGGCTGTCGCGTTTCTGACGCTCCAACCGCCGCTTGCCGTCATCGGCCTCGATGAGCCGGATCTCACGCTGCAACCAGCCCCGGAACTGCTCAACCGTCGCCCGCTGCGACACGGCACGCGCCACCAACTCGGCTTCCAACGCCCGCAACACAGGCTGCAACCGCGCGTCCAGCGACCGGACCGCCGCGGTGAACGCATCGAGATGCTCACCTGACAACCGGCCCTCATCCATCGACGCCTTGACCTCAGGCGCGAACGCAGCCTGCTCCGCGCGTTCCAGCGCCCGCCCAGCCCCGCCAGCCGACCGGCCAGTGGCGCGCGCGTTGATCGCCGCAGGGTCCACCCCGGGGCACTGCGCAGCGAGTTGCCGGAGCCGCTGGTTCAGGTCGATCTCACGTGCCTGCAGGAACCGTTGCAGGCCGGCGACGTCGGACAGCAACATCGCCACCGCGACCTCGTCCAACACCGCAGCGTCGGTGTCGGCGACGCGTCGGAACCGGTCGAGCGGGGTCACGCATGCCACACCCCCAGCAGATACTGACAACGCACTGGTGTTCACGCGCACCTCCCCACACACCCGCACCACAGCGGGCGACCAGCAACCGATATGTCGGGAACCCGGCAAACGGGTTCGATCTGGTTCCGAGGGGAAGATCGGAACACCGAGCACCCTATACGAACACCAGTTCGTATGTCAACCCGGAACCCAAGAAATGTGCGGGTCAGGCGATGTCGGTGGCGGCGGCGGCGAACTGCGCCTGGTACAGCGTGTAGTACGCCCCGCCGGCTGCCAGCAGTTGGTGGTGGTTGCCCTGCTCGACGATGCGGCCGGCGTCCATCACCAAGATGGTGTCGGCGTCGCGGATGGTCGACAGGCGGTGGGCGATGACGAAGCTGGTGCGCTCGGCGCGCAGCGCGGCCATGGCCCGCTGGATGAGCACCTCGGTGCGGGTGTCGACCGAACTGGTGGCCTCGTCGAGGATGAGGATGGTGGGGTCGGCCAGGAACGCCCGGGCGATGGTGATGAGCTGCTTCTGGCCGGCGCTCACGTTGCTGCCCTCGTCGTCGATGACCGAGTCGTAGCCGTGGG
>JBIIDH010000092.1:0-13939 GCA_044238435.1 Ilumatobacteraceae bacterium | reverse complement strand
CTCGATGGTTCCGAACGGTCCGAATGTGGCCGCGAGTCGCGAGCCGGCGCGCACGGCCACCGAGCGCACGGCCGAGCCCGACATGACGATGTCGCCCGCCTCGAGCTGGCCACCGAGGCCGTCGATGGCATGCAGGGTGTTGGCCAGCCAGGCGACGGCTGCGGCCGGGTTGCCCATCACGTCGCCGCTCACACCGGCCTGCACCTCGGAGTCGACCTCCATGCGGATGGGGATGCCGGCGAGGTCGAGCGCCAGGGGTGACATCTCGACCTCACCGAGCACCACCAGGCCGGCACCTGCGTTGTCGGCGATCGAGTCGACCGCGTTCGCACGCATGGCGCCGACACGACTGTCGATCACCTCGATGGCGGCGCGCACCACACGGGTGGCGGCGAGCACATCGGCCACGGTGACACCGGGGCCGCGGAGGGGCGCCGACAGCTCGAAGGCGATCTCAGCCTCCACACGTGCATCCGACAACGTGCTGGCGGGCACGGGCTCACCGACGGGCACGAACACGTCGTCGAGCAACTGACCGAAGTCGGGGCCGGTCATGCCGTACTGGCGCTGGATGGCCTCCGACGTGAAGCCGATCTTGTGCCCCTTCGGCCGCCGCCCGTCGGCGATCATCAGGTCCACGAACTTGCGACGCACGCAGTAGGCGTCGTCCATCGTGTACTCGGTCGACTCGCTGGGCGGGTCGACCCCCTGGCCGCTGCGCTTGGCCGCATGCAGCCGCTGCGCCATCTCGGCGTGCTGGGCGTCGGTGAGCAAGAGGTTCATGACACTCCCCCGCCGGAGACGGCCGGCACCTGTTGGGTGATGCAATGGATGGCGCCACCGTGCACCGGATGGGCACGCATCCGCAACGGAATGGCCTGTCGATCGGGGAAGGCGCCACCGATGATGCGCACGGCCTCGGCGTCGAGTTCCGGATCCTCTTCGGGCACAGGGATGAGCACCGCGCCGTTGCACAGGTAGAGGTTCAGGTACGACGCGCGCACGGTGAGGTCGCCGTGGTGGATGACCGGCAGGAGGGGCACGTCGATGATGTCGAACTCGGCGGCTTCGAGGATGGCCTTGTTGGTGGCGTAGATGTCGGCACTCTCGTCGTCGGGCCCGTAGGCGGCCATCAGCAGGGCGCGCTGCTCGTCGACGAACTGCAGGATGAGATCGGTGTGCCCGTCGCTGTTGGTGGGGCCACGGTCGAACAGCGGCCCACCGGGCAGCCACACCATGCGGTCGAGCCCGAAGCCGGCCAGCAACCGCTCGGTGACCGTCTCTTTGTCGAGGTGCCAGTTGCGGTTGGTGTTCAGCACGCAGTGCTCGGTGGCCACCAGCGTGTCGCGCCCGTTGGTGGCGATGGCCCCGCCCTCCATGACCACGTCGATCTTCTCCACCCGGTGACCGAGCTGTTCGGCGAGCGTGGCACCCGCCCGAGCGTCGCGATCGCGCTTGGCATGCCGCTCGCCGTACGAGTTGAACACGACGTGGCGCGCCTCGATGTGCTGACCGTCGGTGACGTAGATGGGGCCGTTGTCGCGCGACCAGCTGCCGTCCATCGGGATGACACGGATGTCGGTGGCCGGGTGCAGGCGCCGGCGAGCCACTGCGGCACCGGCTTCGTCGGCGGCCACCATGGTGACGGGCTCGAACTCGGCGATGGTGTTGGCGACGCGGGCGCTCTCGTCCTGCACCTCGGCGAAGAACGACCCCCACATGCTCTCGCGGCAGGGCCAGAACATGATGGTGCGTTCGTGGGGCACCCACTCGCCGGGCAGCGACAGCCGCCCGCTCACCGGCAGGTCTCCACCCAGTGCAGGTAGCGGGGGTCCTCGCCTCGCGTGGCACGCGAGTAGGCCTCGGCGACGGCCGTCGTGACGGGCCCGGGGCAGGCGATGTCGCGGTCGTCGACCGAGCGCACCGACCCCACCTCGGCGGCGGTGCCGCAGGTGAACATCTCGTCGGCGATGTACAGGTCGGTGCGGGCCAGGTCGGACACGACGAGTGGGATGCCGAGGTCGGCCAGGATGGTGCGCACCGACGCCTGGGTGAGGCCCTCGAGCGCCCCGGCCGACAGCGGCGGCGTGTACACCGTGCCGTTGCGCACCACGAAGACGTTCTCGCCGGCGCACTCGCTGACCAGTCCCTGCGGGTTGAGGATGATGGTGCCGTCGTATCCGGCCCGGATGGCCTCGGTCTGGGCGAGCGACGAGTTCACGTAGTTGCCGACGGTCTTGGCGGCCGGTGGCATCGTGTTGTGGTCGTGCCGACGCCACGACGACACCTTCAGTCGCACGCCGCGCTGCAGCACCTCCATCCCGTGCAGCGCCGCCCACGGCCAGCAGGCGATGGCCACGTCGACGGTGCACGGAAGGGTGTTCAGCCCCATCTCGCCGTAGCCGTAGTACACGAGCGGCCGCACGTAGCAGGCATCGAGTCCGGTGGAGTTCACCGTGTCCTTCGATGCCTGCACCAGGTCGGCGACCGACCATTCGAGCGGCATCATCAAGATGTGCGCCGAGCGGTGCAGCCGTTCGATGTGCTCGGTGAGCCGGAAGATGGCGGGGCCGTTCGGGGTGGGATAGGCGCGCATGCCCTCGAACACGCCGGTGCCGTAGTGCAGGGTGTGGGTGAGCACGTGCACCTGGGCGCGCTCCCAGTCGACGAGTTCGCCGTTCATCCACACCTTGGGTGTCGACGCGATGGGCATTTCCGACCTCCAGTCCCCACGACCCGATGTTCCGGAAGGTGTTTTACACCAGCAACAGCAGTTGCTGTCAAACACCATCTTGTCGGGCCGACAGATCGTTCGCTGCGCGACGGACCGCGAGGACGACCGCGTCGACGGTGCTGCGCATCCGGAACGTCGGACCCGAGACCATCACGGCGGCGATGGCCCCACCATCAGCACCGACGATGGGCGCGGCGATGGCCATCACGTCGCCGTCGAGTTCGCCGTCGGCGAGCGCCCACCCGTCGCGGCGTGCGGTGTCGATCCGACGCATCAGCTCGGCACGGCTGCGCGGTCCGTTCGGACCACTCGGCGGCAGCGGCGACGGGCCCACCAGCGCCGACACCTCCGACGTCGGCATCGCGGCCAACAGCACCCGGCCCGCAGCAGTGCAGTGCACCGGCGTGCGACGCCCCACCCACCCCACCGACTGCACCGTGCTCGACGAGGCGATGCTCTCGATCGTGAGCACCTGTCGGTCGTGCAGCACCGCGAGATCGACTCGTTCGCCGGTGACAGCACCCAGGCGCTCGAGCACAGGCAGCGCGCTGCGGACCAGTTCGGGCTCGCCGGCCTGCGCTGCCAGCACCAGCAGCGCCGGCCCGACGCTGAACTCGAGGCTGTCGCTGTCGCGTCCGACCAGACCTTCATTCGCCAGAGCAGCAAGGCCGCGCGAGATCTGCGACTTCTCGCGCTCGACGCGAGCGGCGACCGACACCACCCCCATCCCGCGCCCAGTCGTGGCCTCGTGGTCGAGCAGACCGGCCACCAACTCGAGGCGTCGCCCGATGTTCGTGTACGCCGTCATGTCCGCCACCCGAGGTCGATGCTGAGCTGCGACGCCGCCGCACGGACAGCCGCGATGATGGGCGCCGACTTCGACTCGACACGGTCGGACGGTCCCACCACCACGATCGCCCCAGCCAGGCGAGAGCGGAAGTCGCGAACCGGCGCACCCACTGAGGCCACGCCTGCCTCGGTCTGTTCGACGAGCAGGCACACACCGTTGGCGCGGGCGGTTGCGATCTCGCGTTCGAACGCCTCACGCGTGCGCGGCGCCCGCGCCCCGCTCGTGGCCGGCAGCGGCCCTGGGCCCAGCACGTCGCGCAGCTCGGCCGACGACAGATCCATTGCCAACACGGGACCGGCGTCGCCGCGCGTGACCGGAACACTGCGACCCAGCCACGACACGCCCCGCACCGACACGTGCGGCATCGCCTCGGCAAGGGTGACCGACTGACCGCCGCGGCGCCGGACGAGATAGGCACTCTCGCCACAGGCCAGCGCCAGTTGGTCGAGGAGAGGCTGACCGCGGGTGATGATGCGCCGTTCCACCACCTGCGCCACTGCGGTGTAGAGACCCCAGCCGAGGTGCAGACTGCGATCGACCGGGTCGCGTTCCACCAGGCCGAGTTCGACCAGGTCGTCGACCACCCGGGCCACGAGACCGCGGTCGCGCCCGGTCAGCGCTGCCAGCCGCGACGACGTGAGGGGACCGTCACCCGGCACGTGGTCTGCCATCGCCACCAGCAGGTCGAGCCCGCTCGACGAGGCGTCGACGGCGTCCGGGTGGGTCGGCACGCCGTCACTGTAGTGGCGAGACGAGGGCCTCCACGCCGCCGATCAGCATGGTGAGCAACTGCTCGAACGAGCCGTCGAGTGGCGACTGGGCGCCGTCGCTCCAGCGCACCGACAGCACCCGGTCGGCCACCACGTCGAAGTGCTCGGTGATGTTGGGGAACCGCTCCGGATCGAGGTTGCGCAGTTCCTGCTCGGTGTCGCGGGCACTGTCGGCGTCGGGCTCGGCGATGCGCGCCAGCTCCATCACCACGAACCCCTGCACCGCGCCGACGACGGCGTTGTAGGTGTGCACCAGCGTGTCGCCGGTGAGGCCCAGGCTCGCCAGCCGGCCGAGCACCGCGTCGGGGATGACCATCGCATCGGTGTTGCGGGCCCGCTCGATGCTGATGATGCGGGCGACGTTGGGATGGCGCTGCGCGTTGGCGCGATAGCGCCGGCCCAGCTCGCGCATCCACACCCGCCAGTCGACGTCGTCGTCGGGCTGTTCGATCGACTCGAGCCACTGCTGCTCGACCAGGCCGAGCACCCGGGCCCGGTCGCCGACGTGCCAGTACAGCGTTGCCGGGTAGACACCCAACTCGGTGGCGAGCGACCGCATGCTGAAGCCCTCGCTGCCCCGCTCGTCGATCATGCGGAACGCGGCGTCGACGATGGCCTCGCGGGTGATGGGCACCTCGGCACGCGAGCCTCGTTTGCGGGCTGGCCTGGTGGTGGTCATAGCGGCCTTTCGGCAGAGCGTCGGACGACGGGGACGAACGAGTCGAGATGGTCGAGCGGGAACACGGGGCGCTGCAGATGCTGCCACGCCAGCAGGTGCAGTGCCGGAGTGGCCACCCCGGGAGCCTCCACCTCGACGATGCGGTCGGGGTCGAAGAGATGATCGAACCCGGCCCGGAAGTGGCCCCGCGATTTCACCACCACCACACGGGCCGACGCGGGGTCGAGGCCGACGTGCCGCAGGGTGTCGTCGTCGGCACACTGCAGGGCGCGAGCGGACACGCCAACGGTGATGCCGCCGAGGTCGAGTGCACACGAGCGGCCCGGATGGCGCCGCTGTCCCGCGTACACACCACGGGTGGACACGAACGACGAGTCGACCAGCGCCACCACGCGGGCATCGACCGTGAAGGGTTCCGCGAGCGGCCGCGTGGAACCGGCGTTGAACGTGGCCCGCAGCGTGCGGCCGGCGCCGGCATGCCAGGCGGCCGCGACCACCTGCGGGTCGCACTGCAGGCCCATCACCGCGCCCTGCACCCCGGCCTCGTGGAGGGCACGCATCACGGCCGTGGTGTTGCCCGGTGCACCGCCGCCGGGGTTGTCGGCCACGTCGGCCAGGATGACCGGGGCTCGCTCGCCCAGCGAAGCGGCTGCAGCGATGGCGACGCTGTCGACCAGTGGCGTGGCGCGCAGCCGGTAGTGAGGTCGCTCGTCCCACAGCGCCGTGGCGAGGGACCGCACCACGGCCTCCGCGTGCGCCTCACCGCCACGGTCGACGGTGACGCACACGCTGACCCCGCCGTCGGGCACATCGGCCAGGGCGAACCCGCCGAACACCGAGACGTTGCGCACCGGCGTCGCCGTGGCTCGATCGGCCAGCGCCATCACCCGACCGAACGGCTCGGCGGGCTCGGTGAGCTGCGCCAACTGCGACAGGGCGAGGGGAAGGTGGCACCACACCAGTGAGGTGGGCGGGCCATCGAGCAGGCGCACGGCGTGCTCAGCCGCTTCCTCGAGGCAGGCTGCTATGTCGACGTGCGGATTGGTGCGGTAGCCCACCACCACGTCGATCGCCGCGCACATCCGGTCGCTGAGGTTGGCGTGGAAGTCGAGCACCACCACGATCGGCACCGTTGGCCCCACCTCGGCGCGCAACGCCTCGAACAGCGTGGCGTCGGGGTCGAGGTCGTCGGTCGTGCGCCCAGCACCGTGGCCCAGCACCACCAGCGCGTCGAGCGGCTGCTCGGCGCGCAGCCGGGCGACGATGCCGGCCACCACCGCACGGAAGTCGTCGCCGTCGAGCGGTCCGCTGGCACCGAACTCCCACACGGGCAGGTCGACGATGTCGAGATCGCACAGGCTGCGCAGCCGGGTGACGAGCGCCCCGGCCTCCCACGTGTCGGCGAGGCCACCGGGGTGGAGTGCGGCGTCGATGCCGTCAGCCAGACCCACCGGGTCGGCGAAACCGTTCACCTCGTGCATGAAGCCGGCAATGCCTAGCCGTGGCCGACCACTCATGTTGAACAGCGTACAACGCCGCCGCGAGGCGGGTCAGGCCGCAGGTTGCTGCTGGGTGATGCAGTGGATCCCACCGCCGCACTCGAAGATGGAGCGGGCGTCGTGGCCCACGATCTCGCGGCCCGGGTAGGCCTTGGCCATCAACTCCAGCGCCGCCTCGTCGTTCGGGTCGTCGAACGTACAGAGGATGACGGCGCCGTTGCAGACGTAGTGGTTGATGTAGCCCCAGTCGACCAACTCGCCGTCGACATGGGTGGTGCGCGGCGCCGGCACCTCGATCACCTCGAGCGGCCGCCCCTTCGCGTCGGTGCTGGCGCGCAGGATGGCGATGTTCTCGCGGCACACCTCGTAGTCGGGGTGCGTGGGGTCGGGCTGGGTGTGGGCCAGCACCACACCCGGGCGGGCGAAGGTGGCGAGGATGTCGACGTGGCCGCGGGTGCCGAACCGGTCGTAGTCCTTGGTGAGGCCTCGCGGCAGCCAGATCACCTTCTCGACACCGAGGTACGCCTTCAGCTCGGTCTCCACCGACTCGGCGTTCATCGTCGGGTTGCGGAACGGGTCGAGCTGCACGGTGGCGGTGATCATCACCGTGCCCTCACCGTCGACGTGGATGCCGCCGCCTTCGTTCACCATCTGCGAACTGAACAACTCGGCTCCGGCCAGCCCGGCCATGAACGCGCCGACGTGCTGCTCGTCGTCCCAGCGGGCGAAGTCCTGCTGCCCCCAGCCGTTGAAGCGCCAGTGGGTGGCACCGAGGCGGCCATCGGGGTGGGTGAGGAACGTGGGGCCGCTGTCGCGCGCCCAGCCGTCGTCGATGGGTGTCTCGTACAGCGTGACGCCGGGCCCGACGAGTTCCCGAGCCGCCTCGGCCTCGCCGACGTTGCACACCAGGCTCACCGGCTCGAAGCGGGCGATCGTGCTGGCCACCGATGCCCACACGCCGCGGTAGTGCGCCAACAGGTCGGGGTCGTCCTCGCCGAACGAGTCGTTCATCGTGGGGAACTCCATCCACGTGCGGGTGTGCGGCATCCACTCCGGGGGCATCGAGAAACCAGCGAGGCGGGGCGTCGACATGAGGTGGGCTCCAGGTCAGAGGAAGTAGAGGCGACTGAGGGGCACGGACTCGGCAGGGCCGGCGTACACGACACTGCCGTCGAACGACACGGTGCCGGTGCGCGGGTCGACATCGACGGTGCCGAGCGTGCGGTTCATCACCAGGTCGGCCGGGCCGATGCCACGGGTGTTGCGCACACCCACGCGACGGCGCCGGGTGGTCATCTGGTCGTTGCTGTCGGCGGCAGCGGCCTGGCTGGTGAACGCCACCGACAGGTCGGCTGCCGTGGCTCCGAACGCACCGAACTGCGGGCCCAGCACCAGCGGCTCGCAGGCATCGGTGGTGGCGTTGGGGTCGCCCGTCACGCCATACGCCGGGAACCCGGCCTTCAGCACCAGCTGCGGCTTGGCGCCGAAGTGGTCGGCACGCCACAACACGATGTCGGCGAGCTTGCCCACCTCGAGCGACCCGATCTCGTGCGACAGGCCGTGGGCGATGGCCGGGTTGATGGTGAGCTTGGCCACGTAGCGGCGCACGCGCTCGTTGTCGTTGCGCGTGGGTCCGTCGTCGAGTTCGGCCTTCATCTGGGCCGCCAACTGGAACGTGCGCCGCACGGTCTCGCCGGCACGGCCCATGCCCTGGGCGTCGCTGGAGGTGATGCCGATGACGCCGAGGTCGTGCAGCACACCCTCCGCGCCCATCGTGCCGCCGCGGATGCGGTCGGCCACCATCACGTGATCCGACGGCGACTGATGGTTCAGGCCGTGGCAGGCGAAGATCATCTCGTAGTGCTCGTCGAGCGCGTCGCGTCCGAACGGCAGCGTGGGGTTGGTCGACGAGCCGAGCACGTTCGGCACACCGGCGAGCTTCATCACGTTGGGGATGTGGCCGCCACCGCAGCCCTCGATGTGGAAGGCGTGGATGGTGCGGCCGCCCAGCACAGCCAGCGTGTCCTCCACGCTGAGGCACTCGTTCAGCCCATCGGTGTGCAGGGCCACCTGCACGTCGTACTCGTCGGCCACGCGCAGCGCGGTGTCGAGGGCGCGGGCATGGGCCCCGAGGTCTTCGTGCACCTTGAACCCGCAGGCACCGCCCTCCACCAGTGCTTCCACCAGCGGCGCGTCGACACTCGACGAACCGCGAGCCAGGAAGCCGATGTTCACCGGCCACTGGTCGAAGCTGTTGAACGCATGGCGCAGCGCCCACGGCGAGTTCACGCCCACACCCCACACCGGGCCGAACTCCTGGCCGATGATGGTGGTGACGCCCGAGGCGAGCGACGCCTCCATGATGCGTGGCGACATCAGGTGCACATGGGTGTCGATGGCCCCGGCGGTGGCGATGAGCCCCTCGCCCGAGACGATGGTGGTGCCGGTACCCACCACCACGTCGACACCGTCCATCGTGTCGGGGTTGCCGGCCCGGCCGATACCGCTGATGCGGCCGTCGCGGATGCCGATCGACACCTTGCCGATGCCGTGCATCGCATCGATGACCACCACGTTCGAGATGACCAGGTCGCAGGTGTCGGCCACGCTGGCGGCCTTCAGCAGCAGACCGTCGCGGGCGGTCTTGCCGAAGCCGACGAGGAACTCGTTGCCGTGCTGCTGCGCGTCGTACTCGATCTCCACCACCAGGCGGGTGTCGCCGAGGCGCACCCGGTCGCCCACGGTGGGGCCGTGGATGGCGGCATACGCGGCGGGGGTGATGTCGCCCGGGTCGGTGTGCTCGGGCGGGTGCGAGTGACGGCTCATGCCCCGGCCCCCAGGTAGCCCTGCGCGGCGGCACGGGCGAGCGCTGCTTCCTTCGCGCCGGGCGCGTCGAGCGGGCCGTCGACGAGACCGGCGAACCCGATGGCCACACGTGCCCCGCCGATGGGCACCAGTGAGGCCTCGACGGTGGCGCCGGGGTCGAACCGCAGCGAGGCACCAGCCGGGATGGCCAGGTGGTGGCCGTAGGCAGCGGCCCGGTCGAACTGCAGCCGCGGGTTCACCTCGAAGAAATGGAAGTGCGACGTGATGCTCACCGGAACGTCGCCCGTGTTCACCACGCTCAGGCGCACCAGGTCGACCGGCTCCACGCTGATGGGTCGCTCGGCCGGCATCACCGCGCCGGGTGCGTCGTCGCCCATGCCCGCCGCCGCGCCGAACGGACGGCGCACCACCACCATGCGCGTGCCGTCGTCGAACACGGCCTCCACCTTCACCTCGGTCACCACGTCGACCACACCGGGCAGCACGTCGTCGGGGCCCAGCACGGCAGCACCGGCCGCTGCGGCCTCCATCAGCCGCGCGCCGTCGCGGGCAGCTTCACACACGGTGTCGGCGATGAGCGCCGTCGCCTCGGGGATGTTCAGCCGCAGGCCACGGGCCCGGCGGGTGCGGGCCAGTTCGGCGGCGGTGAAGATGAGCAGGCGGTCTCGATCGGTGGGCGTGAGACGCATGGCGCCACGCTAACCCGAGGCCGCTGGGTCAGATGCGCTCGATGATGGTGGCCGTGCCCATGCCGCCACCGGTGCACATGGTGACCAGGCCGGTCGACAGATCGCGCCGTTCCATCTCGTCGAGCAGGGTGCCGATGAGCATGCCGCCCGTGGCGCCGATGGGGTGACCGAGCGCCATGGCGCCGCCGTTCACGTTCACCTTGTCCCACGACACGCCGGTGTCGCGCAGGAACTTCAGCAGCACCGCGGCGAATGCCTCGTTCACCTCGAACAGGTCGATGTCGTCGAGGGTCATGCCCGCCTTCTGGGCGCACAACTGCGCTGCCTTGCCGGGCGCGGTGAGCATGATGACCGGCTCGCTGCCGGCGACGGCCGCCATCGTGATGCGAGCCCGCGGGGTCATGCCGTGGGCACGGGCGTAGTCGGGCGAGGCCACCAGCACGGCCGCTGCACCGTCGACGACACCGGACGAGTTGCCGCCGTGGTGCACGTGGCGGATGCCGTCGAGCTGCGGGTAGGCCTTCAGCGCGGTCTGGTCGATGGAGATGCCGCGCTCTTTCAGCACATGCGCGCCCATGCCCTCGAAGCTGGGGGCCAACTTGGCGAGATCGGCCAGGGTGGTGCCGGGGCGGGGGTGCTCGTCGCGGTCGAGGGCGAGGCGGCCGTCGTCGTGGAAGATCGGCACGAGGCTGCGCTCGAAGCGCCCCTCGGCGATGGCCGCCGCGGCACGGGCCTGGCTGTCGACCGCCAACTGGTCGAGCTCTTCGCGGCTGAAGCCCTCGAGCGTGGCGATGAGGTCGGCCGAAATGCCCTGGGGCACCATGTCGTACTGGTCGCGAAGGTGGGCGTTGTTGGCCGTGAAGCCGTCGACGTGCATGGGCGACGGACGCGACATCGACTCGACACCACCGGTGACGACCAGGTCCTGGAATCCGGCGAGCACGCCCATGGCGCCGAAGTTCACGGCCTGCTGGCCCGAGCCGCAGAAGCGGTTCAGGGTGACGCCCGGGGCGTCGATCGACCAGCCGGCATCGAGCGCGGCCATGCGGGCGATGTCCATCGAGTGGTCGCCGCTACCGGCGCCACAGCCCATCACCACGTCGTCGACGTCGGCGGTGTCGAACCCGTTGCGGGCCTGCAGCGCGTTCAGCACCTGGGCGAGAATGCGCTGGGGGTGGATGGGGTGCAGCGCCCCCGATTCCTTGCCCTTGCCTCGGGGCGAACGGACGGCGTCGATGATCCAGGCTTCTGCAGTCATGACGCGAAGGTAGTCCGCTCTCCCGGTGCAGCCCACTACGGTGCAGCGATGCCCTCCGACGCCCGCCTCGCCGTGTTCGTGGTGACCACCCCGGGCCTCGAGCCGCTCGTCGCCGACGAACTGCGCCGCCTCGGTGTGCGCGACGCCAAGCTGCGCCACGGCGGTGTGGGCTGCAGCCTCACCTGGCCGCAGCTGGGCCTGGCCCATCTGCAGCTACGCACGGCCACACGCGTGCTGGTGCGCATCGGCACGTTCCCGGCACCGGGCTTCCGCGAACTCGAACGCGGGCTGAAGCGCATCGACTGGGCGGCCTGGCTGCCGCCGGCGGCTCGGGTCGACCTGCGCGTGTCGAGTACCGGGTCGGCGCTGTTCCACACCGGTGCCATCGAAGAGCGTGCGGCGGTCGTGCTCGAACCGTTCACCGGCGAGGGCGCCGAGCAGACGGTGATGATCCGCCTGCAGCACGACACCGCCACCGTCAGCCTCGACGCCTCGGGCCTGGCGCTACACAAGCGCGGCTGGCGTCAGGCGGTCGACGACGCGCCGCTGCGCGAAACCCTCGCCGCCGCGTTGGTGACGGTGAGCGGCTGGAACGGCAAGGCCCCACTGCACGACCCGTTCTGCGGCTCGGGCACCATCGCCATCGAGGCGATGATGATCGCTCGCCGCATGCCGCCGGGCCGCAACCGGCCGTTCGCCTTCCAGCAGTGGCCTCGTGCCGACGAGGTGCGCTGGGAGCGCCTGGTCACCGCCGCCGATGCCGACGTGGTCGACCGCCGCCCGCCGGTGTCGGGCAGCGACACCTCGGGCCACGCCATCGACGCCGCACGCGCCAACGCCGCCCGGGCAGGGGTGGGCGACCTCGTCACCTTCGAACAACGCCCCGCCGGCGAGGTGGTGCTGCCCACCACCCCGGGCTGGGTGGTCACCAACCCGCCGTACGGCGAGCGGCTGCGAGGCGTCGCCCCGGCCATGCACCAGTTCGTCGACCTGCTCACCCGTTCGCCACGCTGGCGCGGCGCAGTCATCGCCCCCACGGGCCTGGTGAGCGCCCACCTCGCGCCACTGCACCCGGCCGCACCCGACGCCCGGCTGTCGGTGTCGAACGGCGGCATCGCCGTGCAGTTGACCCCCTTCAGCGGCGTCGCAGCCACCCCGTAGCGCGCGTCGCTCGGTTCGACGTCAGGACGCTGCGAACGGGCTGTCGGCGAAGCAGTCCCACCGGATCGACTCCTCGCGAAAGTTCGGGTACATCGTGGCGACACCCTGAACCGGTGCCACCGACCACAGGATCCACGTGGGATCGTCGACCCGCTCGCAGAAGAAGTCGGGCCACTCACCGACGTCACGGCCGAGGTACCGAGCGTAGATCTGCTGCACTCGCCGGGCGTCGTGCACCTCGATCCGTCCCGGGCCGCGCACGCGGACCTGTCGAATGCGATCCGGTGGGTCGAACTGGTCGATCAGTACGGCGAGGTCGGCGGTGCGCTGCGCGGCAGCGACGAACGGACTGGACGGGTGACTGGTGAACCAGAATCGCTCGTCGTCGAAGACGAACCACAGGCTCCCGAGGAGCGGAACACCCGACCTCGCCACCGCAGCCACCTGCGCCATCCGCATGTCCTCGGCCAGGAACTCGGTGACATGTCGAGGCTCGAACACCATCGCATCATCGCATGCAGGGCAGCCCCAGACCCCGAGGCCACAGTCGTCGACCGTCCCCAGCGCTCTTAGGCTCGGGGCCATGCAGCGTCAGCGTCTCCGCGACCTCGGGTTCACGATCGGCACCCTGCCCACCGGACCCACCAACACCATCACCGACGTGGTGGGCGTGTCGGTGGGGCACTGCACCGTGGTGCACGACGAACCGCGGGTGGCGCGCACCGGCGTGACAGTGGTGCATACCCGGGCCCCGCACGAGCGCGACCATCTCTGCTACGGCGCGATGCACAGCCTGAACGGCAACGGCGAGATGACCGGCAGCCACTGGCTGGCCGAGAGCGGCCTGCTGAGCGGACCGATCGCCATCACCAACACCCACCAGGTGGGCATGGTGCGCGATGCACTCGTCGCGTACGAGGAACAGCGCGACCCCGACGCCACCTGGTGCCTACCCGTCGTGGGCGAAACCTACGACGGGTTCCTCAACGACATCGGCGCCTTCCACCTCACCGCCGAACATGTGGCCGCCGCGCTGGCCGATGCCGAACGCTCGGGCGGGTTGCCCGCGCCCGTGGCCGAAGGCAATGTGGGCGGCGGCACCGGGATGATCTGCCACGAGTTCAAGGGCGGTACCGGCACCGCCAGCCGGGTGGCCACCACGGCGAGCGGGTCGTTCACGGTGGGCGCGCTGGTGCAGGCCAACTACGGCCGACGTGGCTTGCTGCGCCTCGACGGCCGACTCGTGGGCGAGGCCATCGGGCCCGAGGTGACGCCCCTCCCCCACGACCCCACCGCCGGCGACGCCGGGTCGATCATCGTCGTGCTCGCCACCGACGCGCCGCTGCTGGCCGACCAGTGCCGTCGCCTCGCCCAGCGGGCGGGCATCGGCCTCGCCCGCGTGGGCGGGTTCGGCGCCAACAGCAGCGGCGACATCTTCTGCGCCTTCGCCACCGCCAACCGGGTGCCGCTGCA
>JBIIDH010000018.1:0-44155 GCA_044238435.1 Ilumatobacteraceae bacterium | reverse complement strand
CGTCGCCACCGAGGTGGGTGTCGCCATGGGTGCTCTTCACCTCGAACACGCCGTCGCCGATCTCGAGCACCGACACGTCGAACGTGCCGCCGCCGAGGTCGAACACCAGCACCGTCTCGTCCTCGGCGCCCTTGTCGAGGCCGTAGGCGAGGGCGGCCGCGGTGGGCTCGTTGATGATGCGCAGCACCTCGAGGCCGGCGATCTGGCCGGCCTCCTTGGTGGCGGTGCGCTGGGCGTCGTCGAAGTAGGCGGGCACGGTGATGACGGCCTGGGTGACGGTGTCGCCCAGGTAGGCCTCGGCGTCGCGCTTGAGCTTCATGAGCGTGCGGGCGCTGATCTCCTGCGGGGTGTAGCGCTTGCCGTCGATGTCGTCGCTGCGCCACGACTGGCCCATCTTCGACTTGATGCTGCGGAACGTGCGGTCGGGGTTGGTGATGGCCTGGCGCTTGGCCACCTCGCCCACGAGCACCTCACCGGTCTTGGAGAAGGCGACGACCGACGGCGTGGTGCGCCCACCTTCGGCGTTGGGGATGACGACGGGGTCGCCGGCCTCGAGGACCGAGACGACCGAGTTCGTGGTTCCGAGGTCGATACCGACTGCCTTGGCCATGAGTTGCTCCTGAACGTGGGGATTGGACGGGGGTGAACGGGTGGGAATCAGGCCGGAACCTGAGTGACCTGCACGCAAGGTTAGGAGTCGCCACACTCTCCCGCCAACCCATCGAGAAGAAAACTTGAGTCATATCCACTCACTATCTGCCGCACGTCACACCCGAGTCCCCGACGTCCACCCGAGTGCCAACTGCACACCCGTCCGTACGAACAACCCTCGGGTCGGGCGGGTACCGTGCAGACCGTGAGCCTGTGGACCGGTGTCGCTGTCGCCGTCGTCGCCTTCGTGCTGATGGAGCCCCTCACCGCCGCCACCCATCGGTGGGTGATGCACGGCGTGGGGCTCGGCCTGCACCGCAGTCACCACCGCCGAGTGCGCGCCGGGGAATCCCCGCGCCGGTGGGAGGCGAACGACGCCTACCCGGTCATGTTCGCGGCAGTGGTGATGATGGGCTTCGCTGTCGGCTTCAACGTCGCCGGGTTCGCGGCCCTCGTCCCCGCGGGCATCGGCGTGACCGCCTACGGCCTCACCTACGCACTGGTGCACGACGTCTACATCCATCGTCGACTCCCCTTGTTCAGCGACCGCCCGGTGCCCGGCCTCGAGCGACTCGCCGCCGCGCACCGGGTGCACCACGAACGCAACGGCGCCCCCTACGGCATGCTCGCCCCCGTCCGCGCGCAGGTCGAACGCCGCCCACCGCCCCAGCGTCTGTGAGCGGAGCCAGGTGGAGCGGGGTTCTACTCACAATCACCGACCGGCGCACCCAGCGTCTGTGAGCAAATCCGGGTAGGGCCGGGTTCCGCTCACAATCGCCGGGGGGCGTCAGGGGGCGGGGGCGTCAGGGGGCGAGGGGGTCGCGGCCGTTCCAGCGACCCGACGAGGCCGAGGGCTCGAAGCGGGCGAAGAGCTCTTCGCCGTACCAGCCCTCGGTGCGGGTGCGGCGCACCACCTCACGGTGGTGCGGACTCTGCACGGCGAAGGCCCGGGCCGCCTCGATCGATGCCCACAGGCTGAAGGTGCCCAACCGCCCGAACGGAGCTTCGCCGATGCCCACCACGGCGAGCAGGCCGTCGGATGCGTTCAGTTCGGCGCTCACCGCCGGGCCGGCCTGACGGAACGAACGCCACGAACGGCGCCGCACGTTCGCACGGGTGATGATGGCCACCGGCCCCGGCGCATCGGGGGCCACCGCCGGTTCGAGCAGGCCCAACACGTCGACACCGTGCCACGCCCCGTGCCCACCCCAGCTGCGTAGCCGCACCGACCACACCTCCTGCACGTTCGACCAGCGGTCGGCCATCGAGGCCTCGAAGGCATCGAGCGACTCGGCGTCTTTCCAGATGGCGAACAGCGCACTGCGCTGCAGGTCGGCCCCAGGGCTGGTATCGCTGCCGGCGCCCGTGCCGAGCAGACGCCAGAACACCAGGCCTGGCACACGCCGCAGGCGACGCCGATCAAGCCCGAGCCGTGCCATGGTGCGCAGGCGACTCGCATCGCGCACGAGGTGGAAGGAGGCGATGCAGTGCGGCGCCGTGTCGGTCACCCTGTCAGCATGGCAGCCGTGAGCATCGTGCTGACAGTGCTGTTCGGGTATCTGTTCGGCTCCATCCCCGTGGCCCGGTTGGCAACGCGTCGCGATCTGCGCACCGTGGGCGACGGCAACCCCGGCTACTGGAACGCCCGCGAATCGGTGGGGGGCAACGCAGCCCGCTGGGTGTTCGCGGGCGATGTGGCCAAAGGCGCCGCAGCCGCAACGCTGGGCGTGTTGCTGGCGGCCGATGGGCAGTGGTGGCTCGGGTACGTGGGCGGGTTCGCGGCGATGGTCGGACACGCCTGGCCGGTGTTCGACGGGTTCCGCGGCGGGCGCAGCGTGCTCTGCTTCGTCGGTGCGATCTGTGTGGTGGCCCCGCTCACGTCCCTCATCGCGATCGGCGTGCTGCTGATCGTGTTCGCCGCCACCCGTTCGTTCGCCTGGGGAGCGCGGGCCGGGGTGTTCGCCGTACCGTTCATCCAACTGGTGGTCGACGGCCCGTACCGCACTGCCGCCACGGGGGTGCTGATGACGTTGATCGGCATCCGCTTCGCCCAGGCCGCGTGGGCCGGCAGCCGGTCACCCGACCCCGACTGACACACACGCTGCCGAAGCCAGGTGCTCTACTGGGCCGATGGCACGACCGCAGTACACCCCGCTCACGTTCGACGAGATCGCCGCACTCGACGGCCTCGACGACTGGCGCGTCGTTCTGCGGTTCCTGGTGGCGCACTTCCGCGCTGGCTCGTTCCAGGCCGCTACGGCGCTAGCCGCCGCCATCGCCGCCGCTGCCGACGAGGCCGATCACCATCCCGACCTCGACATCCGCTACCCCGACCGGGTGCGCGTGGCGCTGACCACCCACGAAGTCGATGGTCTCACCACTCACGACGTCGATCTGGCGCGTCGTATCTCGCAGCTGGCTGCTGCTGCCGGTGCCACTGCGCAACCGGGTGCGGTACAGGCGGTGGAAGTGGCCATCGACACCCTCGACGCCGACCGCATCCGGCCGTTCTGGGCGGCGGTGCTGGGCTATCGCGACGTCGACGGTGCGCTGGTCGACCCGCTGCGGCTGGGTCCGCCGATGTGGTTCCAGACGATGGACGAACCACGGCCCGGGCGCGACCGGTTCCACATCGACGTGTCGGTGCCGCACGACGAGGCAACAGCGAGGATCGAGGCGGCGTTGGCCGCGGGTGGGCGGATGGTGACCGATCGCTTCGCCCGCTCGTGGTGGGTGCTCGCCGATGCCGATGGCAACGAGGCCTGCATCTGCACCTGGCAGGACCGCGACTGAGGACCCGCCGACTCAGCCGTAGCGGCGGCCACGCCACACATGGCGCCGACCCAGCAGCGGGCGGATGATGCCTGCCGCTAGCGCAGCGGTCGCCGGCAGATCGGCCAACGGCGACAACCAGTACGTGCGACCCGGCCGCTCGTACGCCTGGGCCGTGCCGCCGAGCGTGCCCAGACGAGCAACGAGCAGCACCACGTCGAGCAGGTCGCCCCGCCGCGTGAGCAACCGCGGCAGCGGCAGCGCCTGAGCCACCAGCAGCACGGCGAGATCGCCGAGTTGCCGCCACACGGGCTCGACCCCCGGCAACGCCAACGAACGGCCCCACCCGCGCCAGGTGTCGCCGAGGTCGTCGAACATCCGGGTGGTGAGTAGTTCGGCGCCGTCGAGCATCGCCACATCCCAGCCGAGGCCGGCCAGATGCCGGGCCAGCGCCACGTCCTCCACCACCTCACCGGCCACCGGCGCCATGCCGCCGACGGCGAGCAGGTCGGCACGCCGGAACGCCATGCACTGCCCGTTGGCGAGTTGCCGATGCGGCGCCACCCGACCCGCGAAGCCCGCCGGACCGAAGCGGTAGACGAGGGTGGTGAGCATCGCCGGGTGCAGCCAGGCCACACCGGGGGTGGGGCACTCGAAGCGGCCGCCGACGCTGACGGCATCGAGCCCATCGGCCACCGCGCGGGCCACGAGCGCCCGTGGCAGTTCGGGTGACGGGCGGGTGTCGGCATCGAGGGTGACCACCCACTCGCCGGTAGCGGCCTCGATCCCTTGCTGCAGCGCCCACGCCTTGCCCGCCCACCCGGCAGGAAGCGGCGCACCCGCGATCACCCGCGCCCCAGCCGCAGCGGCGATGGCAGCGGTGCCGTCGCTGCTCTCGTCGTCGACCACCACCACCTCGGTCACACCAGGTGCCGCACGTACGGCGTCGAGCAGTGGGCCGATGCGCGCCGCCTCGTCGCGGGCCGGCACGACGACCGAGATCGTCGGACCTTCGGCGTCCACATCGAACGGGGCGCCCGTTCGCAGCGGCGGTCGACGGCGTGCCGCCCGGGCGATGCGCACCAGTGCCACACCCGCGGCCCCGAGGCGCAGTAACAGCCACAGGCGCGAACGGGTGCGCCTCATGCGCGGTCGGCCTCGACGAGGTCGGCGACGATGCGCGCCCCGATGGTGACGAGCGGCAGACCACCACCCGGATGGCTGCTGCCACCGACGAGATAGAGGCCCTTGCGCGCACTGCGGTTGCCTGGCCGCACGAACGCCGCCCGGGCCCCGTTCGACGAGGTGCCATAGATGGCGCCGCCCGGTGCCCGGTAGCGAGCCTGCAGGTCGAGCGGAGTGATGGTCTCGGTGAACAGCAGTCGGTCGCGCAGGTCGACCCCGTGGGCAGCGAGCCGCTCGAACACCACCGCCGTGTACGCGGTGCGGTCGATCTCCACTCCGGGCGGGGTGTTCACCAGCAGGAACCAGTTCTCGCAACCCACCGGTGCCTGCGAGGCATCGGTGACCGAACTGACACACGCGTACACGGTGGGCTCGTCGGCGCATCGACCCTCGGCCAACTGGGCGAACTCGGATGCGTAGTCGCCGCTGAACCACACGTTGTGGTGGCCGATACCCGGTGTTGCACCGCGCACCCCGGCGAGCACGACGAAGCCACTGGTCGAGCGCTCGGCCCGACGCACCTTGCGCAACGCCCGGGTGTCGGGCAACAGATCGCTGTACAGATGCGTGGCATCGACGTTCGCGACCACCACGTCGGCGTCGAGATGAGTGCCGTCGGCCAGCACCACGCCGTCGACCGTGCCGCCGATGCGCGCATCAGCCGTGATGGTGATGACCTCGGTGCTGCAGCGGATCTCCACACCCATCCGCTCGGCCACCCGCACGAATGCGTCGCGCAAAACGCCGAGACCACCCATCGGGTACCAGCAGCCGTAGCGGTGCTCGACCGCCGCGATGCAACCCAGCGTGCCCGGCGCCGCGTAGGGCGACGAACCCGAGTAGGTGGCGTAGCGCCCCGCCCACTGCACGAGGTGCGGGTCGTCGAAACAAGCAGCAGCCGAGCGGTGCAGCGTGCGCAGGGCGTCGATGTCGGTGAGGTCGCGTGGCCGGCGCAGACGGCGGGCCAACGCCACCGGACTGCTCATCGGGCCGGCGAAGAACGTGCGCTCGCTCACGTCCCAGATCCGCCCACCGTGGTCGATCCACTCGGCATAGCCGGGGGCATCGCAGCCGTCGTCGCGGACCGTCAGCTCGAACCCGTCAGGCCAGTGGTAGCGGAACTGTGGATCGAGCCGCACCATCGGCACCTCGTCGGCGAGGGTGGTGCCGGCCACGCGGAACAGCTCGTCGAACACCTGCGGCAGCGTGATCAGCGACGGCCCGATGTCGAACGTGAAGCCGTCGCGCCGGTGCACCGCCAGCTTGCCGCCGGGCACGTCGTTGCGCTCGAGCACCACCACCCGATGGCCGGCGGCACGCAGGCGGATGGCAGCCGCGAGGCCGCCGATGCCACCGCCCACCACGAGCACCTCGGCGGGCGACGCCGTGCCGTGCCGGCGGCGAGCACCGTCAGCCACGGACCCACCGACGCTGGTTGACCACCCGGCGTACTGCAGCGGCCGCGACCGGCAGCATGGCGGCGCCACCCACGGCCGCCACGACGCGGTCGCGGAAGAACACGGCGAACCCCACGGTCTCCATGGTGGCCATCGTGGCGTACTGGGCCACCGAGGTGGGGTCGGCCGCCTCACCGTCGTCGATCGGCAGCACCACCTCGAGCACGGCCATCACCCCGGCGCTCACCAGCAGCCAGCCGACGTAGTTGCTGAACGGGATGCCCCGGTAGCGGCCCTGGCGAGCCCACTGCCAGTACCCCTCGCCCACCATCTGCGGGTCGAGGAACAGGTCCCACGCGGTGAGCGCTCCCGCACCGAGGGCGACGCGCGCGACGCGGCCCGACCGGTGGCCGAGCGCCGCGTGCGCCGCATCACGCGCGGGCACCGCCATGGCGAACCAGGCGAGCGGCACGATGGCCGGAACGCCACCCACCTGCGGCCGCAGCGCACCCGTGTAGTGGTAGCGGCCGAACGGCAGCCCGGTGGCCGTACCCACACGTTCGGCCACCGCCGTCGCTGCGGCCAGGCCTGTTGCCGCGCCCACCGCCCGACGCAGGCCCCAGCGACGGGTGGACGACGCTGCCGTGGTGACGAACAAGCCGGTCACCACCACGCTCGACAAGGCTCGCCGCACCGCTCCGCCACGGGGAGCCAGCGGTGTGGCGATCATCGCCGCGAGCGTGACCGCACCGGCCGCCGCTGTCAGCCGCTGCGCACCGGACTGCCCGCTGCCGGCCTGCGCGCCACCGTCCGCACTCATCGTCCGAACGGCGAGGTGAGCTTGGCCACCATCAGCGCCTTGCGCCAGGTGGGCACCCGCGCCCGCTTGGCGAACACGTCGTACTGCTGAGCCTCGATGCGATCGAGGATGCCGCCGTACAGCACCCGGGCGGCGCCAATGCATTTCGCCGACTCGGTGGGCAGCATGGCCAGGCCGAGGTCGGCCGACTCGTACAGCTCGCGGCAGCGAGCGATCTCGAAGCGCATCAACTCGACGAACTCAGGGGTGCAGCGACGCGCCGTGAGGTCGACACCGAAACGGCGCAGATCTTCCTGCGGGACGTACTGCCGGTTGCGGTCGAGGTCTTCGGCGATGTCGCGCAGGAAGTTGGTGAGCTGGAATGCGTTGCCGAGGTCGCGAGCATGGGTGGTGGCCTCTGGCCGCAACGGTTCGAGAATGGGCAGCATCATCTCGCCGATCACCGCGGCCGAGCCGTCCATGTACACGAGCAAGTCGTCCCACGTCTCGTAGGTGGCGACGGTGAGGTCCATCGTCATCGAGCGCAGGAACCGCTGGAAGCAGTCGGGGTCGATGTCGAACGCCTTCACCGTGTGCACCACGGCCTTCAGCACCGGGTCGTCGCTGTGGCCGGCGGCGAGGTCGAGGAAGAAGCGGTTACCGAAGTCGGCCAGCGCATCGGCGCGCCGCTCGACCGGGGCGGGGCCGAGGTCGTCGACGATGTCGTCGGCATACCGGCAGAAGGCGTACAGCGCCCACACGTGGTGCTGCTTCACCCGGGGCAGCACCTTGGTGCTCCAGTAGTAGGTGGTGCCGTAGCGCTTGTTCAGTTCCTTGCAACGGGCATAGCTCTCGTCGAGCGTGACCGTGGTGGTGCTCACCGCTGCCGTCCGGCGAACTGCTGCACCCGCTCGGCGGCGAGCTTGCCCGACACCAGCACCATCGGCACACCGACGCCGGGCAGGGTGCTCGACCCGGTGAACACCAGCCCCGGCACCCGCTTGTCGACGTTGTTCGGACGGAACGGCCCGGTCTGGCGGAACGTGTGGGCCAGCGCGAACGGCGTGCCGCGCTCCATGCCCATCGCTTCCCAGTCGAGCGGGTCGTAGATGCGTTCGACCACGACATCGGTGGGATAGCCGAGGCCGGCCACCTTGGCGCGCAACGAGTCGGTGATGCGGTCGCGCTCGCGGCTCCAGTCGATGCGGCCGTCGAGGTTGGGTGTGGGTTCGAGCACGTAGATGCTGCTGCACCCCTCGGGCGCGAGCGACGCGTCGTCGAGCGAGTGCAGGGTGACCAGGATGGACGGGTCGGGCATGCGCACCCCGTCGTGGATGAGCGCCTTGAACGATGCGTCCCAGTCGTGGCCGAAGTGGATGTTGTGGTGAGCGGCCTCGGCGGGCGGCAGGCCCTTCACCCCGGCCACCCACAGCAGGCAACTGGGCGAGTACTTGCCGCGGCGGGCTACCCGCGGCGCCTCGACACCGCCCAGCAGGGTGCGGTACGCCACCGGCAGATCGGGGTTGCACACGACGACGTCGGCAGCGATGCGCTCGCTGCCGGCGACCTCGACGCCGTTCACTGCGCCACTACCGGTGCGCAGGATGCGGGTGACCGGGCTGTCGTAGCGGATGGTGACGCCCGCCTTCTCGACCGCCGCGGCGAGGCCGGTGGCCATGGCGTGCATGCCACCCTCGGGCACGAACACACCCTCGACCGAGTCCATGTAGGTGATGACGGCATACAGCGACAGCGCCTCGTAGGGCGCCAGGCCGGCGTACATCGACTGGAAGCTGAAGATGCGCTGCAGCCGCTCGTCGTCGAAGAAGCTGGCCACCTTGCGGCCGAGCTTGCCGAACCCACCGAGACGCACCAGTTCGAGCCCGGCGCGCCACGGCTTCACCAGGTCGAGCACCGAGTTGAAGTTGGCGTCGATGAAGTGCGCCATCTCCACCCGGTAGAGGCGCTCGAGCCAGTCGCAGAACCGGCCGAACGCCTCGGCCTCGCGCGCGTTGGCGAACCGGCGGATCTCGTCGGTCATCGCCTCGCGGCCGTGGCGCACGTGCAGGGTGCTGCCGTCTGCGTAGACCGCCCGGTACATCGGGTCGACCGGTTTGATGGTGACGAAGTCGGCCATCTCGGCACCGGCGGCAGCAAAGGCATCGGCCAGCAGGTTGGGCATGGTGAGCACGGTGGGCCCGTTGTCGAGGCGGAACCCCGCCTCGGTGATCATCCCGGCGCGGCCACCCGGGATGGACTCGCGCTCGACGACGGTGACCGTGTGGCCGGCCCGACTGAGATGTGCTGCAGCAGCGAGCCCTCCAAGCCCGGCGCCCACCACCACGACGTCGAGCCGACGGCTCATACCTGCCGCCAGCTCACGTAGTGGGCGAGGGCGACGAGTTCGTCGCCGGCCTCGGCGGTGATGTCGGCAGCACGCGCCGCAGCGATGGCCGCGTCGGTGAGCGACGTGATGGATGCCTCGAGATCGGCCAGCGCACCGGTGTCGACGATGACCTGTTGGATGTCGGCCACCTCGGCATCGCTCAGGTCGGGGCGACCCACCCGGTCGAGCACCGTCCGCTGAGCAGCCGTGGCAGCCTCTACGGCGCGAGCGAGCAGCGGCGTGGGCTTGCCTTCGCGCAGGTCGCCGCCCACCGGCTTGCCGGTGACGGCTTCCTCGCCGAATGCGCCGAGCACGTCGTCGCGCATCTGGAACGCATCGCCCAGTGGCAGCCCGTAGGCGCTCAACTGATCGAGCAGATCGGTGCGGCCCGGTGCAGCGAGCGCCGCGCCGAGGTGCAGCGGCCGTTCGATGGTGTACTTGCCGCTCTTGTAGCGGCAGATCCGCTCGGCCTTGTCGCGGCGGCGGTCGTTCTGCACACCGCCCATGATGTCGAGCACCTGGCCGATGTTCAGCTCGATGCGCAGCTCGTTCCAGATCGACCAGGCATGGGGCGATGCCCCGAGCAGCAACTGGTCGGCGTAGACGAACGCCAGGTCGCCCACCAAGATGGCGACGCCCTCGCCGAACCGTCGGGCCTCACCGGCCCAGCCTCCGGCTTGGTGTTGCTGGGCGAACACGGTGTGGGTGGTGGGGGCACCGCGACGGCTGGCGGCATCGTCCATCACGTCGTCGTGGAACAGGGCGAAGGCGTGCATCAGCTCGAACGCCCCACCGGCGTTCACCACCATCGGGTCGTCGGGGTCGCCACCGGCTCCGACGAACCCCCAGTGGGTGAAGGCCGGCCGAAGGCGCTTGCCGCCCGAGAGCACGAGCCGACCCACCTCGGCCAGCGGTGCGGCCAGGTCGGGATCGAACGCCGTCCATCGGGTGTACTCGTGCTCGATCAACTCGCGCAGCCGGGCCTCGACGCGGGCCGCGATATGGGCGAGCGAGGCGGGCGGGGGCGATGCAACGGACACGAGGGCAGGCTACGACCGAACAGGCGGCCCTGCGTTCCCGTGATCGGTGACCCTTGGCCCGTCACCGACTGACAACAAGTACACCCGGGTGCCACGTTTCCCTCGGGTGGGCAGCTGCGACTCGGGTGGGCAGCTGCGACTCGGGTGGGGTCAGGCGTCGCCGAGGTCGGCGACCACCTGGTCGATCTGCAGGCGGGCATTGCCGATGCGGTCGCGGCACACGGCGATGAGGGCAGCGGCGCGCTGCACCTCGGTGGCCAGCACGTCGACGTCGACGTCGGCGCGCTCGAGCCGCACGAGGATGGCCTCGAGCTCGGCGAGCGCCTCGGCATAGCCCGACGGAACGGACGAATCGGGGGTGGTCATGGCAGGGTCTCCTCGACGGTGCTGCGGGCTCGGCCGCGAGCGAAGGTGGTGATGAGTTCGGTGCCGGGCACGAGTTGGTCGGCGTCGCGCACGGTGTCGCCGGTGGCGGTGCGAGTGATGCTCCAGCCGCGCGCCATGGTGTTGACCGGGTCGAGCAGGCGCACGCGGGCGGCGATGCCGTCGAGGTGGCGCACCTCGGGTTCGAGCCGGGCCGGCGCACGACGAACCCCGGCGATGGCCTGCACCAAGCGGGTGTCGGCGCGTTCGACGGCCCGTTCGGCACCGCGGCGCAGCCGGTCGACCCGCTGATGCAGTCGCTCGCTGCTGCGGTCGACAGCCGACACCGTGAGGTGGCCGATGGAAGCGGCCACCGTGTTGAGCCGCACCTCGGCATCGCGCACGGCCCGATCGGCGTGGGCAGCGATGGCCGACCACTGCTGCTCGACCGACGCCAGGTACAGCGCCACCCGCTCGACCAACGCGGCCGCGCACGCCGTGGGTGTCTTCAGCGCGAGGTGGGCCACCTCGTCGGCCACGCTGCGGTCGATCTCGTGGCCGAGGCCGGTGAGCACGGGCAGCGCCGAGCCGGCGATGGCCACGGCGATGGCCTCGTCGTCGAATGTGGCCAGTTCGCTGCGGGCGCCACCGCCGCGGATGAGCACCACCGCATCGAGGTCGGTGCGGCGACCGAACGCCGTGAGCGCGCGGGTGATCTGCGCCACGGCCTGGTCGCCCTGCACGCGCACGTCGGTGACCTGCAGGTGGAAACCGAGCCCGCTGCGCTCGATCTCGTGACGGAAGTCGGCCCAGGCGGCGCTGTCGGTGCTGGTGACCACGCCCACCCGCATCGGTGCCGGCGACAGCGGCACGCGCCGGTTGGCATCGAACAACCCTGTGGCCACCAGCCGACGGATGACCGCATCGCGTTGCATGGCCAGGTCGCCCAGGGTGAACCGTGGGTCGATGTCGACCATCTTCAACCCGAGGCGGCCACCCGGCGCATAGAAGTCGAGCTGCCCGAAGATGCGTACCTGCAACCCGTCGGCCAGGCGCACCCCGCTGCGTTCGAGCAGTGGCCGCAGTCGGGCCCTGGCCGGGGCGAAGAACTGCACGTTGAGTGTGGCCTTGCCCTCCGCCGTCTGCTCGACCAGGGTGAAGTAGGCGTGCGGTCCACCGACGCGCCAGCCCTGGATCTCGCCGCGCACCCACACCCCGTCGCCGAACCCGCGACGCAGTACGCCGTTGATGGCGTCGGCGAGTTCGCCCACCGAGTAGGTGGGCTCGGCATCACCGTCGAGGTCGAACGCTGCCTGGCTCATGGTGGCGTCACCTTACGCGCCGACCTCGACGCCGCCGCCCGGATCCGCCGCCGGATCGAGCTCGAAGCCCGGAGCCACCTCGAGCTGCCGGTCGGCGCGCAGGTCGTCGATACGGCGCAACGGCCGTTCGAGTGCTCGGCGCCGAGTGGTGGCCAACTCGTCGAACGAGCGGGCGACGGTGTCGAACTGGCGCTTCACCTTGTCGACCGCATCGCCGTACTTCGTGAACTGCTGGCTGAAGGCCCCCAGCAACTGCAGGATCTCGTTACTGGTCTGCTCGACCATGTACTGGTCGTGCGCCTGGCGGATGACACCGAGGAAGGCGAACAACGTGAGCGGACTGCACAGCACGATGTTGCTCTGCAACGCCTCGTCGATGAGGCCGGCGTCGCTTTCGTGGATGAACCCGGCGAGCGACTCGTTGGGTACGAACAGCAGCACCGTGTCGACCGCCGGGCGCTGGTCGGTGGCTGCGTACTCGCGCCGGGCCAGCTCGCGGATGCGCCCGCGTACGTCGCGGAGAAAGGCGACACGGTGCTGTGCCCGCTCGGCATCGGTGCCCGCCTCGAGATGACGCAGGTACGCCGCCATGGGGAACTTCACGTCCATGAACAGCACCTGACCCCGAGGCAGGACGAACGTGATGTCGGGGATGCCTGTGCCCTCGCCCACCAGCGCGGTGCGCTTCACATAGTTGACCCCTTCGTGGAGGCCGGCGAGGCGCAGCACGTCGTCGGCCATGCGCTCGCCCCACTGCCCGCGAGCGTTCGAACTGGCGAGGGCCTCGCGCAGTCCGGCCGCGGTGGCCGACAGCTGCTGCGTGGCCTGGGCGTGATGCTGCAACGAGCGATCGACCTGACCGAACCGCTGCGCCGTGGCGTCGCCGAGTTGCTGGACCAGCGTGCTGAGCCGACCGATGTCGGCCGCGACCGTGCGCTGCACCTCGTCGAGGCTGGGGCCGGGTGCCGCCGGTGGCAGCAACGGCCCGGGTGGCGGCACCGTCGGAGCGGCCCGACGACCGGCGAGCAGCCAGGCGATGGCTGCGGACGCGGCTGCCAGCAGGACGACGAGGACGATGACGAGAACGGTCATGGAGGTCACAACGACATGATGCCGAGGGGGTGTGACAGCCGAACTCTGCCCACGAAGGCACCTGCGGATACCGTGCCCAGCGTGGTGACCACCCAGACCATCGAGCTCGTCGGACGCGACGGCATCCGCCTCGTCGGCGATGCGGTGGGCGACCCCGCCGACCCGCCGGTGCTGCTGGCCCACGGCGGCGGCCAGACCCGGCACTCGTGGCACACGACCACCACCTACCTCGGCACCCACGGCTGGTACGCCGTGTCGCTCGACCTGCGCGGCCACGGCGACAGCGCGTGGGCCCCCGACGGCGACTACAGCGTCGACGCCTTCTCGAGCGACCTCATCGAGGTGTGCCGCACGCTCGGTCGGCCGGCCCTCATCGGTGCGTCGCTCGGCGGCACGTCGTCGCTGCTCGCCCTCGGCCGCACCGCCGATGCCCCGTGCGGCCGGGCACTGGTGATGGTCGACATCGCACCCCACATCGAGATCGCCGGCGCCGACCGCATCCTCACGTTCATGCGTACCAACATGGAGCAGGGATTCGCGTCGCTCGACGAGGTGGCCGACGCGGTGCACGCCTACAACCCGCACCGACCCCGCCCCACCGACCTGTCGGGCCTGCGCAAGAACGTGCGCCAGCGCGACAACGGGCGCTGGTACTGGCACTGGGACCCCGCGTTCATGAGCATCCGCCCGGTCGACGACGAGTCGCGCACCCGCGCTCATCGTGCCGAGCACCTCGACGACGCGGCACGCAGCCTGCGAGTGCCCACCCTGCTGGTGCGCGGCAGGCAGAGCGATCTCCTCAGCGAGGAGGGCGCCCAGCAGTTCCTGCGCACCGTGCCGCACGCCGAGTACGCCGATGTGGGCGGGGCCGGGCACATGGTGGCGGGCGACCGCAACGATGCGTTCAACGACGCCGTCGTGTCGTTCCTCGACCGCGTGCGGACAGGCGAGCATCCGTGACCGACAGCGCAACCCCTGCACCGTCCGCCGAGCCGCGGGTCGTTCGCGCCGGCCGTTGGGCCTGGGCGGCGATCGGCATCGTCGTCCTCGCCAGCATCGTCGTCTCGGCGCTCACTGCGGTGGGCGGCCTCGTGCTGCCCATCGTGTTCGGCATCGTGCTCGCCGTCGTCTTCCGACCTGCCGTCGGATGGATGGTGCGGCGCGGCATCAACCCCAGCATCGCCGCCGCCGCAGTGGTGCTCGGCCTGCTCGGCCTGCTGATCGGCGTGATCACCCTCACGGTGATCGGTGTGGCGCAGCAACTCGACGAGATCGGCTCGGCCATCTCGGCAGCACTGGCCGAGGCCGGCCTCGACGCGCCCACCATCGAGCGGGTGCGCGAGTCGCTCGAGTCGATCAGCCCGATGCTGACCAAGGGATTCCTCGCCGTGGTGATCGGTGGTGTGGAAGCGGTCACCGCACTCGGTGCGGCGGGCCTGATGGGCGCTCTGATCATGTACTACGTCCTGCGCGACGGCGGCGTGCTCCGACGGCGACTGGTCAGGATGACCCCTGCGTCGCGCCGCGACGACATCGATGCATGGATCGCCGACAGCATCAGCGGCCTACGTCAGTACGGCATGGGGCGCACCGTGCTGTCGGCAATCGTCGCCGCGATCACCGCAGTCACAGCGGTCATCCTCGGTCTGCCCCTGGTGCTCACCATCGCCGTGGTCAACTTCATCGGCGGGTACGTGCCCTATCTCGGCGGCCTGATCGGTGGTGGATTGGCCGTGACGGTGGCGTTCGCCGAGGGCGGGATCGTTCCGGCCGTGGTGATGCTGATCGTCTCGTTGCTCAGCAACCTGCTGCTCGAGAACTTCGTCGAACCGAAGGTGATGGGTGATCGCCTCGACATGCACCCGGCACTCGTGCTGGTGATCACCGCCCTCGGCGGGGTGATCGGCGGCCTCGTCGGCCTGATGCTCGCTGTTCCCTCCGCTCTCGTCATCCGAGCCGGATTTTCGCGGGTGCTCGGCCTCGGAGCACTGGCCACCGCGGCGAGCCGAGCCCAGAGCGAACTCCGGAAACTGACCGGCACCGAGTGAGGGCCTCCACGGTTCGGGTGACAACCTCCGAAGGGTTCGGCGCGAACGCCGGCCCGCGCACCGCGGGCGACCGCGAGTTCATCATCCTCGTCGTCGCTCTCATGGCGTGCGGCGCATTGGCGATCGACACGATCCTGCCCGCCTTCGCCGACGTGCGCGCCGAGTTCGGCATGCCCGCCGACTCCACGCGGGTCGGCTGGTTGGTGACGGCGTTCTTCCTCGGCCTCGCGATCGGCCCCTGGCTCTACGGCCCGGCCTCGGATCGCTTCGGTCGGCGGCGGCCGCTGCAGGCAGGGTTGGTGTTGTATGTGCTGAGCGCTGTCGTCGCAGCGCTCGCCACGTCGTGGACCGTGATGGTCGCCGCACGGTTTGTCTGGGGCCTCGGCGCTGCCGGGCCGCGTTCGCTCTCGGTGGCGATGGTGCGCGACCGTTACAGCGGCGATGCCATGGCCCGGCTGATGTCGCTGATCATGGCGGTGTTCCTGCTCGTCCCGATCCTCGCACCCGCTGTCGGCGCCGGGTTGATCGCCGTGCTGCCCTGGCGCGCGGTCTACTGGTTACCGGCCGTGGCGGCCGCTGCACTCTTGGTCTGGACCCGGCGGTTGCCCGAGACCCTGGCGCCCGAGCGGCGCCGACCGTTCACGGTTGCGGCCGTCGTCACCGCCTGCCGCGAGGTGGTGTCGAACCGCCAGACGCGTGCGTTCACGGTGGCGATGACGTTCCTGTTCGGCGTGATGACCACCTACCTCGCCGGCTCCGAGATCGTCGTCGGTGAGGTGTTCGGCTACAGCGAGTGGTTCCCGGCGTTCTTCGGTGTGATCGCGGTGCTCCTGGCGATCAGTTCGCTCAACAACGCCCGACTGGTGCAGCGGATCGGGCTGACCCGGCTCGTGCGGCGAATGGCTCAGGTCGGTGTGTTGACCGCATGGATCCTCGTGGCCGTGTCGTTCAGCGCTGGAGGCCGCCCGAACTTCTGGCTCTTCACGATCGCCCTGGCCGGCGTCATCCCCGTCGCGCAGGGACTCGTGCCCAACTGCAACACCGCCGCCATGCAGCCGTTGCCGCACGTGGCCGGCACCGCCTCAGCGGTCATCGGCACGGTCACCACGGCGGGCGGCGCGCTGCTGGGAGGTCTCGCCACCAGCGCGTTCGATGGGACGGTGCGGCCCTTCGCGCTGGCGATCGCCATCTTCATCTCGATCGCGTCAGCGCTGATCCTGCTGGTCGCCACCGAGCGTGCCTGACCCATTGCGGGGCGGTACGCAGCAGGTACACCAGCACGAACACCCCGGTGCACACCAGGGCGATCGTCGCTCCCGGCGAGACATCGAGGTGGTACGCGATGATCAGCCCCGACACACCACTCAGTTCGGCGATCGCGATGGCGAACAGAGTCATGGTCGGCGTGCGCCTCGCCACCAGCTGTGCCGTCGCAGCCGGGGTGACCACCATCGCCACGGCCATCACCGTGCCGACGGTGCGCAGGCTCACCACCACACTCACCGCCACGAGCACCAGGAGCACGGTGTCGACCGCTGTGACCTTCACCCCGACCTGGATGGCGTGCTGGCGGTCGAAGGTGGCGAGACGGAGGTCTCGGCCGACGAGGCCGAGGGTCGCGAGCGCGGCGCCGCAGAGCACGACGTTGGTGACGATGTCGGCCGTCGAGACGGTGAGGATCCGACCGAACAGGAAGTGCGTGAGTTCGACACCGGTGCGTTGCCGTGAGATCACGATCACGCCGACGGCGAACAGACCGGTGCCGACGATGCTGACCACCGACTCGGCGCCGAGGCCGCGGTGCTGCAACAGCGCGGCGAGGGCCAAGGCCATCAGCACCGCGAGCACCAGGGCACCCCACAGCACGCTCACTCCGGCGGCATAGGCCACGGCGACACCGGCGAGGGTGCCGTGGCCGAGTGCATCGCCGAGGTTCGCCATCCGGCGCAGTACCACCCAGGTGCCAACGGCCGGCGACAGCACCCCGACGATGAGCGTGGCCACCAGGGCTCGCTGCATGAAGTCGGAGGAGAACGGCTCCCAGAGCGCGCCCACGTCAGGACACCGCGACCGTGGCCCCGAACACCGACTCGAGCACGTCGCCGACCAAGACCTCCTCGGGTGGCCCATCGGCAACGAGCGTGCCGTTCACTGCCAGACATCGATCGAAGTGACGCCGCGCGAGGGCCAGGTCGTGCATGGCCACGACCACCGCAGCACCGCTTGCCGTGACCTGGTGCAGCATGTCGAGCAAGGTCAGGGTCGTGGGTCGGTCGACGCCCGCCATCGCCTCGTCGAGGAGGACCACCTTCGCCTCCTGGGCCAGCGCTCGGGCCACGAACACCCGTTGCACCTGCCCGCCGGAGAGTTCGCTCAGCCGCGCCGCACCGCGGTCGCCGAGGCCGACCCGTTCCAACGCCGCGCGTGCGGCCCCGATGTCGGCGGCGGAGTCGCGGCGCCACCACCGCCCGAATCGACGCCGGCCGGATCGCACCACTTCGTCGACGGTGATGGGGAAGAGGCGGTCGACAGCACTGTGCTGGGCGACATAGGCGAGGTCGAGACGGTCCGGCCGATGATGGCACTCGTGTCCCTGTACCGAGACGAACCCGCTGTGCGGGACCAAGCCGACGACCGCCTTCAGCAGCGTCGACTTCCCGGCACCGTTCGGACCGATCAGCGCAACGAGTTCGCCCGGCTGCAGCGAGAACGACACGCCGGCCAGCGCGACCCGGTCGCCGTACCTGACGCCGACGTCGCTGAGCCGGAGGAGCGGCTTGCTCACGAACAGCCGAGACCGGCGCGCAGCGCGGCGAGGTTCGCCCGCTGCACCGTGAGGTACGACTCGCCCGCCGCGAGCTGCTCGTCGGACAGGGTCTCGACCGGGTCGAGCACATCGGTGTCGGCACCGATCTCGCTCGCCACCGTCTCGGCCAGGTCGGGCGGGAGGTTCTCCTCGAAGTAGATCACCGACACGTTGTCGGCCGCCGCTGCAGCCGCCACCGCCTCGAGCGTCGACGGTGACGGTTCGACCTCGGGCGAGATGCCGGCGATGGAGATCTGGGTGAGCCCGAAGCGTCGAGCGAGGTACTCGAAGGCGCGGTGGCTGGTGACGATCACGTCCGACGCGCACTGCGCGAGTCCGGCCTCCATCTCGGTGTCGAGGCGCTCGAGTTCGGCCAGATACGCATCGCGGCCCCGCTCGTAGATCTCACGACCGTCGGGGTCGAGGTCGGCGAGAGCCTCGCTGACTGCACGGGTCATCGCCATCATGTTCTGCGGGTCGAGCCATACGTGAGGGTCGTCGCCGGTTGCCAGGACCTCACCGTCGACCTCGCCGTCGGTGCCGGGCAACTGCTCGCCGACCGGTAGCAGGCGCAACCCCTCGAGGAGGTCGATGATCCGCACGCCGTCGTCCAGTCCGGCAACGGCATCTTGGACACCGGGCTGGAAGTCGGCTCCGAAGTAGACGACCAGGTCGGCCGTGGCGAGCGCCTCCAACTGCTTCGCAGTCGGCTCGTAGTCGTGGGCTCCGCCGCCGGGGGGCACCAGGCCCACCACGTCGGCCCGCTCGCCGGCAACGGCGCGAGCCACCTCCTCGATCGGGGCGAACGCTGCGTAGACCATCGGCGTATCGGTGCCGGTGCCGGCGTTCTCGTCGCCGCCGCACGCACCGAACACGACACTGCCGGCGATCGCCATCGAGCCGACGACTGCACGCGGGTTCATCGTGCACCCTCCAGCGACCGGGCGGCGGCGAGCACCTGCTCGGGGATCACCCGGCCGGGAGTGAGCACGCGGCCGGTTCGAGGCTCGACGGTGGCGGTTCCGCCGCTCGGGAAGCGGATCTCGACCGTGCCGTCGGCCAGCAACGTGAGGCGATGAGTGACGACGCCGCTGCAATCGAGCAGCGATGTGGTGATCAAGTCGGAGGTTGCCATCGGGCCATGTTATGGTAATGATTCTCATAATTGCAAAGGGCCGACCGTCGGTCCCTCGCCACCTCCCTCCCTCCCTCCTTCTCTCCCTCCCTCCTCCCTCCCTCCCTCCCTCCTTCCACGAAAGGCGCGCCATGGACGATCGGGTCCCCGTCACGGTCATCACCGGTTTCCTCGGTTCCGGCAAGACCACCTTGCTCAACCACATCCTCACCGAGCAGCACGGCAAGCGGATCGCCGTCATCGAGAACGAGTTCGGCGAGATCGGCATCGACGACGCACTGGTGATCGATGCCGACGAGGAGATCTTCGAGATGAACAACGGCTGCATCTGCTGCACCGTGCGCGGTGATCTGATCCGCATCCTCGGCAACCTCATGAAGCGCCGCGACAAGTTCGACCACATCCTCGTCGAGACCACCGGTCTGGCCGACCCTGCTCCTGTGGCGCAGACCTTCTTCGTCGACGACGAGGTGAAAGCGCAACTCAGACTCGACGCAATCGTCACCGTGGTCGACGCCAAGCACCTGCCGCAACACCTCGACGACGACAAGCCCGAGGGGATCGAGAACGAAGCCGTCGAACAACTCGCGTTCGCCGACCGGATCCTGCTGAACAAGATCGACCTCGTCGACGACGACGAGCGCGCCTCGGTCGAGCGACGCATCCGAGCGATCAATGCCAACGCCGAGATCATCCCCACCACGATGAGCAACGTCGACCTCGACCGCATCCTGGGGGTCGGCGCGTTCGATCTGACCAAGGTGCTCGAGATGGAGCCCGAGTTCCTCGTGGACAGCGAGCACCAGCACGACCAGTCGGTCACGTCGGTCGGTATCGAGCTGCCCGGCGGAACGGCGATCGACAAGATCAACGACTGGCTGGGCTGGCTGCTCGGCACCAAGGGCGTCGACATCTTCCGGATGAAGGGCGTGCTCAACATCGACGGCGCTGAACAGCGCTATGTCTTCCAGGGCGTCCACATGCTGTTCGACGGCCAGCCCGACCGAGCCTGGCAGCCCGACGAACCCCGGTTGAACCGGATGGTGTTCATCGGCCGCAACCTCGACCGCGAGGAACTGACCGACCGGTTCCGCGCCTGCCTCGTGTCATGAACGTGGACCTTCGGCCGAGCAGCGGGCCGACCGTCCGAGTGGGCGACTACGTGAGCGCACTCGCCTGGTCGGCCGACGGATCGCGGCTCGCGGTCGGCTCGCTCGACGGCACGACTGCGATCATCGACGACGACGGACTGGTGCAGCACCCCCCGCTGCACGAGTTCGGCGTCACCCAGGTGGCGTGGTCGCCCACCGCCGACCTGCTGGCCACCGGCGGGCAGGACGGACGGGTTCGTCTCTGGTCGGCGGCCGACGGCACCGTGCTCGGCGAGGTGACGGCCCGGGGATGGTGCGGCGACATCGTCTGGCGACCGGACGGGGCAGAGTTCGCTGCCGCCATCGGCAACGAGGTGATCCGCGTCGCGACCGACGGGAGCGAACACCTCCGCCATGACGCGCATCCGTCGACGGTGGCATGCCTGGGGTACACCCCCGATGGCCGCCACCTCGGGGTCGGACTGTACGGCGGGGTCTGGTGGTACCAGGGCGACACGAAACCGACGAAGCGGTTCGAGTGGAAAGGGTCGCTGCTCGCGCTCGCCATCGCACCCAACGGCAAGTGGGCGTGCTCGGGGAACCAGGACGCATCGGTGCACTGCTGGCGGCTGTGGAGCGGCGACGAGTTGACCATGAACGGCTACCCGGCCAAGGTCGAACATCTGGCATGGGACGACCGATCGCGTCTTCTCGCTGTGGGCAACCTTGGTGAGGTGACGGTGTGGGACTTCTCCGGCAAGGGCCCCAAGGGCAGCCGCCCCAAACAACTCGACGGCCACGCGCGGCGCGTCGTCGATGTCGGCTTCCAGCCGCTCAGCACCCTGTTGGCCTCGGCCGGCGCCGACGGTCGCTTGTGCCTGTGGGACCCCACCGCCAGCCGACGAAGCCTGCTCGCATCGCTCCAGTTCGACGAGGAGATCGCATGCATCGCCTGGTCACCGGCCGGCGACGAGATCGCGGTCGGCCTCGCCGATGGACTCGTCACGCTCGTCGAGGTCGACGATGGCCGACGCTGACCCGCTCCGATCCACCGCGGTGGATCTCGGCCCGAGCCGACCGCGAGGCGCCTTCTCGGTCCTCGTCTGCCGCGGGTGTTGCTGCGGCACCTCGCGCAAGCACCCCGATGTCGACCACGACGCCCAGGTCGCGGTGCTCTCGTCCGGGGCGCTTCGTGGTGGAGGTCGGTGCCGGGTGGTCGACTGCCTCGACGAGTGCTCGGCATCGAACGTGGTCGTCGTCCGTCGCCACGACGGGCATCCGGCCACCTGGCTGGGGGGCGTCCTGTCGGCCGACGACACGGCCGCTGTGGCCGACTGGCTCGCAGCGGGGGCCGGGGTGTCGTCGATGCCGGCCGTCGTCGCTCACCGGGTGATGACCCGCACCACGGCCTGACCCGCGCATCGACCCCGACACGCATCGACCCCGACACGCATCGAGCAGGGCAGCATCTGCGATCATGCGGACGGTCGTCACGACCACCACGGACGACACAGGGGGATCACGTGGAACTGCACCCAGGCGCCGCCGGCTTCGATGCCGCCCGACTCGACCGCATCGCCGCCCACCTCGACAGTCGCTACATCGCGCCCGGCAAGATCGCCGGCTGCCAGGTGGCCGTGGGCCGACGCGGCCACCTCGCCTACCACGCCGCGCTGGGGCTGCGCGATCGCGAGCGCAACGTGCCCATCGGCGACGACACCATCTTCCGCATCTACTCGATGACCAAGCCCATCGTGTCGATCGCGCTGATGCAGTTGTTCGAGCAGGGCATGTTCCAACTCGACGACCCGGTGGCCCGGGTGGTGCCCAGCTGGCGCAGCCACCGGGTGTGGGTGAGCGGTCGTGGCGACGACATGGTCACCGAGCCGGCGCACCGACCCATCAGCTTCCGCGACCTGCTCAGCCACACCAGCGGCCTCACCTACGGCGGGGTGCTGCCGGGCATGGGCGACCAGCACCCGATCGACGAGATCTACCGCGCCCACCAGATCCGCAGCGCCGGTGTGTCGGCCACGATGGCCGAGTTCATGGACCGCCTCGGCCAGGTGCCGCTGCGCTTCCAGCCCGGCACCGCCTACATGTACTCGCTCGCCACCGATGCCTGCGGCGCGCTGGTGGAGCTGATGAGCGGCCAACCACTTCCCGAGTACCTGCGCGAGCACATCCTCGGCCCGCTGGGCATGCACGACACGGCGTTCCAGGTGGCGGCCGACCAGGCGCACCGTTTCGCCGCCAACTACGCACGCAACCCCGACAAGACCACCACGCTGCTCGACGACCCGGCCACCAGTGCGTACCTGCGCCCGCCGGCGTTCGTGTCGGGCGGTGGCGGCCTCACCGGCACGCTGGCCGACTACACCCGGTTCTGCGAGATGCTGCGCCGGGGCGGCGAGCTCGACGGGCACCGCATCATCGGCCCGCGCACGCTGGCACTGATGCGGATGAACCACCTGCCCGGTGGCAAGGACCTGGCCGCGCTCGACGTGGAGCTGCTCACCCAGTACGGCAACGTGGGCGTGGGCTTCGGTCTCGGCTTCGCGTCGACCATCGACCAGGTGGCCACCGGCGCGCTCACCCGCGGCGACTTCTACTGGGGCGGTGCGGCGTCGACGGTGTTCTGGGTCGACGACGTCGAGGACCTGTGGGTGGTGTTCATGACCCAGCTGATGCCCAGTGTGTCGTTCGACTTCCGCGGTCAGTTGCGCAGCCTCGTCTACAGCGCCATCGTCGACTGATCCGGGGCTGCGTCAGAGGAACAGCATCTTCAACGCCACGGCCACGCCGAAGGCGATCACCACGGCGCGCAGCACCTTCGGGTTCAGCCTGCCTGCGAGCAGGCCCCCGATGTGCCCGCCCACCAGGCTGGCCGGGGCCATCACGGCGACGAACCCCCACGCCACCTTGGCGGAGAACACGAAGAAGCACGCAGCGAGCAGGTTGATGGCCAACGACAGCACCGACTTCAGGGCGTTCAGCGTGTTGAGGTCGTCGTCGAGCAACAGGCCCAGCACCGCCAGCAGCATGATGCCGAGCCCGGCACCGAAGTAGGCGCCGTACACGGCTGCCACGAACACGGCGACGTGCAGGGTCGGCGGCACCGCACCGTGGTGGTCGCGCTCGCGGCCGTTGAACACGAGTCGCTTGATGCCGTCCTGGAAGCCGAGCAGGGCGCATGCCCCGAGGATGAGGTACGGCACGATGGCGCGGAACAGCGACTCGCTGGTGACGACGAGCAGCACGGCACCGCCGAGCGCGCCCACCAGGGTGACCGGCAGCAGGGCGCGCAGCCGCTCGCGGTGCTGGGCCACAGCACGTCGTTGGGCGATGGCGCCGCCGAGATAGCCGGGGCTGAGCGCCACCGTGTTGGTGACGTTGGCCGACACCGACGGCACACCGAGGCCCACCAGTGTGGGGAACGAAACCAGGGTGCCGCCACCGGCGACGGCGTTGATACCGCCGGCCGCGAACGCAGCCGCGCCGGCGAGGACGAGATCGGTTGCAGAGGGCACGACGGGCTGCTCAGCCGGCCGCGAGCAGGTCGGCCAACTGGCGGCGCCACTCGACCGAGCACTTGTCGGCCTGCACGCTGACGAGGGTGGTCTGGTCGAGCGGCAGCACACCGCTGAGGCGCTCGAGCATCACCTTGTCCTCGGCCCCGATGGCGAGATCGAACTGGATCACCTCGTCGGCTGCCACGGAGAAGTCGTCGTTGCGCCACACCACGAACGTGAAGTACGAGGTGACGTCGTCGATGGGTGTCGAGAGCAGCAACAAGATGTGCTCGAGGCCCGAGTCGTAGGCGATGGTGCTGCGGCAGATGAACGGCAGGCTGAAGCCCGAGCTCATCGCGCGGTGCACCACCGACTCGGTCTGGCCGCTGGCGATGGTGCCCACCGACTGGTTGTTGGCGAACACCTCGTAGCTGTATCCGAAGAAGTCGTCGTCGAGTGGCCCGAGTTCCACCCGGGGCACCTGGGTGTCCTGCGACCGACCGAACGTGCCCGTGTGCACGAACGGGAAGTGGGTGATGTCGAGGAAGTTGTCGACCATGCGCGTGGCCGAGGTGCGCCACACGTCGACCGGGGTGTTGATGCGCCGGAACGACGGGTCGTCCTCCCACGGCATGGCCGGGATCGGCGCACGCGGTTCGCCCAGGCACACCCACACCAGGCCGTAGCGCTCGGCGCAGTGGTAGGCGGCGAGATGGGCGCGGGGCGGGGCGGGCACACCCTCGCTGGCCGACGGCACGCGCACGCACCGGCCCGTCTGGTCGAAGGTCCAGCCGTGGTACGGGCAGACGAGGCAACCATCGCTCACCACACCGGGCGACAGCGGCGACTCACGGTGTGGGCAGCGGTCGGGCAGGGCCGACACAGCGCCGTCGGCGCCGCGGAACAGCACGACGTCGGCGCCGAGCAGCCGCACCGCATGCGGCCCACCTGCCACGTCGATGGTGCGTGCCACCGGGTGCCAACTGTTGCGCAGGGCAGGATGAGTACACAGTTCCAACGTCACACATGCCACCCTAGTGAGTGATGGTGCTGCTGATCAGAGGCCGACACGTCGTCACCATGAACGGCGCGCGCGACGTGCTGCGCGACGGCGCGGTGCTGGTGGTCGACGACCGCATCGCCGCCGTGGGTCCGTACGCCGAGCTGGCCGCGACGCACCCCGCCGCCACCGTCGTCGGCACGGCCGACAGCCTCGTCACCCCCGGTTACGTGAACGCCCACCAGCACCTCACGGGCGACCGGTTGGTGCGCAGCTGCATCCCCGACGCCATCACCTCGCAGGAGGCGATCTTCGACTGGGCGGTGCCCGTGCACGCCGCGCACACCGGCGACGACGACGAACTGTCGGCCACCCTGGCGCTGGTGGAGGCCGTCGGCAACGGCATCACGTGCACCGTCGAACCCGGCACCGTGGCGCATCCCGAGCGAGTGGTGGCGGCGATGCACGCGGTGGGTGTGCGCGGCACGATCGGCCGGTGGGGTTGGGACATCGACGACGCCCCGTTCGCCGCGCCCGCACCCGATGTGCTGGCAGTGCTGGAGGGCCTGATCGACACCATGGACGGCGACCCGCTGGTCACCGCCTGGGTGACGCTGGTGGGCCACGACCTGATGAGCGACGAGTTGGCGGGCGGAGCCGCCGACCTCGCCCGGCGGCGCAACACGAACCTCACGTTCCACATCTCGCCGTCGCCCAGTGACGGCGCCGCATACCTGGCCCGCACCGGTCGGCGCCCGCTGGTGCACCTCGACTCGCTCGGTGTGCTGGGCCCCAATGTGCTGCTCGGCCACGCCGTGCACCTCGACGATGCCGAGGTCGACCTGGTGCTGCAACGCGGTGTAGCAGTGGCCAGTTGCCCGTGGGCCTACCTGCGTCTGGCCCAGGGCATCACGGCCGGCGGACGCCACGGCGAACTGCTCCGGCGCGGTGGCCGCCTGGCGCTGGGGTGCGACAGCGAGAACTCGGGTGATGCCGTCGACGTGCTGCGCGCCGCGGCGCTGTTCGTCGGCCTCGCCCGCGACGCGGCGCTCGACCCGTTCTCGGTCACGGCCCACGACGCGCTCGAACTGCTCACCATCCGCGGCGCCGAGGCCATCGGCATGGCCGAGCGGATCGGCAGCCTCGAGGTGGGCAAGCAGGCCGACGTCGTGGTGCACGACACCTCCGGGCCGCAGTGGCATCCACCGGCCACCGATCCGGTGCTGCAGTTGGTGTGGGCCTCCGACGGTCGCTCGGTGAGCGATGTGGTGGTGGCCGGACGGCAGGTCGTGCGCGACGGCAGGTGCATCACCGTCGACGTGCCGGCGCTGAACGCAGCGGCTGCCGATCGCAACCGCAGCATCCTCCGCGAGGTGGGCCGCGGCTGAGCCGTCAGCTGAGTCGTCTTGGTCGAGCCGTGGTGGTCAGACCATCAGACCAAGCGGCGGTGCGGCGAGTGCTACTGTCGGCGCCATGACGAACTCCAGGTCGCATGCAGCGGAGGCTTTCGCCCATGAGTGAGAAGGCCGACGACTACGCCGTCCACCCGCCCACGATGCGGTGGACCCACATTGCGCTGCCCGCCAGCAACATCGACGCGATGATCGACTGGTACACGCGCTTCACGCCGCTCGAACTACTCGACCGCCGCGAAGACCCCGACGGCTACGGCGCCTGGCTCGGGCACCCCGACCAGTCCGACAAGCCGTTCATCCTCGTGCTGGTGAGCTTCTTCAGAGACCAGGACAAGGGCCAGCAGCCCATCATGGCGCCGTTCGCCCACATCGGCATCGAGGTCACCAGCCGCGCCGAGGTCGAGGCCATCGCCGCCCGGGGCGAGGCCGAGGGCTGCCTCGCTTGGCCGCCCACCGACATGCCCCCGCCCATCGGCTACATCTGCGCCCTGAAGGACCCCGAGGGCAACATGATCGAGTTCAGCTACGACCAGGGTGTGTACGCCAAGGCCCAAGAGGTGTGGGGCGCCCCGTCGTGAGCGCCGGGTCGTGAGCACGCCGGCAGACATCTGCCGGCAGTACCTCGGGGCCTTCGCCGGCGGCGACCCCGATGCCATCGCGGCACTCGTCACCGACGACTTCGTCAACGAGCACACGGCGGCACTCGGCACCGGCTGCGAAGGGCGTGAGGCCTATCGCGGTCGGCTGCCCGGCTTCCTCGGCTCGATGCCCGGCCTGCACTACGAGGTGGAGGACATCGTCGCCGAGGACGACCGCGTGTGCGCCGCCTACACGTTGCGCACCACGGTGAACGACCGTCCCATCGCGGTGCGCGGGGTGATGCGGTTCATCGTGCGCGACGGCCTGATCGCCAAGCGCACCGACTACTGGGACAGCCTCGTGTTCCAGCGCCAAGCCGGCCTCGCCTGAGCCCTGAGCCCTGATCCCGTGGCCGGCTCGGCCCGTCAGAGCATGGGGAACTTGGCTTTGTCGGGCAGGCCGCTGCGGGCGGTGATGGCCTCGCCCATCTCCTGGGCCTGCGCCCACATGCGCTCTTCGTCGATGGTGGTGCAGTGGCCGTCCTCCACCACCACCTTGCCGTCGACCAGCACGGTGTGCACACCACGTCCGTCGGCCGACCACACCAGTTGGTTCATCACGTTCAGCAACGGCCGCCACTCAGGCCGGTCGGTGTCGTGCAGCACCACGTCGGCCCGCTTGCCCACCTCGAGCGACCCGATCTCGTCGTCGAGCAGCATCGTGCGCGCGCCGCCCAGGGTGGCCATCTCGTAGGCCTTCTCGGCGGGGAACATCTGCGGGTCGGTGCGGGCGTCCTTGAACAGGCCGGCCACCAGGTAGGTGGCGCGCATCAGGTCGCTGTAGTTCGACGCGTTGTTGCCGTCGGTGCCGATCGACACGTTCACGCCGCGCTGCACCATCTCGGGGAACTTGCCCACCTGGGTGACGCCGTAGCTCACCTTCAGCGCCGTGGTGGGGCAGTGCGCCACGCTCACGCCGCTCTCGACGATGAGTTCGAACTCGGCGTCGTCGATGCGCACCACATGGGTCATCGCCACGTTCTTGTCGAGCACGCCGATCTCGGCGAGGTGCACCATCGGGCGCTGGCCGAACTCGGCGATGAAGCCGTCGGGGTCGAGTTGGGCGGGCGACATGTGGAAGCTCATGCCCACGCCACGCTCGTCGGACAGCGCCTTGGCGGCCTTCCACAGCGGGTCGCTGCAGGTGGTGTGGCCGACGAGGATGCTCCACGCGCCGATGCGCCCGTCGTCGTGGCCGGCGTGCACGTCGAGCTGGTGCTCGAGGTGCGCGATGGCGGCATCGGTGCTCTGGCGGTACACCGACGGCTCGGGCGGGATGTCCCACACCCAGCGCCCCACGCGGCCGCGGATGCCCACCTCGAGCAGACCCTCCACCACCTCGTCGAGGAAGCGGATGGTGCCGGCCTCGAGGAAGGTCGTGGTGCCCGAGCGGAGCATCTCGATGGCGGCCATCTGACCACTCACCTTCTCCTCCTCGGCGCCGTACACGGCGTACAGCGGGCACAGCCACTCGAACACGTTCTCGACGAACGGGGTGTCGTCGGGGACGTAGCCGCGGGTGAGCGGCTCGCCGGTGATGTGGATGTGGGTGTTCACCATGCCGGGCGTGACGACGAAGCGATCGCCGCCGATGGTGCGGGCCGCGTCGTAGCGGCGCTCGAGATCGCTCGCCTTGCCGACGGCGACGATGCGCCGGTCGCGCACGGCCACGGCGCCGTTGCGGATGATGTCGCGGTCGGCGTTCATCGTGACGACGTACCAACCCTTCACCAGCAGGTCGACGGCTTCACGGGTGCTGTTGGCAGCGACATCGGTCATGGCGCAGGGTCTCCTTCGGGTCGGTCGGCGACGAACACCTGGTTGAACCCGATCGGCTCGACCAGGCGGATGGCTTCGAAGCCCGCGTCGTGCAGCCAGCCACGCACATCGGCGTGGGTGAGGGTGCCGCCGCGGCGGGTGTTGGCGAGCATGGTGATGCCCATCTGCACGCCGAACGGGTTGTACTTGCGGTCGTTGTCGGCGAAGTAGTCGGCCAGCACCACCTGGCCCCCGGGCTTCAGCGCGGCGAACGCCCTGCGCACCAGCGACGCGGCCAACTCGTGGCCCTCGGTGCGGCACACGTGGCCGAGCATCACCACGTCGTAGCACTGCGGCTCGATGTCGATGGTGTGGAAGTCGCCGGGGCGGAACGTCACCCGGTCGGCGTGACCGCGCTGTTCGACCGTGGCCTCGGCGAGCGGGATGACCGACGACAGGTCGTTCACCACCGCGGTGGAGCCGGGCGACTGCTCGAGCACGGCGATGCCCCACGGAGCACGCCCGGCACCGAGGTCGAGCACGCGCAACCCGGGCCGACGGGCCCAGCCGAGGCGCAGGCCCAGCCGGGTGGCGGCCCGCAGCTGGGTGGGGAACGTGGCCTGCACCAGCGGGCCGTAGAAACTGGCGGGGTCGTCGTCGATGGGGCTGACGATGGTGCCGGTGCGGATGGTGTCGGCCAGGTGCGTCCAGTTCTCGAGCGGCCCGGGGGCCACGCGCACCAGCGCCGCCATCGATGCTGCGCCGTCGGTGCACAGGTAGCGCTCGGCGGTCTCGGTGAGTTCGTACACGTCGTCGACCTGGTCGAGGAACCCGAAGGTGACAAGCGCGTCGAGCAGATGTTGCAGATGCAACGGCGACACCTGCAGGTGTTCGGCGATGGGTTCGACGCGGCTGGGGCCCAGTGCCTCGATGCCGTCGAACACACCCAGGTCGACGGCGGCCACCAGCATCCAGTACGAGCCGTAGCCCTGGATGATGCCCCACACCGACCCCGACGGCGGCGGCTTGTAGTCGCGCCATGGGCGACCCGTGCGGGCCAGCGTGTGGGTCTTCTTCAGTTCGGGGAACGGTGAGTCGGTGCTCACGGTTCGAGGATGATCTTGCCGAAGAAGTCGCTGCGCAGCATCTTGTCCTGCGCGGCCGCGCCTTCGGCCAAGGGGAACACGCTGTCGATGGGCGAGCGGAAGTCGCCCTGCGCGTACATCGCCCAGGCGGGGGCGAACTCCTCGTAGCGATACGGATCGCTACCGAGGATCTGCACCCCCATGTGGAACATGAAACCGAGCGACGGGATGGTGGCCGAGTCGCCGGTGGTGTTGCCGCAGTTCACGAGCCGGCCGCGCGGCTTCAGCGAGAACATCGACGCCGCCCACAGAGCAGGGCCGACGTGGTCGAACACCATGTCGACACCGGCGCCGTGGGTGACCTCGCGCGCCCAACCCGTGACATCGACCTCGCGGTTGTTGGCCACGTGGTCGGCGCCCAACTCGAGCGCCTTCGCGCACTTGTCGGCCGAACCGGCGGTTGCCAGCACCGTGGCGCCGTAGTGCTTGGCGATCTGGATGCCCGCCATCGACACACCGCTGCCGGCGGCGTGGATCATCACGGTCTCGCCGGCGGCCAGGCGTCCGACATCGACGATGGCGTGATGGGCGGTGAGCCAGGCCGTGGGGAACACCACGGCGTGGTGCCACGACATGGTGTCGGGGATGCGGTGCACGTGGGTCTCGGGCACGAGACACCGTTCGGCGTAGCCGCCCGCCACCGTGCCACCGATGATGCCGAGGTCGCCGTAGAGGTCGCCCATCCCGGCGAGCGTCGAGCCGTCGGGCACGCCGGCGAGCGACGGGTCGACCACCACTCGGTCGCCCACCTTCACCAGCGACACCTCGCTGCCCACCTCGCTGACGGTGCCCACCACGTCCATACCGGCGATGTGCGGCAAGGTGAAGCCGGGCATCGTGAACCATCCGTTGCGCTGCACCACGTCGAGGTGGTTGAGCGAGGTGGCCGCCACGTCGATGACGACGTCGCGCGAACCCGGCGTGGGGTCGGCGATGTCGGTGTACTCGAGCACTTCGGGACCGCCGGGCTGGCGATAGAGCAACGCTTTCACGTGAGACCTCGTACAAAGGGTTGGGCCAGCGCGCGAGGCTGGCGGGTGCGGGTGGCGAAGACGGCGGTGACGAGCAGCGCGGCGAGGTACGGCAGCGTGGCCGCCAACTGCGAGTTGATGGTGTAGCCGATGACCGGCAGGGCCTGCTGCAGGGCGAAGAAGTAGCCGAACACCAGACAGCCGAGCAGCGTGCCGCGCAGCGTCCAGCCGCCGAAGATGACGGCTGCGATGGCGATGATGCCCTTCAGCCCCACATGGCCCGACTCGTAGCGCGAGATGGAGATCTGGCCGAGCACCAGCACTGCGCCGCCGAGGCCCGAGCACAGGCCGGCGAAGACGATCGCCTGACGGCGACGGAGGTTCACGTGGATGCCCGACACATCGGCGGCCTGCGGGTTCTCACCCGAGGCGCGCGCCTCGAGCCCCCAGCGGGTGCGGAACACCAGCCACCAGGCCAGCGGCACCACCGGGACGATGAGGTACATCGGCCACGGCTGGCCGAACAGTGCCTCACCCACCAAGGGGATGCGGTGCAGCAATGGGATCCGCAAGGGGTCGGCCACCGTGGTGGCCACGCCCAGGGTGTTGTCGAGGAACAGGGCGAGGCCGAGCACCAACAGGTTCAGCGTCAGACCCACCACGAACTGGTCGGTGACGAGGCGGTGACTGAGGTTGGCCTGCACCCAACCGACGATGCCACCGGCGGCGATGCCGCTGAGCAGACCGAGGACGGTGTTGTTGGTGTCGCCGTAGACGACAGCGCCGGTGAAGGCACCACCGATGAGCATGGCCTCGACCGAGATGTTCAGCGTGCCGGCGCGCTCGGCCACCCACTCGCCCACGGCGGCGAAGGCCAGCACGATGGCGAAGCGCATCATCGACTCGTACATCGTGGAACTGCCGAGCACATCGCCGACGGCGCCGAGGAAGGCGATCATCTCAAGCCCCCTGTCCGGCGCTGGTGGCGCGCAGGGCGCGGCGGCGGGTACGGATGAACGACACGGCCGGCGGGATGAGCAGGGCCAGCACCAGGAGGGCCCGCACCACGTCGACGATCTCACCCTGCACACCGGTGGACGCGAGGAACCCCGATCCGGTGCGCAGCGCACCGAACACGATGGCCACCGGGATGGCCACGAGGGGGCGATTGCGGGCCACGAGCGCGACGAGCAGACCCTCCCAACCGACGTTGTTGGCGAAGCCTGGGGTGTAGCGGTAGTTGGCCACACCACTGGCGAGCATCATCCCGCCGCTGAGACCGGCGAGACCACCGCCCACGGCGAGGGCGATCGAACCAGCCACCACAGCCGACACGCCGGCGCGCTGGGCCGTGCTGGGGTTGTACCCCACCATGCGCAACTTGAAGCCCCACACGGTGCGGGCCATCACGAACGCCACCACCAGTGCCAGGACGAAGGCGACGATGACGGCGATGGAGAACTCGTTGCCGAAGATACGCACCATCGGCAACCGGGTGTCGGCCGCCAACTGCGCGCTGGTCTGGGTCTTGTTGGGACGGTTGGGGTCGCGGTCGAGCAGCAACGACTGCTTGGTGAGCATGAACCCGGTGAGCTGCGAGGCGATGAACACCAGCAACAACGTGGTGATGACCTCGGGCACCTTGCGCCAGTACTTCAGCAGCGCGGCGATACCGGCCCAGACGGCGCCACCGGCAACGCCCACCAGCAGTGCCACCACCAGCATCACCGGGCCGGTGGCACGGGTGGCGACGAACGCCATGCACGCCGCACCCACCAGCAGTTGACCCTCCTGGCCGATGTTCACCAGGCCGGCACGGCTCGACACGATGGCGCCGAGCGCCACCACCAGCAGCGGTGCGGCCTCGGCCAGGGTGTCGCCCCAGCGGCCCGGTTTGCGGACGCTGCCGTCGAGCAGCGACGACAGCACGTCGCGCCACGGTCCGCCCGTGACGGCGATGAGCAGCGCCGACAGGCCGAGGGCCACGCCGATGCACAGCAGGTACAGCCCGATGTTCAGCAGCGCCTCGGTGCGGTTGCGCCGCGTGTCGAGCGGCGCCGGGGCCGGGGTGTCGGGCGGCGGTTCGACCGCCGAGGCCTCGAGCAGGAACGGATCGCTCATGCCGCCACCCCGCCCAGCAGCAGACCCAACCGCTCGGCCGTGGCCGTGCGTGCGTCGAGTTCGCCGATGACCGCACCGCGCGACAGCACGACGATGCGGTCGGAGAGATGCATGATCTCCTCCAACTCGGTGGAGATGAGCAGCACGGCGATGCCCGCGTCGGCCGCCTGGCGCAGGCGGGCACTCATGTACTCGATGGCGCCGACGTCGAGCCCGCGGGTGGGCTGCGCGGCCACCAGCACGGTGGGCTCGTGGCTCAGTTCGCGCGCCAGCACGACGCGCTGCTGGTTGCCGCCGGAGAGGCTGCGCAGCGGCGCATCGGGCCCGGCGGCGGAGATCTCGAAGTCGGCCATCAACTGCAGCGCCTTGTCGCGCAGTGCCGCCCGGTCGATGACGCCCATCCTGGCGACGCTGCCCACACGATCGAGCACCAGGTTCTCGGCCACCGACATGTCGAGCACACAGCCCGAGTGGTGGCGGTCTTCGGGGATGACGGCCACACCGGCGCGCGCCATCGCGCCCGCCCGGCCGGTGCGAACGGGGGTGCCGAGCACCTCCACCGTGCCGCTGTCGAGCGTGACGAGGCTGGACAGCACGTCGCCCAGCTCGCGCTGGCCGTTGCCCTCCACGCCGGCGACACCCACGATCTCGCCGCGGCGCACCTCGAGCGACAGCCCGTCGAGCAGGGCCACGCCGTGCTGGCGCAGTGTGGCGCCGCTGACGCGCAGCACCACCGGGCGCTCGTCGGCCGCCTGCGCCGACGCTGCGGCGGCATCGCCCTCGCTGGCGAGCTCCTCCACCACATCGGTGGCGCCGAGTGCGGCGGCAGCGCCGCGCAGCGACACGGCACGGCCCACCATGGCCTGGGCCAGCGCCTCGGCGGTGGTGGACGCAGTGGGATGGTGGTCGACCACCGCGCCCTGCCGCATGATCGTGACCACGTCGGTGGCGTGCATGATCTCGGCGAGCTTGTGACTGACCAGCGCGACGGCGCGGCCCTCGCGGGCCACCACCTCGCGCAGGGTGTGGAACAACTGCTGGCTCTCCTGCGGCGTGAGCACCGAGGTGGGTTCGTCGAGGATGACGATCTTCGGATCGCGCCGCAGGCACTTGATCAGTTCGACGCGCTGGCGCATGCCGGCCGACAGGTCGGCCACCGTCGCGTCGGGGTCGAGGTGCAGGCCGTAGTGATCGCCGATCTCGCGCACCAGGGCGCGCGCCCGGTCGGGGTCGAGCCGGGCGGGCTCGCCCAGCATCACGTTCTCCCACACCGTCAGGGGTTCGACGAGGCTGAAGTGCTGGTGCACCATGCCCACGCCGAGCTCGGCGGCGACCTGCGGATCGTGGATCCGTTGGTCGACGCCGCGCACGGCGATGCGGCCCTCGTCGGGTTGCACCAGTCCGATGAGCATCTTCATCAGCGTCGATTTGCCGGCGCCGTTCTCGCCCAGCACGCCGTGGATCTCACCGGCGCGCAGCACCAGGTCGACACGGTTGCAGGCGGTGACGGCGCCGTAGCGCTTGGTGACGCCGCTCAGTTCCACGAGTGGGGCGGGGGGTGTTCCCCCCGCCCCGGTCGTGAGGTCCATGTGGTCCTCCATCGGACAGGTGACGTGCCCGGGGATCAGCCCGAGTAGGCCTTGCCCTTGATTTCGCCGAACTGGGCGGCGAACTCGCCGGCAGCGATCTTGGCGTAGACATCGTCCATCGCCGTCTGCTGCTCGGGAGTGGGCTGGCAGATCTCGGCGCCCGGCTGCGGGTCGGCGCCCACGTGGAAGACGCGCGTGTCGCCTTCCTTGAAGGTGCCTTCCTGCAGTTCGGCGAGGATCGTGTCGAGGTAGTCGCCGGCGTCGAACTTCACCTGGATCTGGTACGACAGGTCGGTACGCGCGCAAGCCTTCGACGAACCGGCCGACATCACGATGACGCCCGCCTCGTTGGCCAACTTCACGATGGGCTCGTGGGCACCACCGAGGTACGGGTACACGGCGTCGACGCCCTCGGCGACCGCGGCGTTGAACGCCTCAGTGGCACCGGCGGTGTTGTCGAAGTCGTACGGGAACGCACCGGTGGGCACGTAGGTCATCGTGTAGGCCGGGTCGACCGCCTGCAGGCCGGCCTCGTACGCGAGGTAGGCCTCCTTTTCGAAGTTCAGGTCGCAGCAGGCGATGAAGGCGGCCGAGTCGCCACCCTTCTCCTTCAGCAACAGGCCCGTGGCATAGCCGGCCGAGTAGCTGATCTCCGACGAGTCGTCCTGGCTCTGGGCGAGGCCCGGGTTCGACGGGTAGCCGGCGCCGCAGTTGCAGTACCAGAAGATGTCGGGGTACTGCTCGACCAGGTCGGTGAGCGGATCGGCGATCTCGCTGGCACCGACAGTGACGATGTCGACACCCTGCTCGGCGAGGTTCGACAACTGCGTGGCCGCATCCTCGGCCGTGATGTTGTCGACCACGACCGGGGCCTCGAAGCCGTTGTCGGCCGAGAACTGCTCGACCTTGTCGACGAGGGCCTGGTAGTAGGCGCCGTCGTCGCGCGGGCCGGCGGCGGCGATGCCGAACTGCACCTTGCCGTCGCCGTTGAAGTCGAGCGACGAGGCCTCGACAGGAGCGGCCGTGGTCTCGGCAGCCATCGTGGTCTCGGCGGCCATCGTGGTCTCCACGGCAGCAGCCGTGGTCTCGACCGCAGCCGCGGTGGTCTCGGCAGCAGCCGTGGTGTCGGACGAACTGTCGTCGTCGCCACAGGCCGCCAGTGTGAGGCTGAGCGCCGCGAGTGCAGCGACGCTGAGCTTGATGGAACGTGTCATCTCCCCCTCCAAATGGGTGTTCGTTACTCAACTGACTGGCTGTGCACTGGTGGACTCGAACTGACGAGTCGTGCAGTGCGGGTGAGCCGACGGGTGTCGGCGTGACCGGTGACCCGGTCGGACTTCAGGTGGGCTCCCATCCGCGGCCCGTGGTCACCTCCTGATGGCCTGGACGACCTGCGCTTTGTGCAGGTATGCCGATGAGAGCTTGTCCCCGGTGACGAGCGCGGTCACGACGCGCTCCTCGCCGGCAGCGTACTGCTGGGCTGCAGCGAGGACGGCGACAGCCTCGGCTGCGCGCACCCGTACACAGCCCGCGCTGTCGACCACCACGGTGTCGCCCGCGGCGATGGCCACCCCGCCCACCATCACCTCGGCGTCGACCGCCACCACGTGCGCGCGGCCGGCCGGGCCCACCACCGCAGTGGAGGCGCCGTACACGGGCATGCCCACCGCCGCCATCTCGACGCGGTCGCGCACGCTGCCGTCGACGAGCGCCGCCACGGCACCCGCTCCGGCCGCCGCCTGCGACAGGATCTCGCCCCACACGGCACCCGGTACGGAGTGGGCGTCGGCCACCAGCACCACCTGTCCGCTGAGGTCGCTGCTCAACAGGTCGTACATCGCGGCGAAGCCAGGGCCGCTGTCGGCGTAGGCCACCTGCACCGTGCGCACCCGACCCATCATCGGCGCGTCGGCTCGCACCACCGGCTGCAGCGGCGGGGTGAGCCAACCGTCGAGTCCCCACAGGGCGAGGACATCGGCGACTGCTGCGACGGGCGGCACCTGGGTCATCGGCTCAACTGCCCACGGCCCGCAGGGTGGGGGCCGACACCGGCGTGGTGGACGTGTCGGTGGGCCAGTGACGGCGGTAGCGCTGCACGAGCCACCGGTTGAACTGCACGTGGCTCTCCTCCTGCCACGAGTAGCGACCTCGCGGCGCGAACCGCGAGTGCATGCCGCGCTGCACCTTGGTGGTGGCGTCCTGGTCCTGCTTCACGAACACCTGCACACCTTCGTCGCTCATCTTGAACAGGTAGTCGAACATCGGGTGCTCGAGCGCCGAGGGGTGGAACAGATACCCGATCTCCAGGTCGATGGTGTCGGCGGTCTTCGGGTGCACGATGAAGAAGAACGCCTGATCGGGTGCGGTGCCGAAGCACAGCGTCGGCGGCATCAACGCGAAGGTCGAGCGCCAGCGTTCCTCTTCGGTGAGCTGCGGGAAGACGGGCATCAGCGCCTTGGTGGTGGCGTTGAAGCCGCCGTCGATGTGGATGTAGCCGTTGGTGCGGAAGATGACGTTGGACGCGTCGTCCCACGGCACCGGGAAGGCGGCGAGGTTGCTGGGGCAGAAGTCCTGGATGGTGTGGTGCAGGCGGTTGGCGTGGTAGCCGTCGTTGAAGTTCTCGAACATCACCTTCCAGTTCCACGGCAGGTCGGTGAGCGTGAACGTGCCGGGGCACACGGTGTTCTCGAGGTCGAAGTTGGCGACGAACGGCTCGTAGCGGGCGAGCGTGGGGCCGAGAGGCGCGGCTTCGTGGTCGAAGTTCACGAACACGAAGCCCTGCCACAGCTCCACCTGCAGGGTGGGCAGGCCCCACTCCTTCTTGTCGAAGTCGGCGGTGCGCTCCATCGCCGGTGCGCCCAGCAGTCGGCCGTCGAGGCCGTAGATCCACTGGTGGTACGGGCAGGTGAACGTGCCGCAGTTGCCGTCGCCCTCGACGACCTCCATCGCCCGGTGCTGGCACACGCTGGAGAAGGCGCGGATGACGCCGTCCTTGCCGCGGGCCACGATGACACCCTCACCCGCGAGACGGGTGGTGAAGTAGTCGCCGTTGTTCGGGATGCGGCTGGCCCGGCCGACGCACAGCCACTCGTGGGCGAACAGCGCACGGCGCTCGAAGTCGAGGAACTCCTCGGTGATGTAGCAGTCGACCGGCAGGGTGCAGGCCGAAGCCACATCCGTGACCGACGCGTCGAACGACGCGAGCAGGTCGTCGGTGAGGATGCTGGGTGCGGGGCTCGTGGTCATCGGGTCACCTGGTCTCGTTGCACGGGGTGGACAGGGTTGGGCAGGGGTCAAGAGGCGGTCGGAGCGAGTGAGTCGTCGGGGGCGCCGTAGCCGCCACCACCCGGTAGGTCGAGGCGCACCATGTCGCCCGGCTGCAGGGTGATGCGCTGCTGGGTGCGTACCGGCTCGTCGTTCACCGTGAACGATCCTGCCTCACCTGCCTCGCCACCGAAGATGCCTTCGGGCGGCACCGCGAGGCGCGACGTGACGGCGTTCAACTGCCACGGCTTGGTGGTGTCGACGGAGAACTCGATGGTCTGGCCGAGACCGCCGACCTGACGGCCGCGGCCGCCCGAGCCCTCGCGCAACTCCTTGCGCCGGAAACGAATGGGGGCCGAGGCCTCGACCACTTCCACCGGCACCGCCGACACCCCAGTGGGGTAGCTGCACGCCGACAGGCCGGGCTTTTCGTAGCGGGCACCCACACCGCCGGCATAGGTGAACATGGCCGTGATGAACGGGCGACCGTCGTCGTGGTTGCCGCTCACCTGCATCGTCCACACGGCGCCCGAACCCTCGGCCATCGACTGCTCGGGCTTGATCTGGGCCAGCGCCTTCAGCAGCGCGTTGGGCAGGAACATGCCCACCACGTGGCGGGCGGTGCACGGCTGCGGCGACACGGCGTTGACGATGGAACCCACCGGTGCCTCCACCTTGATGGGCTCGAGGCTGCCGTGGTTGTTCGGCAGGTCGGGGTTCAGCACCGAGCGGATGGCGAACGTGGTGTAGGCGTGCGTGTAGTTCTTCACCACGTTGATGCCGTAGGGGCTGGCGCCCGAACTACCGGCGTAGTCGACGATGATCTCGCCGGCGTCGGTGTCGACCGTGATGGCGCACACGATGTCGATGCGGCTGCCGTCGGCCAGGTCGAGTTCGGCCGAGGCACGGTACGTGCCGCCCGGCAGTTCGCGGATGCTGGCCCGGGTGGCCGCCTCGCTGCGGGTGATGATCTCGTCGGCCAACGCCTCGATGTCGGCCAGGCCGTGGCGGGCGCACAGGGCGAGCAGACGCTGGGCGCCCACCTCACCCGAAGCCATCTGGGCGTGCAGGTCGCCCGCCATGTGGTCGGGCTGGCGCACGTTCGACAGGATGAACTTCCACACGTCGTCGTTGCGCTCGCCGGCCTTCATCAGCTTGCAGATGGGGATCCACAGACCCTCTTCGAACACGTCGCGTGCACCGGCGCCGATGCCGTAGCCACCCACATCGGTGTGGTGGATGGTGGAGCCGAAGAACGCGATGACCCGGCCATCGCGGAACACGGGGTACAGCACGGTGACGTCGAGCAGCTGACCCGCGGTCTTGTACGGGTCGTTGGTGATGAGCACGTCGCCGGGCACGAGGCTGTCGGGCGGGTACTCGTCGAGCACCGCCGACGCCGCGCGGGCGAGGCTGTTGATGTGACCGGGCGTACCGGTGACGGCCTGGGCCACCATGCGGCCGCGGCGGTCGAACACCGCGTTGGCCAGGTCGCCCGCCTCACGCACGATGGGCGAGAACGCCGCCCGCTGCAGGGCCTTGGCCTGCTCGTTCACCGTGGCGATCAGGCTCTGCCACAGCACCTCGAGTTCGATCGGGTCGAAGGTCATGATGCGCTCCTCTCGGCGATCAACGAACCGTCCTGGGCGACCGTGACGGTCCAGCCCGGGCGGATGACGGCGGTGGTCTCGCGTTCTTCCACGATGACCGGGCCCACCACCTGCTGGCCGACGGCGAGGTCGGGGCGGCGGTAGACGGGAGTGTCGATGGCGCCGCCGGCCCGGCTGAACCGCACCGGACGGGTGCGGTGCGGGCTGCCGGGTGCGCTGGCGAGCACGGTCTGCGGCTCGATGGCATCGGCCGCGGCCGACACCGACAGGCGCCACGTGACCACTTCCACCCCCACGTCGGGGATGGTGAGGCCGTAGATGCGGCGGTACTCGCTGAAGAACTGCTCGGCCACCTCGGCATCGGAGCCGGGCCACTGCTCGCCCTCGCCCACCCAGATGGTGATCTCGTTGCCCTGGCCCATGTAGCGGGCGTCGATGCCGTAGCGGAAACGGATGCGCTCGGCCGGAACACCCGCAGCGGCCAGCACGCGCCGGCCCTCGTCGCGCAGTTCGTTCAGCAGGGTGTCGCGTTCGGAGGCGACAGCACCGCCCAGGGGACGCACCATCGAGCGCGACAGGTCGATGCGCACCGGGGTGACCAGCGTGCCGAAGGCCGACAGCACCGAGGCGTTCACCGGGTAGATGACCCGCGGCGACTCGAGCAGTTCGGCCACACCGCAGGCGTGGATGGGGCCGGCACCGCCGAAGGCCAGCACGGTGACGCCGCGCAGGTCTTCACCCATCTCGACGGCGTGCATGCGCGAGGCGGCAGCCATGTTCTGGTTCACCAGTTCGTGCACGCCGGCCGCGGTCTCGTCGACGCCGAGGCCCAGGCGGTCGGCCACCGAGGCGAGCGCGGCGCGGTTGGCGGCGAGGTCGAGCGGCATCTCGCCGCCCAGGAAGAACTCGGCGTCGAGCATGCCCAGCGCGAGGTCGGCGTCGGTGACGGCGGGGCGGGTGCCGCCGCGGCCGTAGCACGCCGGGCCGGGGTCGGCACCGGCGCTCTCGGGGCCCACCTTCAGCAGGCCCAACTCGTCGACGCGGGCGAGGCTGCCGCCGCCGGCGCCGATCTCGACGAGGTCGACGCTGGGCACCGACACGGGGAAGCCCGAGCCCTTCTTGAAGCGGTAGATGCGGGCCACTTCGAACGTGTTGGTGAGTTCGGGTTCGCCGTCGATGACGAGGCACGACTTGGCGGTGGTACCGCCCATGTCGAAGCACAGCAACCGGTCCTCGCCCAGCCGCTCGGCGAACCAGCTGCCGGCAAGGGCACCGGCGGCCGGGCCGCTCTCGACCAGGCGGATGGGGGCGCGGGCGGCATCGTCGGCCGACACCACACCGCCGTTCGACAGCATCATCAGCACCGAACCGCCGAAGCCCTCGCCCGCCAGCCACTTCTGCAGCTCGTCGAGGTAGGGCCCGATGACCGGCATCGTGGCGGCGTTGCAGGCCGTGGTGATCATGCGCGGGTACTCGCGGATCTGCGGCGAGATCTCCGACGAGGTACACACCGGCACCCCGAGCTCGGCGCGCAGGTGGGCGGCGATGATGCGCTCGTTGGCCGGGTTGGCGTACGAGTTGATGAGGCAGATGCCCACCGCCTCCACCTGCTGGGCGCGCAGTTCCGCCGTGATGGCGGCCAGCCCCTCTGCGGTGGGGGCCTCGACGGCGTTGCCCAACGGATCGGTGCGCTCGGCGATCTCGACGATGCGATCGCGCGGCACCGGCGGTTCGGCGAACTCGATCTGCAGGTCGTACATGTCGTAGCGGTGTTCGTCGCGGATGAGCAGCGTGTCGCCGAAGCCGCTGGTGGTGACGATGCCGGCCTTGCCGATCTTGCCCTCGATGAGGGCGTTGGTGATGAGCGTGGTGGCGTGCACGATGGGCGCGGTGATGTCGGCGGGCCGCACCCCGGCCTTGGCCAGCAGCATGCGCACACCGGTGCGCACGCCGTCGAGCGGTGCGCTGGGGGTGGTGAGGGTCTTCTCCACCACCACCCGGCCGCTGGCCGCGTCGATGAGGACGAGGTCGGTGAAGGTGCCGCCGATGTCGACGGCGAGGCGCCAGTCGGGGGCCGACTGGGTGGCGGACACGGTGGACTCAGACATTGCGGGCGTCCTTGCGCGGGGGCGTGAACACGTCGAGGATCCACACCTCGTCGAGTTCGTCGTCGCCGATGAACAGTGATTCGCCGTGCCACACGCCCTTTGGGGCGATGTACACCTCGCCGGGGCCGAGCACGACACGGGTGGGGTCGTCGGGGTCGCCGATGCGGAAATCGAGCTTGCCGCGCATGATGGTGCCCAACTGCTCCTGGTCGTCGTGGCGGTGGAGGATGGAGCCGGTGGCACCCCCCTTGATGCGCCAGAACCACAGCTGCAGCATGTCGCCGTCGATCACCCGGCGACGGAAGCCGTCGCGCTGCGTGGGTTCGAAGAGCGCATCGTCGAAGAAGTAGCAGTACGGGTTGGTGAGGGGGTTGGAAGCGAGATCCATCAGTGCAGTCCCAGCGTTGCGAAGTGGCGGCGGTCGGCGGCGATGTCGAGCGGCTCGATGATGGCCTGGTGCTCGAGGTCACCCCAGTGCTGCGGCGGTACGAGCCACATCACCTCGAACTCGAGGCCGTCGGGGTCGACGGCGTAGAGGCTCTTGTTCACGCCGTGGTCGCTGGCACCCACGAGGGCACCCGCGGTGACGAGACGGGCGCGCATCGCCTCGAGGTCGTCCAGCGTGGGCACCTCCCAGGCAAGGTGGTACATGCCCACCGTGCGGCGGCCCGCTTCACTGGGGCCGACCTGGCTGCCGATCGTGAAGAACGCGATGTCGTGATGGTTCTCCGAGGCCGGTGCACGCATGAAGACGTATGCACCCCCCTCGTGCTCGATGACGGTGCTGAACTCCAGCACGTCGCTGTAGAACCGCTGCGTGGTGCGTGCGTCGCGCACGTACAGCACCGCATGGTTCATGCCGGTGATGGCCATCGATGACACCCTCTCTCGGTCTGCGTCGCCCATCGACTCGACGGGCGGCTGTGGACTGATTGACAGACCATAGCCGTTCGAAGGGGGTGCCGTGAATCGACCATGGCGGGGCGTGGTCCGAGGGTCGCCGCTCAGCCCAGGACGGCCCGGGCGATGGATGCGTGACAGCCGAGCGTGCCGTCGACCACCTGGGTGACGCCGAGGTCGACCGCCACCGAGGCCAGCGAGTAGGCGTCGTCGGCCGACATACCGAGATGATCGGTGAGTAGCCACAGCATCTGCTCGGCGGCCATGCGCATCGCTGCGTCGAGATCGGTGGAGAAGCCGTGTGTCACCCAGTGCGTGGCGGTTTCGAGCAGCGGGGCGGTCACCCCCAGGCCGGGCAGTACATCCACCTGGATGAGGGCGTTCAGCGATGCCTCGATGGCGGTACCGCAGATCTCGCCGTCGCCCTGGGCGAAGTGCGGGTCGCCCACGAACAGGTTGGCGCCCTCGGTGAACACCGGGTAGCAGATGGCGGCCCCGGGGCCAAACCGCCAGTTGTCGACGTTGCCGCCGAACACGCCGGGCGGGATCGACGACAGCCGCTCGTCGGTGGCCGGTGCCACGCCCATCACCCCGAAGTGCGGCCGCACGGGCACGGCCACCGGCGTGCCGAACGGCTGGCGAGCGGCCGGATCGGGTGGGCTGATCACCCCGGGCGGTCCGTACAGCGGCTGGGCCGTGAAGTCGAACCCGAACCGCGGCCGTGCGATCGCTGGGAACGACCCGCTGTCGTCGGTGTTGTCGAGCTCGTAGATGGTGATTCGTTCCTTGCCGAACCGGTCGTACAGCAGCCCCCAGTTCGCCGCGCAGTTCGACCCGTGGCCGAGGCGCGGCCACATGTCGAGGATGCGCACCACCAGGGTGTCGCCCGGTTTCGCGCCGCGCACGTGGATGGGGCCGGTGAGGATGTGCACACCGGGCCCGCGGGTGGCTTCGGGGATGGCGTCCCAGATGGCCCGGATGCCGTCGTCCATCAGCAGGTCGGGCGCATCACCCGCATGGTGGGTGATCGCTTCGATCTCGATCAGGTCCCCCGGATCGACCGTGAGGATGGCCGGCTCGGCCCGATCGATGTAACCCCAGAAGCACGAGTCGGGTGTCGCGGCGAGCCGATGACTGGCCCGGTGCGGCCCTACGGACGCGGTGATGTCGAACGTCATGCCCGGCACGGTAAGGAGGTGTCGTTACCGCCATGTTTCCGCAGTGGGGCAGGACGTCGAATCACGTGTGTCCGGGCATGTCCTCGCCGCCCGCCATCACCCCTCCCTCACTCCCACTGTCGTGCCGGCGGGCCAGTGGTCATCAGCACGGTCCCGTCGCGTGCGCGTACGGTGATCGCCCGGTCAGCGCCCATCGTCAGCCGCCACCGTTCGGCGTGCAGCCGGTCGTGATGATGTCGACACAGCGGCAGCAGGTTCGTCAGATCGGTATATCCGCCGTGTTCCCAGTAGTGGATGTGATGCGCTTCGGTGATGGAGACGTGCCGCCCGCAGCCCGGGATGGCGCACGTTCGGTACATCGCCCGCAGCGCCCGTCGCTGTCGGGTGCTGGCGTGTCGTCGGCTGCGGCCGTGGTCGAGCCCGACCGGCCGTGTGAGTGACTGGACGATCTGGTCGTAGGTGGGCACCGGGTCGCCCTGCACGAGCACGACACCATCACGGTTGACGACGACCGGCACGAACCGCGCCCGCCCGGCAATTCCGCGAATGCTGTCGATCGGCAGATCGATCCCCGGCCCGACATCGACCTTTGACTGTGCATGTCGTCCGTGTTCGAAGGTCTGCTGATCGATGACCACGATCACCTCGGGCTTGCCGATCGGGCCGCCCTCACCCTTGACCAGGTCCATGAAGGCGTGGGCGCGTAGCCAGTCCATCGCGTCGAGCGGATCGGTCGGACACTCCGCCGGCCGCTGTAGGGCGAGGCGGGCTTGGAGTTGTTCGTGGAGCAGATGCTGGAAGGTGGCGCCGATCTCCGGGTCGAGCGCCAGATTCGCTTTCACCATCCCGGTGTTCGGGT
>JBIIDH010000185.1:0-4071 GCA_044238435.1 Ilumatobacteraceae bacterium | reverse complement strand
GGGCACGATGCCGCGGCGGGCGAACACGAAGCCGATCTTGGCGTTCTCGCTGGCCAGGCGGATGTCCATCGGCAGGGTCATGGTGATGCCCACACCGACGGCGGGCCCGTTGATGGCACCGATGACCGGCTTGGTGCACTCGAAGATGCGCAGGGTGACCAGGCCGCCGCCGTCGCGCGGCACGCCGGGCACAGCGGTGGCCACATCGCTGCCACCGGCGGCGAAGGTGTCGCCTCCGCTCGACAGGTCGGCACCGGCGCAGAAACCGCGCCCCGCACCGGTGACGATGACCACCCGCACGTCGTCGTCGGCATCCACCCGGTCGAATGCGTCGATCAGTTCGCGCATCATCGTGCCGGTGAACGCGTTCAGCTGGTCGGGCCGGTTCAGGGTGATGGTGGCGATGTGGTCGGCGACGTCGTAGCGGATCTGCGTGTAGTCCATGCGTGGACTGTAGGCAGCGGGCTCAGACGTCGAGGAACCTGGAGGCCGCGGTGCCCGAACCGATGGCGCCGACGAGCATGCCCAGCAGCACGATCCAGAACACGATCCACAGCGGGTAACCGTCGGTGACCACGAATGCGCTGAGGCCCGACTGCGAAGGGAAGGTCTCGACGCCGCTGGTCCAGTTGGCATTGAACAGCAGCATCGCCCCACTGGCCAGCACACCACCGACGAACCCCTGGAACAGGCCCTCGAGCATGAACGGCACCCGGATGAACCAGTTGGTGGCACCCACCAACTTCATCACCTCGATCTCGCGACGGCGAGCGAAGATGGCGGTGCGGATGGTGTTCCAGATGAGCAGCACCGCCGACAGCAGCAAGAAGCCGGTGATGAGGTAGAGGCGGATGCCGATGAAGCCCTTCAGACTCTCGAGCACGGCGATGAACTCGCTGGGGATGGAGACCGCCTGCACCTTGGGCAGTTTCTTGAACCCCGTGCTCAACTGCTGCAGCAGCGCGGCATTGGCCGCGTCGGTGGGCACCACCTTGAACTGCGACGGGATGTTCTGGTCGTTCAGCAGTTGCAGCGTCTCGGGGTCGGCTGCGAACAGGCGCTGAGCCTCGACCAACGACTGCTGCACATCGAGGTACTGCAGATTGGGCACATCGACGATGTCGGGCGTGCTCTCGAGCGCCTCGCGGATGACCGCGAGTTGCTCGGGCGAGGCGTCGTTCTCGACATACACGATCATCTTCACGCCGCCCGACCACTGCGACAGCTGGTTGTCGAAACCGCGCTGGATGAGCAGGGTGAGACCGAACAGCAGCAACGACACCGACGCCGTGATGATGGCGGCCGCGGTGAGCGTGAGGTTGCGGCGCAGGCTCGCCCACATCTCGCGGAACATGTAGCTGAGTCGCGAGAACATCAGTCGGCCGCCCTACTCATAGACACCGCGGGCCTGGTCGCGCACGATGATGCCGCGGTCGAGCTGCACCACGCGCTTGCGCATCATGTTGACGATGCGCTGGTCGTGGGTGGCCATCACCACGGTGGTACCGGTCTTGTTGATGCGGTCGAGCAGGCGCATGATGCCCTCGCCCGTGGCCGGGTCGAGGTTGCCGGTGGGTTCGTCGGCCAACAAGATGAGCGGCCGGTTCACGAACGCCCGGGCGATCGACACACGCTGTTGCTCGCCACCGCTGAGCTGGTGCGGGAAGCGTTCCTGCTTGCCGTTCAGGCCCACCAGGTCGAGCACTGCGGGTACCTGCTGACGGATGACGTGCTTGGGCCGGCCGATCACCTCGAGCGCGAAGGCGACGTTCTCGAACACCGTCTTGTTGGGCAGCAGCTTGTAGTCCTGAAAGATGTTGCCGATGTTGCGCCGCAGCAGGGGCACCTTCGAATCGGGCATCTCGTTGATGTTGCGGCCGGCCACCCACACCGAGCCCTTTTCGGGCTTCTCCTGCCGGTTCATCAGCCGCAACAGGGTGCTCTTGCCCGAACCCGACGGACCGACGAGGAAGACGAACTCGGCCTTGGCGATGTCGAAGCTGGCATCGCGTAGTGCGACCACCTCGGTGCTGTAGCTCTTGGTGACGTTCTCCAGCCGGATCATGGCGGTTCGACCCTAGTTCGCTCAGTCCGCTTCGCGGCGTCGCCAGCGGAGGTAGCCCTCCATGAACTCGTCGACATCGCCGTCGATGACGGCAGCCACGTTGCTGGTCTCGACCTCGGTGCGCAGGTCTTTCACCATCTGGTAGGGCTGCAGGACGTACGAGCGGATCTGGCTACCCCAGCCCACCTGCGCCTGACGGCCGGCGATGCGGTCGAGTTCGGCCTCGCGCTCTTCGATCACCCGTGCGGCGATCATCGTGCGCAGGCGGTTCATCGCCTTCTCGCGGTTCTGCAGCTGACTGCGTTCTTCCTGGCTCGACGACACCAGACCGGTGGGCTCGTGGATCAGCCGCACCGCCGACGAGGTCTTGTTCACGTGCTGGCCGCCGGCGCCGCTGGCGCGGAACACCTCCATACGGATGTCGCTCTCGTTCACCTCGACATCCGGGTCCTCGAGCACCGGCCACACCTGCACCGAGGCGAAGCTGGTCTGGCGACGGCCCTGGTTGTCGAACGGGCTGATGCGCACCAGGCGGTGCGTGCCGCGCTCGGCGGTCATCAGCCCGTACGCGTAGCGGCCGTGGATAGTGAACTCGGCCGACAAGATGCCCGCCTCGGTGCCTTCGCTGATGCCGTCGACCTCGACGGTGAAGCCGCGTCGCTCGGCCCAGCGGGTGTACATGCGCAGCAGGATCTCGCTCCAGTCCTGGGCATCGACACCACCGTCTTTGGCGTTGATCTGCACGATGCAGTCGAGGCTGTCGTACTCGCCGGTGAACAGGCTGCGCAGGTCGAGCATGTCGAGTTGAGCAGCGAGGTGCACGCGGGCCGCATCGATGTCGGGCTCCTGGCTCTCGTCGTCCATCTCGCGGGCCAACTCGTGCAGCACCTCGGCGTCGTCGAGTTCGCGGCTGAGCTGGTCGAACAGGTCGATGTCGCCCTTCACGTTGGCGTAGTCGCCGTTCAGCTTCTTGGCGTAGTCGGGGTCGTCCCACAGGTCGGGGCGGCCGATCTCGGCCTCGAGCTCGACCAGACGCACCCGGTTGGCGCCGATCTTCAGGTAGCCCTCGGCCTCGCCGAGGCGGCGGCGCAGGTCGCGGAGGTCGTCGGTGAAGTCGCGCATGGGTGCAGGTCCGTCAGATCGTGGCGCCGTGGCATTGCTTGAACTTCTTGCCGCTCCCGCACGGGCACGGCGCGTTACGCGGTGTCTTCGACCACTCGTCTTTCACCACGGTCTGCTGCTTCACCGGCGCCGGGGCCGCAGCGGTGGCGGCCACCGCCGGGTCGATCTCGCCGGCCGCTGCTGCGGCCTGGGCGGCAGCGGCGAACCCGCCGCCCTGGGGCAGGTCGTCGCTCGACGACTGCTGCACGTTCTGCACCACCGGGGTCGGCGCCTCCTGGCGCACCACCTGCACGTGCATGACGTACTTCACGAAGTCCTGCGCGATGCCCTTCATCATCTGCCCGAACATCTCGAAGCCTTCGCGCTGCCACTCGGTGAGCGGGTCCTTCTGACCCATGGCTCGCAGGTTGATGCCCTCCTGCAGGTAGTCCATCTCGTCGAGGTGCTCGCGCCAGCGCTGGTCGATGATGCGCAGCATCACCTGACGCTCGACATCGCGCATCACCTCACTGCTCAGCTCGGCCTCGCGGCGCTCGTAGTAGGCCGACGCATCGGCCATGACGAGGTCGTACATCTGGTCGGTCGAGCGGCACGTGCCGAGCGAGCTGGCCGCGATGTCGCTGGGCCAGAACGAGCGCAACTCGGTGGCCAGGCCGTCGAGGTCCCATTCGTCGTCGGCCGCGCTGGCACAGTGGGTGTCGATGAGGCTGTCGACGGCGTCGGCGAGGTACTCCATCGCTGCCGCCTTCAGATCGGCACCCTCGAGGATCTGGTCGCGGCGCTGATAGATGACCTTGCGCTGCTCGTTCATCACCTCGTCGTACTTCAGCACGTTCTTGCGGATCTCGCCGTTGCGCTGCTCGACGGTGCTCTGCGCCCGCTCG
>JBIIDH010000184.1:0-4072 GCA_044238435.1 Ilumatobacteraceae bacterium | reverse complement strand
TGGATCTTCCTCATCAACATCCCGTTCTGCATCGGCGTGATGGTGGTGTGCCACTTCACGCTGCGTCTGCCGTTCCGGCGTCGTGAGGCCAAACTCGACTACGCCGGCGCAGCGCTGCTGGCGGCAGGTATCGCCTGCCTGATGATCGGCTTGGAGGAGGGCAACAACGGCTGGGGCGAGGCGCTGCCGCTGGGGTTGTTCGCCGCGGCGCTGGTGCTGCTGGTGGCCTTCGTACTGGTGGAACGGCGGGCCGAGGAGCCGATGATCCCGCTGCGGCTCTTCTACAACAAGATCGCCCTGTGCTGCATCCTGCTCGGTCTGTTCGCCGGCGTGGTCAGTTACGGCGGCAACCAGTTCCTGCCGCTCTACTTCCAGGACTCGCTGTTCGTGTCGCCCACCGAGTCGGGTCTGCGCATGTTGCCGATGATGGTGGGCGTCACTGCCGCCACGTTCGTCATCGGTCGGCTCATCGCCAAGACCGGCCGCTACAAGCCGTTCCCCGTCATCGGGAGCGCGGTGTCGGTGCTCGGCCTGCTCGCAATCGCCCAGATCGACGGCGAGACGTCGTACCTGTGGCTCGTGGTGCCGATGATCCTGATGGGCTTCGGTTCGGCGTCGGTGTTCACCACGTCGTCGATCGCCGGGCAGAACGCGGTCGACTTCCACGACCTCGGCGTCGTCACCGCGACGATGGTGTTCTTCCGGTCGCTCGGCGGGTCGTTCGGCATGGCGGTGTTCGGCACCATCCTCAACTCCACCATCCGCACCGAGATCCCGGCGCGCATCGGCGTGGAGCCCGACGAGGCGGCCGGTCTCATCCGTGCCCCCGCCGAGATCGCGGCGCTGCCCGACGACGCCCGCCAAGCCGTCATCGACAGCGTGGCCCTGGGGGTCAGTCGCATCTACTGGATCTGCGCGGCCTCGATGCTGTGCGCGCTGGTGGTGGCTCTGGTACTGCCCGAGCGCCCGTTGCGCACCCGGGCCGGGTTGTCGGACGCCATGGAGGGCTCGGCCGGCTGACGACGCGGCAGCATCAGCGCTGGGCGATGCGCGGATCGGCGGCGGTCCAGGCGACGTCGTGGCGTGAGGGGCGCAGCAGCGTGGGCACCGTCGTGACCGCAACGACGATGGCCGAGATCCACCAGTAGGCGAGCGGGAACAGCGGCGCATACAGCTGGACCCGGCCGATGGTGGGGTCGTCGGCCTTGTCGAGGTGCATCCCCCAGAGGATCTGACCGATCGACACGAGGATCGTCAGCGCACCCCAGTGACCGATCAGCAGGCTGTTGCCCACCACCGGCACCCCGGCGGCGAGGCAGGCGATCCACAGCACGGTGAGGCCGACGATCACATGGCACCACACCACCGACAGCACCGCCTCGACGAGCAGCGGCCACATCCGGAAGTCGCGCGCCGCAGCGCGTCCGTTCGCCCGTAGTGCGTTCACAAGGCCACGTGCCCAGCGTGTGCGCTGCTTGAACCAGCCCCGCACAGTGGTGGGCATGAAGGTGCCGGCGACGGCCTGGGGCTCGTACCCCACCCGCCACCCGCGTGTCTGCATGCGCCAGGTGAGTTCGATGTCCTCGGCCGGTTGGGTGGGGTCGAAGCCACCCACGTCGATCAGCGCGCTGCGGCGCAGCAGCGCGCACGCCCCCGAGATGGTGGAGATGCGGCCCCACGACGCGTGCCCGCGCCGCTGGGTCGACACGGTGGCCGAGAACTCGATGGCCTGCAGCTTCTGCAGCAGCCGGGCGGTGTCGAGCACTCGGACGTTGGCGGCGATGGCGCCCACGTCGTGATGGTGGTGCAGTTGGGTGGCCATCAGCTCGACGATGTCGTCGGACACCGCGGTGTCGGCGTCGAGGATGAGCACCAGGTCGTTCGGCGTGGAGGCGATGGCGTCGTTCAGCGCCCTCGCCTTGCCCTCGGCGCAGTCCTTGGCGATCAGCCGGACACGTCGAGTCGTGTCGCCCCTGTCGTGCACCCGTGCCGCGATGTGCTCGACGATCCGGCGGGTGTGGTCGGTCGAGCCGTCGTCGATGACGATCACCTCGACATCGGGCCAGCGCAGGTGGAGCGCAGCGTCGAGGGTGTCGGCGATGATGTGCGCCTCGTTGCGGGCGGGGATGATCACGCTGACACTGGGCCAGTCGTCGCGTGCCGCGTCGAGGTCGGCCCTGCTGGGCTCGAGGCGTCGAGTGACGATGCCGCGCCGGTCGAGGTGGAACTGGCGCGACGAGTCGATGGCGATCAGGGCCAGCACCACCGGGAACGCGGCGGCGAAGATCTCGAGAATGTGCACCACCGGGCTGGCGGCGATCGATTCGAGCAGCCCGGCGATCACGTCTGCGGCCGGGGCTCCTGGGGTGCACGTCCGCCGTGATCGCGCCACCCGGCTCTCACCAGCGGTACGCCCACGGCGACCGACACGAACAACACGGCCTTCACGACGAGCGGGATGACGATCTCGTCGGCACTCGGCGGCTGCAGCACCCAGAGCCACACGAACGCACCGACGGCGACGAGCCACGCCGTCAGGGCGACGAGGCGCTGGGTGACGGGGTGCGGCTCGGGGTCGGATACCGAACCGGTCGAGGGGACGTGCCGCGGGCGTGGCACCAGCCGGGTCGGTTCGCGCTTGTTCACCACGAGGCGACCCATGGGGCGGTCGACGATGAACTGGCAGTCCTTCTCGCCCTGGCAGACACGGCATCCGAAGGCGCGAGGCAGTGAGCAGACGATCTCGCGGCTCAGTCCGTGCTCGCCGCCGCGGCCCACCCACTCCACCGGTTGGGGCTCGTCATTGCCGTCCATGGGGTGACGCTACCTGTGGCGCTTTCAGCTGCCGCTCGGATGTTGTACCGCCCAGGGCGGTGTCCAGTCGCCGGGTACACGCAGTTCCACCCCGGCGTCGTCCTCGATCACCTTGCACACCGTCATCTCGCCCGCGCCGTCGCCGTACCGTTCGGCCGCCTCGCGGAAGCGGGCGTACGCAGCCTGGGTGAGTTCGTCGCGCGTGCCCACCTCCTGCAGCAGATCGTCGATGAGATGCAGGTCCTTCAGGCATAGGGCGAGGCGGAACGACGGGTCGTAGTGCCCGGCCAGGATGGACGGCACATCGTGGTCCATCACGAAGCTCTCGGCGGCGCCACCCTTCATGGCGGCCCACCAGACGTCGGGGTCGAGGCCGGCCACCTTGGCGGCCACCATCGCCTCGCCGATGGCGGCGGCGTGGATGAACCACAGCTGGTTGTTCACCAACTTGGCGACGTAGCCGTTGCCGTAGCCGCCCACGCGGCGGGTGACGCCGATGGCGTCGAGCACGGGCTGCACGCGGGCGACGGCCTCGTCGGTGCCGCCGACGAACAGGATCATGTCGCCGCGGATGGCCGAGTCGATGCTGCCGGTGACCGGACTGTCGACCGCCGAACCGCCGGCGGCTTCGAACTCGGCGGCGAGTGAGCGCATGAGCGATGGACTGCTGGTGGTGAGGTCGATCCAGGTCCGGCCGCGGCAGTCGCCCGCCAACAGGCCGTCGGTGCCGCGCAGTACCGCTTCGATCTGCGGAGGGCCGAACACCATCGACAGCACCACATCGACCTGACCGACCATCTCGCGCGGGGTGTCGGCCCACACCGCGCCGTGGGCCTCGAACGCCTCGCCCGCCTCACGGCGGATGTCGTTCACCACCAGGTCGTATCCGGCGCGGCGGAGGTTGTGGGCGACGGCGCCGCCCATGTTGCCCAGCCCGATCATGCCCACCTTCATGACGCCCTCCCGTCGTTGGCCGGATGGTAGTCAGCCCCGCCCCGGGTCGACAGGGCCCTTGGTCGTGCCTGCCCGGAGTGCGCTGTTCGTCTATCGGAGCCATGGGCAGAACCGATTGGCGATGTCTATCAAATCCGTTAGAACGATAGGCGACAAACCCACCCACCCCTGGAGGACCCCCCATGTCGCTCATCAACACCACCGTCAAGCCGTTCGAGGCCACCGCCTTCCGCAACGGGCACTTCATCCCGGTCACCGACGCCGACCTGCGCGGCCAGTGGTCGATCGTGTTCTTCTACCCGGC
>JBIIDH010000017.1:0-44347 GCA_044238435.1 Ilumatobacteraceae bacterium | reverse complement strand
GCGGTGGTGGGGATGGTGCAGTTGCCGTTGGTGCCCCACACGGTGAAGGTGTGGGTTTCCTGCGCGCCGAGCGGTGTGGCGCGGGTGCCGACGTTCACGCCGGGTTCGGGCCTGGTGTCGGCCAGTCGGCAGGGTGCGATCGGCACGAACGACGACACGGTGCCGCCGCTGGCTCCCACCTGTTGGATCACCCCGGCGATCGTGGAGGTTGCGGCTGCCAACAGCGCAGCCACTCCTACGTGCACCCATCTCGACCCAGCCATTGCGAACCTCCTGAATCCGACGTCTCATGACTCACCGACCCAGCGGTCGGGAAGCCGGCGTCCAGCCGTTCCGGCCGCCTGCTGGTGTTCATGATCACCGGGCCCACGTCGGAGCACATCAGTAAAACGACGGAATCGGCTACTGAAGGCTCGACCGATGATCTCCGTCTCAGATGGAGGCGGCGTCCCACGTGGTGAGGCCGACGGTGGCGAACTCGCGGTCGACCAGGCGGCACAACTCGTGCTCGGTGAGGTGCTCGATCCGTCGGGCCGCGTCGCCGACGGCGAAGCACATCAGGGTCGGCCGCCCGGTGGAGGCCGACACGTCGATGGCGGTGCCGATCGCCTCGGTGCCGACCAGGCGGAGCGGGTGTTCGGGCGGCCACCACACCTCGTCGAAGAGTGCGAACACCTTGGTGATCGGCCCGGCCCCGATCGATGCGGTCGCCTCCACCACGTCGGCGGGAAGACCGGGTTCGAACGTGATGCGGCCAGCGGCGAGCGGGCCGATGGGTACGGCCACGATCACTGCATCGACCTCCACCTCGCCGTCGACGACCCAGCGCCCGCCGTCGGAGCGCAGCGTGCCCACCCGGTGGCCTCGGCGCAGGTCGACACCCTCGGCGAGTTGCTCGGCGAGCGCGCCGAGATCGGAGGTGACGAGGTGGTCGCCCCCCGGCAGTTCGTACTCCTCGAAGCCACCGTTGGCGGCGAGGTCGTGCATCGGCGCACCGAAGAGACCCTCGCACTCGGCGGTGACCGCCAGCCTCACGGCGTCGCGGACGGGCGACGGCAGGTCGGAGGCGGCCAGTGTCGCGTCGAGGACGGTGGCCACGCTCACGCCGGGCGCCGCCGCGTCGAACGCAGCGAACAGGGTCCGCTCGGTAGCGGCGACGGCGTCGTGCTGGTGGCGGTCGAGTCGGCCGGTTCCGGCGGCGAAGTAGGCCGGCCGCGACCAGTCGTCGGGCACGGAGGTGACGAGGTCGCGCAGCGGATGCCCTTCGTTGCCGTGCAGCCAGGCGCCCCCGAGCGGTAGTGCCACACCGGTGGAGCGGTCGGCGGCGATGCGTCCACCGGCGACGGCCTTCGACTCGAACACCACCACCTGGCGGCCGGCCGCGGCGATGCGCCGTGCCGCTGCCAGCCCGGCGAGGCCGGCACCCACGACCGCCACGCGCTGCAGGAGCGGGTCGGCCAGCACCTGGTCGGCGGCGCGTTCGCCCGAGAACCAGGCGCCGTGCATGGTGGCCGGGTACGCCGCCGACGTGGCCTCGCCGGCGAACCACAGGCCGGGCAGGATCTGCTCGGCGAGGCGTTGGCGGTGCGCCGGTGTGCCGCCCAGGCGCAGGTGCGAGTACGCGCCGCCGTGGTCGGGGTCGCTGCACCAGTGCGTGCACACCGCCCGCCGAGCCGCGCGCGGGCGGGTGCTGCGGGCCATCACCGTGGCCGGGTGCCCCTCGGTGTCGACCGTGGCCACCACGCTCCAGCCCCGATCGGCCCAGAACTCCTGCTGGCCCGACGTGAACAGGTGGACCACCTCGTGCCCGTCGGCATGCGCACCGCGCAAGAGCGCATCGGTCAGCGCCGCAGCCACCCCTCGCCCACGCGCGGCCGGGGCCACGAACATGCTGGCGAGCCATGGCGTGAGGTGCTCGAAGCCGGCCAGGTCGTCGGTGGCCAGCAGCGACACCGACCCGAGTACGGCGTCGGCCTCACGCGAGTCGCCGTCGAAGGCCACCCAGGTACGGTCGATCGAGCCGGGCTCGGCCATCGACTCGAACTCGCGCACGGCGATGACGTGGTTCCACACATCGTCGGCGTACAGATGACCCCACTCGGCGTGGTGCCAGGCTGCGAGCACCGGTGCCAGGTGGTGCAGGCCGGTGAGCAACTCGATCTGCACCGACCGGTTCACGCCGGTCCTCCCCGCCACATGCCGCCGATGGTCGCGTCGGGAACGGTCGCCATGGTGTCGACACTAGGCAGGCCGCCGCCGACGGCGCTTCGCTCTTTGCCGTCGAGACGCCGCCGCGACCAGCGAAATCCGAACCGTGTATACATGTGCGATGGTCGAACGGCTTCCTGACGCTGTTGGGAAACGCCCGTATCTGCGTCCCGATGCCCGACGGCGACAACTGCTCGATGCCGCGTCGAGGGTGTTCCTCCGCGAGGGGCTCACAGGGCTCACGATGGTGGCGGTCGCCACCGAGGCGAACGCAAGTCGCCGGTTGATCTACGACCACTTCGAAGACCTCGGCGCGTTCTACGAGGCCTTCTTCGAGGATCGCGTCGTCCACTTCCTCGAGGCCATCGATCGGATCGAGGTCGGCAACGGCCCCGTCGGGCTCGCTGACGCCGCTGTGCAGCGGTTCGCGGTGCTGTTGTCCATCCCGATCGAGGACCGCTGCGCCATCCGGCTCGTCCTTGCCGATACCTCGACCCGCGACCTCGACCGTGCCCGCGCCCGGATGCGCAGGCAGATGGAAGGCGGGTGGCTGGCAGCGGCCGACGCACTCGGCGTCGACCCCACCCGTGCCCGGGCAATGCTCTGGACGGTGATGAACGCGTTCCTCGCCCTCACCGACCTCGTGGACCGCGAGGAGATCGACGTCGCGATGGCCACGTCGATCGTCAACGACCTCGTGGCCTCGCTGGCGGCCTATCCACCGTCGAATGCCTGACGCCGCCCAAACCACATCGTTCGGGCTCGCATGGAGCGGTCAGCGGTCGACGCGCATCGGGTAGTCGAGCGCGATGGTGACGGGCTGCATGATGGGCGGTGACGGCTCGGTGTAGTCGACCCCGGGGAACGGTGTCGGCCCGGGGCCCCCCGGGTTGTAGAGCGGCTCGTAGCCACCGGCGATGCCGGGCATCTCGAGCGTCGTGACGTGTCGGGCCGCCGCCTCGTCGCCGGCGAGGATGACGTCGATGTAGTTGTCGCCGTCCTCGGCGTAGCAGTCGTCGTAGCTCTCCTGCTGCTGGCCGAGGTCGGACAGGCCGAGGATGCGCAACGTGCCGCCGGCCACCTGGTAGTCGACACCCACCTTGTCGAGGATGACGGTGGTGCCGTCGGCCCCTTTGGCGTGCAGGCGGAAGTACCGCTCGAACTGGTCGGGGTGCACCCCCCGGACGCCGTCGGGCTTGAACCCGCCGGTGGTGAGCATGCGCAGCCTGAACGCCGCCTGGTCGCCGTAGAGGGCTCGTTCGTCGTTGGGGGTCAGGTCGTTCTCGAGGCCGAACACGCCGCCTTCGCCCAGCGGTGTCGGGTCGACGCGGTTGAGCTTCGCGCCCACCAACGTGGGGCCGATCCCGTAGCCGGTGTTGTCCATCGAGTTCGACAGGCCCACGGCCGATTCGTCGCCTCCCGGCCCGACGAGGACGAGCGGCCGGGTGCCCTCGACGATGTCGAGCCGAACCGGGAACTCGGCTCCCGGTTCGCCCGGTGCGATCCGGTTGCCGAAGTCGCCGAACACCACCACGACGTTGCGCTCGTTGCGCTCCCAGTTCGGCATGTCGCCCGCCGCGGTCGGTACCACCACCTCACCGGTGTTGAGCGTGAAGCGGAACTGGCTGGGGTGGATGGTGTCGGTGCGGACCGGCCAACTGAACACCACCGGCAGGCCGTCGCCGTACTCGACGACATCGCCCTCCTCGACGACGTATCCGGCCTCGAGTCCGTCACTCGCCACGGCGCTGGTGCGGTTCTTCTCATCGGGCGTGGTGGAGCCGCAGTCGAGTTCCGAGGCCCACGCGCCACCGGCGGCTCTGACGCTCTCCTCGTCGAGTGCGGGCAGCCCGATCACGCCGTCGAACCCGAGGCCTGACGACAGGATCTCCGGGGTGGATGTCCAGTAGTCGGCGGCCACCAACCGACCGTCGTAGAGGTCGTCTTTCACCTTGGTGTTCACAAGTTTCGGCAACACGCCCACCAGTCCGATCGCGATGACGAGGAGCGCAACCGCCCCCACGATCAGGCCCGTGCGGTGTCGGCGGAACCAGTTCTGCTTGTCCTGCTGTTCGTTCATCGCATGAACTATACAGAGTGTGCATAAGTGTGGCGAACCAAACACTCCCCAGTGCTCGGCGTTGGGTCGCACGACTGCGAGGCTGTGCGCGGAGAGCGAAGCGACGGGAGTTCGAGGTGGTCGACCGATGAGAGCGGGTGCGCGATGAAGGTGTGCGTGATCGGTGGCGGCTCCACCTACACACCCGAATTGGTCGAGGGTCTGCTGGCCCGCGGTGAGGCGTTGGGGTTGACCGAGATCCATCTCGTCGATGTCGACGAGTCGCGTCTGGTCGTGCTCGGCCCGTTGGCGGAACGGATGAGCATCCGTGATGGCCGCGGTGTGACCGTGCGCTGGGGCACCGACCGCCGAGTCGGTATCAGCGGCAGTCGGTTCGTGGTGAGCCAGATCCGCGTGGGCGGCATGGCGGCCCGTGAACGCGACGAGCAGCTCGGCCGCGAGTTCGGCCTGATCGGCCAGGAGACCGTGGGGGTGGGCGGGTTCGCCAACGCGCTGCGCACCATCCCGGTGGCCCTCGAGATCGCTGCCGAGATCGCCGAGGAGGCACCCGGTGCCACCCTCCTGAACTTCACCAACCCGGCCGGGCTGGTCACCGAAGCCCTGTGCCGTCACACGTCGGTGCCGACCATCGGGTTGTGCAACGTGCCGTGGTCGGTGAAGGCCCGGGTGGCGCGATCCCTCGGTGCCGACCCGGCCACCGTGACGTTCGACTATGTGGGGCTGAACCACCTCAGCTGGGTGCGCCGGGTGTTCGTCGACGGTGTCGAGCGCACCGACGAGACCCTGCACGGCCTGCGTCAGCGGACGGCCCAGCACACCTCCACCGAGGGTGAACACGGGTGGACGCCCGAGTCGATCGACCTGCTCGGCGCCATCCCCAACTACTACCTGCTCTACTACTACGAGACCGAGGCGATGCTCCGCCGGCAGAACAGCGCCGCCACCCGTGCCTCGGAGGTGATGGCGATCGAGGAGCGGTTGATGGCGATGTACGCCGACCCCCACCTCGACACCAAGCCGCCCGAACTGGCCAAACGTGGTGGCGCCTACTACTCGGAGGCGGCGGCCGCGCTGATGGCCGACCTCGTGAGCGGAGCAGGAACTGAGCACGTGGTGAACGCACCCAACCGGGGCGCCATCCCCGGCCTACCCGACGATGTGGTGGTGGAGGTGTCGGCGCGGGTGGGCACCGACGGCATCACCACGCTGCCCGTGCCGGCGCTGCGGCCCGACATCGACGCGCTGGTGCGCACCATGAAGGATGTCGAACTGCTGACGGTGGAGGCAGCGGTGAACGGCGACCACGGGGCCGCCATGCGCGCCCTCGCCGCACATCCGCTGGGGCCGCCGATGTCGCAGGCCCCGGCGGTGTGGCAACGGCTGCGCGAGGTGAACGCCGGCTGGTTGGGTCGACTCGAGCCCTAGGCGGGCCCGCAGCGGTCAGCTGTCGGTCGGCGTGTCGTTGGTGGCGGGGCCGGTGGCGTCGGGGCCGGCGAGCGCAGCGATGCGCTGGTGGTAGTCGTCGACGTCGATCTCGCCACGGGCGAGGCGCTCGTCGAGGATGTCGCGTGCGCTGGGTCGGGCGGGTGCCGGCGGTGCAGGCGGCGCTGCGGGGGCCGAGGGCGAGTCGAGGTGCCGGGTGCGGCGCAACAGGGTGGCACCGAACCACACCAGGCCACCGGCTGCCAGCAGCGTGACGATCATCCAGACCAGGCCGAGCCAGTGGAACCCGCCGTCGCGACCCCAATCTCCGTGGTGCATCGCATGCCCTCCTTCGGGAACGAATCAGTTGCTGCCGGGTCTACCAACGTCGGTGTACCGGTGTCGGTCACGTGGCGCCTTTCTCACCCGATTCACAACCTTCGGCCTGGTCCCGTCGGCTCCGGCGTCACACCTGCTTCGGGGCCGTCCGTTGGGGGCTGTCAGGCCGACGAGGAGGACGACAGTTGATCGACGATGTGATCGCCCGGACCGCCGTGCCGCACCGATCGGGGGTGTGGCTGTGAGCCGTGGTCTGGCCGCCGATTCGCCGCATCGCGGTCCGCAGGCCATCAACCGGTCAACGTTCACCCTGCAGGTCGACCGGGGAGACGTGGCGTGGATCGCCGACGTCGATGAGCGCAGCGACGTCGTCACCGTCGCCTTCCAGAACCTGCGGCTCGTGGGGCACGCCTCCCATCTCGAGTCGTTGGTAGCCGGACTGGTCGAACTGCTCACCGATCTGCGCGAGTGCCCGGAACTCGCCGAGCTGCTGCTGCCGGTGATGAAGCGCCGCGACCCCAGCGCCCGGCGCACCGAGGCCCACCCCCTCACCTGGACCGTCGACTGACGCGGAGGTCGGCGACCGCCGCCGCCGACAGTGGCGGGATCACGTTGCGGAGACGTCGATCCGTTCTCTCCTACGGCCACGACGGACGTGCCCAACGGTGGAGGATGGTGGACCATGGCGGACTCGGACGATGTCGACCTGGTGGCGGGTTTGCGGGAAGTGCCGGCGGCGGCGTGGAAGACGCTGTGGGGCGCCGTCGACGACCTCGGCGCCACCGGCCTCGAGAGCACCTGGCGCGGCGGTGAGCCGTCGCCCGACAATGAGCACCTCATCCACGTCCCGTGGGTCGAGTACAGCGTCGAACTCGGTCGGGTGGTCGTCGCGCTGTACGACGTGAAGGCAGTGGCGCCGTTCGACTGGATGGACTGGTACGACGAGTCGCGTTACCCGAACGGTGAGGGGCTCGAGTCGGCGCCGATCGACGACATCGTGCGGATGATGACCGTGGTCGTGCGCTCGGACCGCTTCAGCGAGGGCTCCCTGAAAGCGGCCGTCGACTCGGGCGTGTTCGGTGTGCTGCTGCGTCGCCTGAGGGACTGGTACGACGCAGGCGGTGCTACACCGGGTCGCTGACCCGTTCGAGTACGACGCGGATGCCGCCCATGTCGGGCCGGGTCCACACCATGTGGCCATCGGCATCGAGTGCTCGCCGTACCTCGATACCGGGCAGGCCCACCGGCCGCAGCACGAACGCTCCGTCTTCGTAACTGGCGACCACGTGGATGGGGGTCGTGTAGTCGAACACCGACACGTCGTGCACGCCGTGTTCCTCGGTGCCGTCGGCGCGTGCGTCGGCGATGGTGCCACCACCGCAGTCGACGATGCGGTTGCCGCACTGTTCGATCCGCTCGGTGTACGACATCAACCGGTCGTCGGCCGGCACCGGCTCGCCACCGCGGGTGGCACTGACCGTGCGCCAGATGCCGCGCAGGTCGGGCGCGCCGGCCACCAGCGGCTCGGTGCAGCCCGCCAGCACCAGCGGTGGGAACGACGTGCCGTAGCCACCGGGAGGGGTGTGCGCCACCGGGATGTCGTCGGCCGTCGTCATGGCGCCGACCCTACTGAAGCCAGCGGCCCGACGATCGCAGCGATCTTGTTCGAGTTTTCGTCGTAGATAACGGAAAGTCGAACAAGATCGGCTGATATCCGTGCGCGCACGGATGCGCGCCGCCTGGGCCTGACGCACAGTGACCCCATGGAACGGGGCCCGACCACCGCTGAACTCGGCGACCTCTACCGCCGACGTGCCATCGCCGAGGCAGTAGCCGGCCTCGGCGAGGGCGAACGCGCCGTCACCGAACTGCGGCACCGCTCCGGTATCGCGCCTGATGAGATCGGTCAGCGGATCGACCTCGATCCCGAACGATCGCGGGCGCTGCTCATGTCGGCGCACCGCCACCTGGTGGGTGCACTGCCCTGGTTGGCGGGCGACCTCCGGTGCACCGATGTGCGATCGGCCCTGCTGGCCGGCGTCCAGCGGCTCGACGATCTCGACCACGTGCGCCGCTGCACGGCGTGCCCGGGCGTCGACCTGCTGGCGGTGCAGACCGTCCTGACCCACTCTGCTGCGTGGGACGGCACCTGGCTGGCCGATGCCGTGTTCTGGGCCGACGCCCCTTCGGTTGAGACGGCCGCGGACCCGCCCGAGGCGATCTGAAGCGTGGCGAGCCGAGGGGGCCGGCGGCCGTCAGCCGGCCAGGCCGAGCACGGTGTTGGCCACCTGCACCCGGGTGGTGACCGCGAGCTTGCGGTAGATGGCGCCCATGTGGCTCTCCACGGTGCGGCGGCTCACCACCAGACGATCGGCGATCTCGCGGTTCGACCAGCCCTCGGCCACCAGTCGGGCCACCTCGTGTTCCGACCGAGTGAGTGCGCCCAGGCCCGACACGCTGGTGCGGCCTGTGGAGGTGGTGTCGGGCACCGATGCCGGTTTCGATTCGGTGGCCTGCAGGGCTGCCTCGTCGAGGCCGAGTTGGCCGCGCAGGAGTGCGTGCCGTTGCTGCACGAGACGGCTCGACCGCTCGTCGACCTCCAGGCGCGACAGTCGGCCCAGGCCCGCCAATGCCAGCCCCTTCGGTGCAACCGACCAGGCATCGGCTGCCGCCAGCAGCGTGGTGGCGTCGGGCTGGGCCCAGCAGGTCGCCTCGGCCGACAGTGCAGCCAGCAGTGGGATGGGTGAGCCGGCGAAGCGCTGCATCGTGGTGGCCACCTCCACGGCTCGCGCATGGTCGCCCATCATCACGGCCAGCGCCGCGAGGTCGCCCGCCAACTGCGCCTGGGCGAGGTGACTGGGTGCGAACCCGAGCACCATCCACCAGTTGTCGAGCACTTGCCGGGCGTCGTCGAGGCGGCCGAGTCGCGTGTACACCCGTGAGGCCGCCAGCGCCCATCGCTCGAGGCCGAGCGCCGACCCGGGGTTCGCCATCAGCAGTTCACCCTGTTGTACGGCGCTGAGCGCCAGGCCGTGATCGCCCAACTCGTGCGCAGCCAGGGCGATCACGCCCCAGGCCCACGAACCGACGGAGAACGGATCGATCACCGCCGCGCCTTCGACGGCACCACGAGCGATGGCGATGCTGTCGCTGAACCCACCGTCGGCCCATGCGGCTGTTGCCGACACCGCGTCGTAGCCGGAGATCGCCCAGATGGTGCCGCTTCGGTCGGCGTTCGCCCGGCCGTCGGCCGCAGCGGTGGCGGCAGCGACGGTGTCACCGAGGTCGAGATCAGTGACGGCAGCAACCAGCCAGGGCTGGAACACATGTGCCGGTTCCACTCCCGGCACAGTGAGGATGGAGCTGAGGCGGCGTCGATGGACTCGCAATCCGTCGACGTCGCTGCTGCACGCGCTGACGATCACCGACACCTCGAGCGCTGCGGCGAGCGCGGCCGGATCCTTGCCGGCCTCGGCCTCACGCAGCGCTTCCGCCGCCAGACGGACAGCCTCGGCAAAGTTGTGCGCCATGATCGATGCGACGGCAGCGCCATAGCGGGCACGTGCCCGAAACACCGGATCGCCCGTCATCTCGAGCACCGCGGTCATTCGCTCGGCCCCCTCGCCCGGCCTGCGTTCCATCATGGAGACGACCCCCATGTAGAAGAGGAGCTTCGCTCGCAGTTCTGGCTTGATGGTCACGTCGAGCAGTGTCGACGCCAGCGATGTTGCATCGGTGATGCGACCGGTCATGGCGAGTCCGAGGGCGCGCACCACGTCGAGTCGGCGCAACAGCGCAGCGTTGGCGACCCGCGGTTTCACGGCATCGACCATCATCAGGGCCGACGCCGGCTCGGACACCGCCACCCCTTCGATCGCCTCGATCACCCACTCGAGATCGGACGTGCCGCTGTCGAGTGCGTGACCCACCATGCGGTGGGCCGGCCCGCCGACCGCACGGAGGTGGTCGGCGGCTCGACGGTGCAGCAGGCTGCGCCGGGCGGGGGAGAGCGTGCCCACCACTTCGTCGGCGACGAGGTCGTGCCGTGGTTGGACCAGGGTGCCGTCGACGAGCGCCAGGCCGGCCACCACGGCGCGGTCGATCGCTCGCGCCACCGCGTCGGGATCGATGGCCGATACGGCAGCCACCTCGTCGAACACGACCGGGGCGCCGATGACGGCGATCGCTTGGGCCACCTCGGCATCGACGTCGCCGAGCTCGGCCAGTGCGCGGCGGACGAAGGTGGCCAGGCCTGGCACCCCTGGATCTCCGGACTGGTGTGGGGCGCCCGAGGCGTGGGTCACCGCCGAAGCGGCGACGGCGAGGGCGAGCATCGGGTTGCCGTGGGCCGCGGCGACGGCAGCGCTGACCGACTGGTCGGTGGTGCCGGACGAACTCGCGTTGCCGACCAGGGTGGCGATGGTGGCTCGGTCGAGTTGCCCGAGCTCCAGGTGCATCGCCGCCGAGGTCGAGTTGACCGCGGCGAACAGGCGCGAGCCGGTCGCTGTCGGGCGAGCGGTCGCCAGCAACACGACCGACTCGTCGCGCAACGCGCCCGCAACCAGTTCGATCGCATCGAGGGTCTGCTCGTCGGCGCGATGGAGATCGTCGAGCACCACCACGAGGGGTCGGCCGACCTTCGCCGCCTGCGAGGCACGGTCGCCGAGGACGGTGAGCACCCCATCGCTCACCTGCACGGCAACAGGCACCTGCACAATGGCGCCGAGAGCGGCCTGCATCTGCGGCAGCACACCGGGGCCGAACGCATCGACGATGGCGCCGAAGGGGCGCAGCCCCACCTGGTCGGCCACCCCGTGGAACACCTCGAACGGGTCGATCGACTCGGCGATGCCGGCGGCGAGCGCCGACTTGCCGATGCCCGCCTCGCCGGTGATCCACACCAGGCCCTGCGGTGCGCCACCCGCCCGGGTGAGCGCCTGGCGCACCGCCGCGACCTCTCTATCCCTGCCCACCAGCTCCGCCACGATCGACAGTATTGCCGGTCAGTGGACGGCGAATTCACTCCAATGATGGCGGCTCAGACGCTGCGGCCGGTGAAGGCAGCCAGACGCTCGATCGGGCTGGCCCCGGCGGGCGGGGTGACCTCGGGAGCGAAGGCGCCGCTGGCCCGCAGGTCGGGCGAGATGAGCTGCCGAGCCACCTCGATGGTGCCGTCGACCCACTCGGCCGAGGGGTCGAACGACTGGCCGGTCGCCCGGGCCAGGTCCCATGCATGCACCAGCACGTCGAACTTCAGCAGTTCATACATCACGGTGCCGGGGGTGGGACCCCACGGCATGGGCACGATGTTCTCGAGCGCGCCGGGCGAGTTGACACCGGCGATGAAGGCGTCGACCGCGCCCTGCCAGGCGGCGGCCGGGCTGTCGCCCAGCAGGTCGACCGGGCCGTCGTGGCCGCCGGCCGGCAGTTGGCCGCTGAAGGCGGCACCGAACATGTGTGCACCACCCACCACGTGGTTCAGCAGGTCGCGCACCGACCAGTCGCTGCAGGGCGTGGGGTTGTCGAGCTGATCGGGCGTCATGCCTGCGATGAGGGCGGTGATGGCTTCGGCGCCGGGACGCAGCTGCTCGGACGGCATCGGGTTCGTGGTCACGGTGGTTCTCCTCGTGGTTCGGGGAGTAGGCTCGGGTGAGTACTCCATATTGGAGTAGACAGTACTCCAGACTAGAGTAGTTGTCAACCAGTTGTCGGAAGATTTCCGGCGCCCGCCCAGGAGGCCGCTATGGCAGCACGCACCACACTCTCGTACTCGGTGCTCGGCCTGCTCGCGCTGCGGCCGATGAACGCCTACGACCTCGTGCAGGGCTACACCCGCTCGCTCGGCCAGGTGATGAGCCGCAGCGAAGCGGCCATCTACGCCGAACCGAAGCGACTCGAGGCCGACGGTCTGGTCATGAGCACCGACGAGGTTCGTGGCCGGCGGATGGTGTCGATCTACGCCATCACCGACGCAGGTCGAGCCGAGCTGCGCGCCTGGCTGGCCACGCCCACCGGCTTCCCCCAGGTGGATGCCGAACCCGCCCTGCGGGTGGTGTTCGCCGACCAGGGCGACCCCGAGCACCTCCGTGCCACCATCGTCACGTTCCGCGAACAGGCCATGGCCAGGGCCATCGGTCTGCACGCCATCGCGTCGGAGTACCGCGACGGTGTCGGGCTGTACCAGGGGCGCGCCCTGTTCGCAGCGATGAGCGGCCGGTTCGTCACCGACCTCATCGTGTCGTACGTGCGGTGGTGCGACTGGGCGCTCGAGCAACTCGACGAGATCGACCGCGGGTCGACGGGAGAGCACGCCGGCGCCCTCACCTCGGCGACGGCTCAGGCCCGGGCGGTCGGTGCCTTCGCCGACATCGCCGATCTGCTGGGCGATGTCATCGGCGCGCAGCCTGCTCGAGACCGCTGAGCGCCTTGGCGAGCATCGACCGCATCGCCCGCCGCATCACCGGCACCATCGGCTTCATCCAGCCGTACGGCTCGAGCGCCTGGGTGTAGGTGACCCGGCAGCGGTCGTCGCCGAGCGGCTCCACCTGCACCGCCTCGACCATCGCCTTGGTCATCGGCCGCGTGGCGTTGGTGACGGTGAACGCGAACAGGCGGTCGGGATCCCAGGCGATGAACACCTCGTCGACCACCACGCCGGCGAGGGTGACCCGCCGTTGGCCGCCCACGCCGGTGGGCGCCCCGGTTACCTCCACCCGCTTCAGCTGCGAGAACCAGTCGGGCCACCGCTCGTGATCGGCGACGACGGCGAAGGCGGCCGCTGCGCTGACGGACATCTCGCGACTGACCTCGATGCGCACGGGCGCGGTGGCCAGCCAGTCGAACGAGCGGGGTTCGAGTGCGGGCATGTGGCGCAGGCTACTGCGGCACCTGACCGCCCTGACCGCCCTGACCGTTGGGTATGGCGCTCGTCCCGGGGGTGCCGTTCCTGTCGGCGGAGCCGGTTCGGGTCCGGCGCCGGAGTTGCAGGTCCTACCATCATCCGCATGGCGACGAACAAGACCGGACCGACCGGAGCCGATGTCGACTCGTTCCTTGCTGCGGTGCCCGACGACCGGCGCCGGGCCGATGCCCGCCGGGTGTGCGACCTGATGCACCGGCTGAGCGGTGAACCACCGGTGATGTGGGGTCCGTCGATGATCGGGTTCGGATTCCGCCACTACCGCTACGCCAGCGGCCACGAAGGCGACACATTCGTGGTCGGCTTCTCGCCTCGAAAGGCCGCGCTGGTGATCTACGGCGTGTACAGCGAGTACGACGACAGCGCGTCTGTGCTCGCCTCGCTGGGCGCCGTCACCGCCGGCAAGGGCTGCGTGTACGTCAAGCGACTCGATGCCGTCGACCTCGATGTGCTCGAGGGTCTCATCGCTCGGGCAGTTGCCTCCGGCTGAGTTCGCCATCGCTACCGTTGCCGGCGGAGAGTCGGCAGGGGAGCCGCCGGAAGGGAACGCAGTGGTACCCGAGGAGTTCACGCCCGAAGCAGTGGAGGCGGCGTCGGTGGATGCGTTCACGCCGTACCGCTCGTTCCTGCGCAGCGGCGAGCCGTACTCGTCGCTGTTCCGCCACAACACCTGGCTCATGCCGCCGAAGGACTCGGCCGAACTCGAGTGGGGTGTCGGTCGGTACTACGACACCACGGTCGCCCGGAAGCACGAGTACTGGCGCGACATCGATCTGCCCGTACCCACCAAGGACCTGCCCACCCTGCGCCGCGACCTGTACGAGTGGGGCTTCTGCCTCATCGAGGACGGCTTGTCGGCCGAGCAGTGCGCGAGCATCCGCACCCGGGTTGCCGAGCAGGCGGCGGCCGAGCGCGAACTGGGCATCGGCTATGTGTCGGCATCGCAGCAGCACGTGTGGTCGTTGGTGAACAAAGGGGCGATGTTCCTCGGCCTGATCGACCACGACCCCACCTCGGTGCAGGCGGGTCCGGTGATCGAGCGACTGCTCGACGAGGCCCTCGGCCATGGCTGGAACCATTTCTCACTGCTCGCCAACATCTCGTACCCGCGCTGCCATCCGCAGCCGATGCACATGGATCAGACGTTCGTGGCGCCCTTCCACCCGGTGGAGGCACCCGTGCTGGTGAACGTGATGTACGTGCTGCAAGACGTCGACGAGCGCAACGGTGGCACCCTGTTGGTGCCCGGCACGCATCGCCCCAACGGCACCGACGGCGAACTGTTCGGGCCCATCCCGAGACCGATCAACCTCGAGGCCCCGGCCGGCACGATCCTCGTGTTCGACGGTCGTCTGCTGCACGGCGGTGCGGTGAACCACACCGATCATCACCGCTACGTGCTGACCAATTCGTGCGTGAAGCCGTGGATCCGCCAGCAGGAGAGCTGGCTGCTGGGCGTGGCTCCCGAGGTGCTCGACCGGGCATCCGACAAGGCGCTGTGGCGGATGGGCTTCACCTCGGTCATCACCGCCAACCTGGTGGAGGGCTACGGATACCGCGGCTCGGGCAGGGTGGCCGACCCCAGCGGCGCGACGGTGGCAGCCCGCCGACTGTTCGACCACGGCGGCTACCGTCATGTTGGCGAACTCGCACCCGATCGTCTCGCCGATGTCGACCCCGCCGCACTGTCGCTCGCTCACCTGCAAGAGCGCGAGACGTTCCGCACCGCCGAGCACCTGGCGATGATGGCCGCCATCGACTGATACCCGCAGCAGGCCGCCCCGCCGAGTTCGGAACGGTCCGCAAGACATCGAGCGGATGGTCGATCTACGAAAGCAGGTCGACGGCGATGTCGCCCCAGAGCTGTTCCATCAGCGCCAGTGAGTGCACGTCGCACCGCTCGTTCGCTGCGTGGAACATGGCCACGTAGTCGTCGTACGACAACTCACGCGAGAACAGGCCGTAGCCATACGAGGTAGCACCCGCGTTGCGGTAGAAGCGGGCGTCGGTACCGCCCGGGGTGATGGCGGGAACGCATCGTGCCTCGGGATACACCCCCGCCGACACCCGCTCGATCGAGCGCCACAGCGGCGAGTCGATCGGCGATGCCGTGGCGTGCCACTCCTCGTGCATGAACTCGATGTCGACGCTGCCGAGCAGGTCGTCACCGATCAACTCGTGCAGCAGGTTCAGCACGTCGTCGTTCGTCTGTCCGGGCAGGGTGCGGATGTCGACCTCCATCTCGACGCTCGCCGGGATGGTGTTGGTCTTGCCCTCGGCCCGCAGCACGTTGGGCGACAGGGTGATGTGCGTGCACGCATGGCAGTCGGCCGCGAAACCGCGGTCGGGGTGATGTGCCGCCCAGTCGGCGATGGCGGCCGGGTCGAGCAGCACCCGGGCCAGGTCGGCCTCGAACTCCATCGCAGCCACGTAGCCACGCCACGTGTCGTGGATGTGGGCGAGCGGCCGGTAGGCGGCGATCCGGCGGACGATCTCGCTCGCCTTCACCAGCGCGTTGTCGCCCATCAACGGGGTCGAACCGTGCGCGGCGCGACCGTGCACCACGAGCCGAGTCCAGGCCGCACCCTTCTCGGCCACCAGCACCGGGAGCTTCATCCCGGTCGGGGTGTGCATGGGGGTGCCGCCGCACTCGGTGAGCACGTAGTCGGCCATCACGTGCGGGCGGTGGTTGTCGAGCAGCCAACCGGCACCTGCCGTGCCGCCTGCCTCTTCGTCGGCGACGGCGGCGAACACCACCGTGCCCGGCAGAGCCACCCGGCGGCGCGCGAGGTCGGCGAAGGCCACGGCCATCGACGCGGTGACGCACAGCATGTCGATGGCGCCGCGTCCCCACACCCAGCCGTCGATCAACTCGCCGCCGAACGGGTCGTGTTGCCAGTCGTCGAGCACCGCTGGCACCACATCGGTGTGGCCGAGCAGCAGCAGCGTGGGCGCCGTCGGATCGGTGCCCGGCAGGCGGGCCACCAACGACTGTCGGTTGGCGAGCGGCCCGAACAGCTGCAGGTCGACACCAGGCAGATCGACCACGGCGCGCAACATCTCGGCGGCGCGGGTCTCGTCACCCGACCCGGGTCGTCCGTCGTTCACGCATTCGAGTCGGATGAGGTGCTGCAGCAACTCGGTGGAGGCGTTCGGTGCGGCGACGGTGTTCACGCCGCAATCCTCGCGCTCTGCCGGGTTCGGATGACCGGACTGTCAGGTGTCGACCGTGGGAGGGGGCAGCGATGCGACCGGTTCGGTGCTGCCGCCGTCGAACCGGAACGGTGGGTACCGGTCGGTCATCAGCGCGGCGTAGGCCACCACCCGGACGACCCAGCGGTTCATGCCCATGATGAAGTCGAACAGCGACCGCGGGTAGCGCGCGGTGAACAGCAGGATCACGCCCGCCACGAGCGACAGGAAGCCGATGAGACCGAAGCCCATCGCCGAGACGTCGTCGCCCTTGCTGGCGAACCAGCCGGTACCAGCGAAGGCGCCCAGCACGATGTAGTGCGGGATGGCCAACAGCCACGACTTCACCAGCACCAGCCAGCGGTTCAACTGCTCGGGGTAGTCGATCTCGAGTGTTGCCGGATAGTCGACCGCTGCGAGGGTGAACGGCGGGTAGCGGTCGGTGCCGATACCCGAGGTGGCGTAGAAGGCGACCCGCCACGACCACCGCAGCACGCCCACGTTGAAGTCGAACAGCGATCGCGGATAGCGGCGGGTGAACAGGATGACGATGCCGGCCACGACGGTGGTGACGGTCAGCGCCACCCAGAGGAACCCGAGCACGATGAAGTGCGGGATGGCGAGGAACCACTTCACCAACCACAGGCCACGGCTGAGCGGTTCGTCGAGAGTGCCGGTGAGGCGGACCGGCGAGCGGCCCTGCGCACCAACGGCAGCTGCGGTACCGGTGCCCGCGACGGGGCTGACGACCGGTGCTGCCGAGCCGCGGGCGCCCCAGGCGATGAGCGCGGTGGCGCCGCCCAGCGTGAGCACGGCGGCGATCCACATCGCGATCAGCACGCCGATCAGCGCGTCGATCTTCACGCCCACCGATACCTCGGCGCGCACCTCGGGGGTGCCGTCGGGATGCATCACCACGATCGACCAGGTGCCGCCCTCCACGTCCCACCGCAGGGTCTGCACTCCGCTGCCGCTGGCGGTTGCGGCCCAGAACGTCTGATCGGTGGGTGCCGGTGCGACCGATGCGCCGTCGACCCTGCGGTAGCGGACATCGCGATCGCCACGACCCCATCGGATGCTCGTCACCTCGTCGTGGGCGATGCCGTCGAGGTAGGCGTCGACATCTCGTGTGTGGCCGATGCCGATGAACACCTCGTCGCCTGCCTCAGCACGGGCTTCGAGCTTCACCGTTGCCAGGTCGCCCTTGCCGAAGGGCCACTGGTCGGGCCGCTCGTCGCTGCCGAGATCGACCCGCTCGGAGTGCACCGCAGGCGTGGGAGTTTCCACAAGCACTCGGCGCGAGGTGAAGTAGCCATCGTCGTCGCGCTGGGTGGTGTAGGCCCAGGTGAGTGCCCCGGCCCCGATGAACAATGCGATACCGACCGCTGCGAGTACGCAGCCGGCGACGAGTGCGACCACCCTGCCTGGTTTCATCCGACGGCTCCTCCTGAGAGCACCGATCATCGCCAACGGGTGACCGGCTGTCCAGAGCCGAAGGGCACTGCGCCGACTCGGTCAGTCGTGGTCGGCGATCTTGCGCAGCGCCACCGCGTTCATGCAGTAGCGCAGGCCGGTGGGCGGCGGACCGTCGGGGAACACGTGGCCGAGGTGGGCGTCGCACACGTTGCACGTGGTCTCGACACGCACCATGCCGTAGCTGCGGTCGACGTGATAGGCGATCACCTCGACGGCCACCGGTGTGGTGAACGACGGCCAGCCGGTGCCCGACTCGAACTTCTCGGCGGCGTCGAACAGCAGCGTGCCGCAGCACACGCACTCGTAGCGGCCGGGGCCGAACAGGCTGCACATCTCGCTGCTGAACGGCCGCTCGGTGCCCGCATGGCGGGTGACCTGATAGGCCGCAGGGTCGAGCTGGGCCCGCCATTCCTCGTCGGTGCGCTCCACCCGTCGAGGCGGGGTGGCGTTGCCCTGATCGGCCAGGCGGATCACGTCGTTCCAGGTCATCACGGAGCCGACGCTAACGCCGCTTCCCCGCCGGTGCACACCGGGCGGCGGGGCCTCGGCTGTGCCCGCTACGGTCGGGGAGATGGCAGGTGATCGAACCCCGAGTGCCGACTGGGTGACGCTCGACGACCTCGAGCGCGATCCCCACCCCACGCTCGCCCGCCTGCGCGAGGCCCATCCGGTGGCCTGGGTGCCGGCGCTCGGGATGTGGATGATCACCAGCCGCGCTCTGGCGCTGGCGGCGATGCAGGACTTCGAGGGGCTCACGGTCGACGATCCGCGGTTCTCCACCGGACAGGTGGTGGGGCCGAGCATGCTGTCGCTCGACGGCCCCGAGCACACCCGGCACCGCACGCCGTTCGTCGGGCCGTTCCGGTTCAGCAAGATCGATGCCGGGTTCACCGACGCGGTGTCGGGCTTCGTGGGTGATCTGCTCGACCGGGCGGAGCAGACCGCTTCGAGCACCGGGACGGTGGAGCTGCGCACCGCCCTCGCCGCACCGCTGGCGACCCGCACGATGATGCTGGCACTCGGCCTCGACACGGCGGCCGAGGCCACGATCCTCGCCTGGTACGCCGACATCGTGCAGGCGGTCACCGAGATCACCAAGGGCAACCCGCTGCCCGACTCGGGGCGAGCGGCGTACGTCAGCCTTGCCGCCGCCATCCACACCGCCGGCACCCGGCCCGACGCCCGCACGCTGCTGGCCGAGGTGATGGGCGACGCCATCACACTGAACGAAACCGCCCTGAACGACACGGAGGTGGCGGCCAACGCAGCGGTGCTGCTGTTCGGCGGTATCGAGACCACCGAGGGGATGATCGCCAACCTGCTGCACCACCTGCTGACCGAACCGGGGATGCTGGCCGCGGTGCGGGCCGAACCCGAGCTGCTCGACCCGTGCATCGAGGAGTCGCTGCGCCTCGAACCCGCAGCGGCCGTGGTCGACCGCTACGCCACGCGCGACGTGTCGATCGGCGGCGTGGTCATCCCGGCGGGCGATCCGGTCACCATCTCGCTCGCCGGCGCCAACCGCGATCCGGCCACCTTCGCCGAGCCCGACCGCTTCCACCCCGGCCGCGACTCGCTCCGCCAGCACCTCACCTTCGCGGCCGGACCACACGTCTGCCTCGGGGCACACCTCGCCCGGCTCGAGACCCGCCTGTTGGTGCACGGTCTGCTGCAGCGCTTCACCGACATCGACTACGTGGCCGAGGCGAGCGACCCGCCCCGCGGCCTCGTGTTCCGCAAGCCGAACCGCATCACGGCACGCCTCAGCCGGACGTGAGGCGGCGCGCCACGTAGGCGTCGAAGTCGTGCACGTTGCGCTCGAGGTACGACAGCGGGCCGCGTGGGAACTGCGGCCGTTCGACGTTGCGGCGCACACCCTCCACGATGGGTTGGTCCTCGGCGTTCACTGCGTTCAGCAGCGCCAGCAACTCGGCCACGTACGCGTCGGGATCGGTCTGCGCCGCCAACATCTCGGGTGCCACCGACACGTCCCAGCGGATGCGGCACCGGTCGGTGCCGAGCGGCGAGATCTGCAGGTACCACAGCCAGTCGGGCTGCACCTGCATGACGTGCGTGGGGAACACCGCGCCCAGCACGATCGCCTTGCGCCACGGGCCCTGCAGCGTGGTGTTGTCGGGGTGGGCGATGTCGTCGCCCTTGTCGTGCACCACCACGTGATGTGCCCACGCCTCGGTGCCCGGGTACAGCGTCGTGTCGAGGGTGTTGTCGCCGTTGGCGGCGAACGTGCCCTGGTGCACCTTGAACACGTGGTAGGCGTCCATGAAGTTCTCGACGAGCAGCTTCCAGTTCGTCGCCCACACGTCCACCTGCTGGTGCACCGGCACGTACCCCGCCAGTCGGTATGGCGCCAGCGCCTCGGTGAGGCCCGTCAGGCGGGGTGCCAGCGGCGCAGGATCGGCAGCCTGGCTGATGAAGACGAACCCCTCCCACACCTCGACGGGCAGCCCCACCAGTCGGTGCTCGCCCGGGGTGAAGCCCTCGGTGCGCTGCATGTACGGCCCGCCGATCAACCCGCCGTCGAGTCGGAACGCCCACGCGTGGTACGGGCAGGTGATGCGCGCCGTGGTGCCGCACCCGTCCAGCAGCTGCGCGCCGCGGTGGATGCACACGTTGTCGAACGCCGCCACCTCGCCGTCGTCGCCGCGCAGCACGATGACCGACCGGTGCCCGGCCGTGTCGCCGCCCGTTGTGTCGCCGGCAAGCGGCATCTCGGCCGTGAGGTAGTCGCCGCGGGCCGGGATGTCGGCGGTGCGGCCGACGCAGATCCACTCGTCGGCGAACAGCGCCCGGTGCTCGGCGGCCAGCACGGCCGGGTCGCAGTAGGCGCCGAGGGGCAGCATGCGGCCCAGCTCGAACGGCAGCGACGCGTGCTCGGCGAGTTCAGCGAAGATCGACATCGATCACCTCTCCGAGACGCCACGGCAACGTCGACGCCTCGATCACATACTGGCCGCCGTCGGACCCGCGGCGCCGGGCGAACGAGAACTCGCAGTCGACGAGCTGCTCGATGCGCATGCGGGCCTCGTCGGGAGCGAGCGCCGGATCGGCGAGCGTGGCGTCGAGCAGTTCCGGCAGCCGAGCGAGCCCGGTCACCGGTACCTCGCGGTCGCGCACCAGCACCGCCACCGGGCCGGCGACGAACAACTCCGTGCGGTCGTCGAGACGCTGATGGGCCTGCCCCGAGCGCGACCCCGGCACCAGCCGCCATTCCTCCACATACGCCCCGCTCGGCGCACGTTCGATCATCACCGTGCCGTCGTCGTTCCACTCCAGCAACCCCGGTTCGGGGAACGCCGACACCGGCTGGAACGCGGTGCCGTGCCCACGGGTGTGCCACTCGGCGGTGGCCCGCCGCACCCCGTCGGGTCCCACCTCCACCTCTGTGCAGGTGGTGTACCCGCTCGACGACTCGCTGTCGGCAATCGACCGCAGTTCGGCCAGGGTGCAGTCGGCCAACGAACGACGCGTCGGGTCGACCCCGGCCGCCGTGGCTCCGGGCAGGCGCACATCGGCCATCAGCGACGGCAACTGCAGCCACGCCACCACGCTGGTGTCGTCGCGTGTGCCGTCGGCGAACTCGATCCACGCCCGCACCCAGCAGCCCGTCATCAACCACGACATCGGTGGCGGAGGCTACGTGACGGCACGGTGCCACCTCCGGCTCGCGCGCGAGCATGAGCCCATGAACGACCCGTCGCTGCCGCCCATCATGGACACGTTCCCCGCAGCACCCGACCGTCAGGTCACGTTGGCCAACTGGCGCATCGCCCCGTTCAACCGGTGGGGCCTGCACCACATGCGCGAGGTGGTGCCCACCGCCACCGTGCAGCGCGACCCCGACCGGCTGTGGCACCTGCCCGTGCAGCCCGGCAGCGATCTCGGTGACGTGGAGTTCACCACCTCCGACGGCACGCGCCGCACGGTCGCCGGGTGGATGATCGAGGGCTACGGCGACGGCCTGCTGGTGATGAAGGACGGAGTGATCGTGCACGAGCAGTACGCCGGGCACCTCACGCCCACCACCACCCACCTGATGTTCTCGGTCACCAAGTCGGTGACCGGACTCGTCACCGGCCTGGTGGTCGACCGCTGCGGCCTCGACCCCACGTCGCTGGTGGGCGACACCCTGCCCGAGGTGCAGGGCAGCGGGTACGCCGACTGCACCGTACGCGATGTGCTCGACATGACGGTGTGCCTCGACTTCGACGAGATCTACGACGACACCTACGCGCCGATGCGCGCCTACCGCGAGTCGAGCGGCTGGCTGCCGCCCGCCGACCCGGCGAACCCGCTCGACCTGCGCCACTTCCTCGCCGGCCTCGGTCGCCGCGAGGGGCAGCACGGCCGGTACTTCCGCTACCTCTCGCCCAACAGCGACCTGCTCGGCTGGATCCTCGAACGAGCCGCCGGCCGCTCGTTCGCGTCGATGCTGAGCGAGTGGCTGTGGGCGCCGATGGGCGCGCAGTGCAGCGCCGACCTCGCCGTCGACCGGTGTGGCGCGCCCCGCACCGCGGGCGGCCTGGCCGCCACCTTGCGCGATATGGGCCGGCTCACCGAGATGGTGCGCTGCGGTGGTGTGGCCGACGGCCGCCAGGTGGTGCCCGCATGGTGGATCGACGACATCCTCACCCAGGGCGACCCCGAGGCGTGGAAGGGCAACAGCTTCGAGGACATGCTGCCCGCGGGCGGCCGCTACCGCAGCCAGTGGTACCTCAGCGACGAGCGCGGCTCACAGACCATGGGTGCCGGCATCCACGGCCAGTGGATCTGGTTCGACCGCGACCGTGCTGTCACCGTCGTGAAACTCACCTCGCGGCCACTGGCGTCGGATGATGCCTGCGACGAGGCCGAGCTTGCCTGCTTCGAAGCCCTCGCCGCCGCCGTGTAGCGGTCGGCTCCGATCAGGCCCGGGCTCAGGTGGTGACGCGAGGCGTGAGTGCCTCGCCGAGCACCGCAACCATGCGGGTACGGAAGGCCCGCATCGAGTCGGCCTTGCCCATCAGCGCATCGGCTGCGTGGTACATGCCGGGCTCGACGTGCAGTTCGCAGGGCACGCCGGCCTCCTGCAGGCGACGGGCGTACTCGACGTCCTCATCGTGGAACAGGTCGATGTCGCCCACCCCGATCCACGCCGGAGGCAGACCAGCGAGGTCGGCGCGACGGGCAGGTACCGCCCACGGCCGATCGTCGGACTGCCCGGCCGGATGGCCGAGATAGGCCCCCCAGGCGAACGCATTCGAGCGGTTGTTCCACACCAATGCGTCGGCGGGCCGCTGCACGGTGCGGTCGTCGAGCATCGGGTACTCGAGCAACTGGAAGCACACGGCCGGGCCGCCGCGGTCGTGGGCCATCTGGGCGAGCGCCGCCGCCATCCCACCCCCGGCGCTGTCGCCGCCGACGGCCACCCGGCCGGCATCGACACCCAGCGACGCTGCTTCGGTGTGGAGCCAGGCGAGTGCTGCGTAGGAGTCGTCGAGACCCGCCGGGAAGGGGTGCTCGGGCGCCAGGCGATAGTCGACGCTGACCACCAGCACACCGAGTTCCAGCGCGATGCGGCTGCACAACTCGTTGCCGCCCTCAGGCGCGCCCATCACATACCCGCCGCCGTGCATCCACACCAGTGCTCCGCTCGGGTGCACGCGGTCGGCTCGTTCGTACACGAGCACGCGCACGTCGTTCCCGCCGGTCGAGCGGACCGACACGGTGCGCACGTCCACCCCGTCGGCCACCGCTGTGGGCTGGGCGAGCAGCCGTCGCATCGCCTGCAGTGACCGGTCGCCCCGTAGCGGCAGCGGCAGCATCGCCTGCGGCCCGCGCAGCTCGGCAGCGACCTTCGCCATCGCCCGCCGCTGTCGCGCCAGGCCCACACCGGCCAGCGCCGCACCACCGAGCAGGACGAGTTTCGTCGTCGCCTTCATCGAGATCGGTCTCCTCCACCAGTCGTCGCGCGGTCCACCGCTACGGTGCCGCGAGTTCGCCCACGAGCACGCCCTGTTGTACCACCGGTCGATCGTCGAGCAGCACGGTGCACTCGCGCATCGGCAGGTCGAAGTGGCCCGCCGTGAACCGGCCCGCCGTCTCGTTGGCGCCGGTGCTGTACAGGAAGTTGCCGGCGAAGGCCCGGGCCTCGGTGCCCCAGGTCTCGCGCCGGTCGAACAGCTGCGACGCATCCCAGCGGGCGTGTTGGTTCATGCCCCAGCCGACGTGGCTGGTGGCCAGGCTCTCGCGGTCGCCGAACGCCTCGAGGTAGGTGCGGAACAGGATGGCGTCGGCACCCTGGCCCTCGATCGACTCGATGTGGTCGTCGACGATGTGCAGCCGCACCGCAGACTCGAGCACCCGGTTGAACGTGAGGTTCATGTCGCCCGGCGCCATCACGACGGTGCCCTCCACCGAGTGCGCGGCGGGAAAGGCGAGCACCAGTCCGCCGGGCCAGTGGGCGATGCTGCCCGGGCCGTCGGTCACGCCGGTGGAGCCGGCCGTGAACGCGCCCGCCAGGCGCACGGTGAGGTCGGTGCCCGCGGCCGAGGTGACGCGCATCGTGCCGGCCGCCCGCAACCAGTCGTGGCCAAGTCCCACACGGCGGGGCAGGTCGTCGTCCCAGCACAGTCGTTCGAACACCTCGGGGTGCTCGTTCGAGATCATCAGCACCCGCGCGCCACCACCCAGGATGCGGCCCAACTCGGGTGCGTGCAGCAGGCCCTCCACCGTGCAGTCGACGACGAACTCGCTGGCGGCCAGTGCGCCCACCACGACGGGGTGCTCGGCGATCGCCTGCGACGCGCCCGTGGAACGGATGGGAACCGGGTGGGCCGACGGAGGTGTGGGCACGACGACATCGATCACGCGACCGCCGAGCGACTGCGCGGCAAGGCGGGCGGTCTCGACCAGTACCGGACGGCTCTGGCTCTCGCTCAGCACGGTGACCGTCTCGCCTGCATGCAGTCCGCAGCGGAGGAACTGCTGACGGAAGCACTCGATGAATCGCCACTCGGTGCCCGCTGTGGCGGCTGGGGAACTGCTCATGCACACACCCTTCAGATCACGGTGGAGTCGAGATGCCGTTGGATCGCTTCGTTCACGGCGTCGGGTGCCTCGGCGTTCAGCAGGTGACCCGCGTCGGGGATCACTTCGAGCCGGGCCCCGGCGATGTGATCGGCGAGGTACTGCGAGTACGCCGCTGGGGTCTCGTCGTCGAGCGCGCCCACCAGGCAGCACGTCGGTGCAACGATCTGGGCCAGCAGATCGCGGCTGTCGTGGGTGACCAGGCAGTCGATCGACCGGCGCAGCGCGTCGGCGTCGATACGCGCCATCGCCGCCTGCTGCTGGGCGAACGCCTCGGGGCTGATGTGCGGGCCGGCGATACCGCGCAGCACGCGCTCGCTGAAGTCGGCGGGCTGCATGCCGGCGTCGAGCGGTGCCAACCGGGCGGCGCGCCATTCGTCGGGTTTCGTGCCGTCGAGGCCGAATGCCGGGCTGGTGGACAGCAGGGTGAGCGAACGCACGGCCTGCGGGTGCAGCGCCGCCAGGTACTGGGCGATCATGCCGCCCATCGAGATGCCCACCACATGTGCCTGCGCCGTGGCCGACCCGCCGAGATGACGGATCCAGCCGGCTGCCGCCTCGGCCAGGTGAGGAAAGCGGACAGCGTCGACGGGCAGCGGTGCCGAGCGGCCGTAACCGGGCATGTCCCACGCGGCCAGCCGCCAGTGCGCTGCCAGGCCGCGCAACTGCGGCTCCCACGAGATGCGGCTGCCGCCCAGGCCGTGCAGCAGCACCACCAGTTCGCCGTCGCCCGCGGTGCGGTAGGCAATCGGCTGCTCGTCGCAGTCGCGGGGCTCGTGCACGGGGCGAGTATGCCAGACCCTGTGCCGGTGTCAACAGTGTTGACAAACTCGTGCCGCTCTGGTGGGATGCGCCCATGGCGATGACAGCGCAGGAGCGCGCCCGTGCGGTCGATCTCGTACGGGCGATGGGCCCGACGATGGAGGAGCGGGCCGTCCGCTACGACCGCCAGGCCAGTTTCCCGTTCGAGAACTTCGCCGACTTCCGCGAGCGGGGCCTCCTGGCGGTGTCGATCCCCACGGAGCACGGCGGCATGGGTGCCGGCTACGCCGACTACGTGCGGGTGAGCGAGGAGGTGGGCCGCCACTGCGGTGCGTCGGGCCTCACCTTCAACATGCACAACGCCACGATGCTGTGGTGCGGTGAGGTGGCCGACCTGCTCGACATGACCCCGCAGCAGCGTGAGCAGCACGAGGAACGGCGCACGGCGATGTACCGCGGTGTGGTCGAGCACGGGCACATCCACTCGCAGCCCTTCTCGGAGGGCCTCGCCCCGGGTGCCACTGCCGGGGTGGGCACCTCGGCCGTGCCGGTCGAGGGTGGGTGGCTGGTCACCGGTCGCAAGATCTTCGCCTCGCTGTCGGGCGCGGCCACGTTCTACAACGTCACCTGCCAGGTGCCCGGCGAGGACTTCATCCGCCTGCTCGGTGTGCCGGCCGACGGCGACGGCGTCACCCTCATCGACGACTGGGACCCGCTGGGCATGCGCGGCACGGTGTCGCGCACGCTGTTGATGCACGAGGTGTTCGTGCCCGCGGCGAACGAGTGGATGCCCCCCGGGCTCTACAACCAGGCGGCACTGCGGTACCCGTGGCTGTTTCTGTCGCTGTGCCCGAGTTATCTCGGCCTCACCGGCGGGGTGCTCGACGTGACCCGTCGCTACCTGCGCGGCGAGATGCCGGGCCAGGCTGCCGGTGCCCGTCGCGACCATCCGGTCAAGCAGTTGGGCTGGGCGCAGATGCAGGTGAAGCACCAGCAGTCGCAGGCGCTGCTGTACCGGTCGGTCGACGAGGCCGTGCTCGACCCCACCGACGACCAACTCGTCACCGGCTGGGCCGCTGCCTTCACCGTGATGGAGCACGCCGCCGAGGTGGCGAGCCTGGCCATCCGGGTGTGCGGCGGCCAGTCGATGCTGAAGCACCTGCCGCTCGAGCGGCTGTACCGCGACGCCCGCCTCGGCAGCACGATGCTGCCGTGGAGCGCCGAGGTGTGTCTCGAACGGCTCGGCCGCGCCGGGCTGTACGACTGAGCAACCCGTGGGCCGACCTGCATCGCTGAGCCGCGACCGCATCGAGGCGGCGGCGGCGCAGATCGTCGAGGCCGAGGGCGTTGATGCGTTGAGTGCCCGGCGCCTGGGCAGCGAACTGGGCTGCGACCCGAGCGCGCTGTACCGGCACTTCGCCGACATGGACGACCTGCGCCGCTGCGTGGGTGACCGCATGCTTGCCGCCGTGCGCACCACCGTTCGGACCGGCGAGCCGTGGGACCGCACCGCGCGGCGCATCTGCATCGACCTGCGCCGCACGCTGCTGGCCCACCGCCGACTGGCCGATCTGGTGCAGGGTGCCCCCACCCGCCTGCCCAACGAGATGCGCATCAGCGAAGCGCTGCTCGCCGCGCTGCTGCGATCGGGCCTGAACCCGGCGCAGGCAGCCGGGGCCTATCACGCACTGGTGGAACTCACCATCGGGTCGGCCGCTATCGACGCCGATGTTGCGGCGCAGGGAACCCGTGCCGCGGCCGGCACGTATCGCACCTGGCGCAACGACTACCGCCGACTCGACCCCGAGCAGTTCCCCGCCCTCACCGCCGCCGCCGAGCACCTCTACCGCGGCAGCGCCGCCGACCGCTTCGAACGCGCCCTCGACGCCCTGCTGCTGTCGCTCTCACGCGGCACACTGGGGTGATGGCTGCGCTGCGCGACCTCCTTCCCGCAGCGGGCTCCGATCCGAGTGAAGTGGTCGACGCCTTCGGCGCATGGGCCGAGGCCACCGGCCGCCCGCTGTACGCGCACCAGGAGGACGCGATCCTGGCCTTGGCGATGGGTGACCACGTGGTGCTGGCCACGCCCACCGGTTCGGGCAAGAGCCTCGTGGCGATGGCCGGTATCGCGCTGGCGCTGAACGCCGGTCGCCGTGCCGTGTGGACCGCCCCCATCAAGGCGCTGGTGGCCGAGAAGTTCTTCGACCTCGTCGACCTGCTGGGCGCCGACTCCGTGGGACTCGCCACCGGCGACGCATCGATCAACCCCGACGCGCCGGTGCTGGTGTGCACCGCCGAGGTGCTGGCGAACCACGCCCTCGCCGTCGGGCCGGCGAGCGAGTTCGGGTTCGCCTGCCTCGACGAGTTCCACTACTACGCCGAGCGCGACCGTGGTTGGGCGTGGCAGGTGCCGCTGCTGGAGCTCACCGGGTGCCAGATGCTGCTGGCCTCGGCGACGTTGGGCGACATGACCGCCATCACCACCGACCTCGAACAGCGCTCGGGCCGCAGCGTCACCAACGTCACGTCGGTGCAGCGCCCCACCCCGCTGCACCACCAGTGGCGGATGACCAACGTGGCCGACAGCGTGCTCGACGCCGTGGCCGACGGCCTCACCCCGGTGTACCTGGTGCACGCCACGCAGGCCGCCGCCATCGAGCGTGCCCAGGGGCTGGTGAGCCTGACGGTCACCACCCGGGCCCAGCGCGAGGCGATCGCCGAGGCCCTCCGCACCGAACGGGTGCGCCGGGGCTTCGGCGAGACCCTCGACCGCCTGCTGCGCAACGGCGTGGGCGTGCACCACGCAGGCATGCTGCCCCGCCACCGCCGCCTCGTCGAGCGGCTCGCTGGTGCCGGCCTGTTGCCGGTCATCTGCGGCACCGACACCCTCGGCGTGGGTGTGAACATCCCCATCCGCACCGTGCTGATGACGGCGCTCACCAAGTTCGACGGCACGAAGGTGCGGGCGTTCACCGTGCGCGAGTTCCGCCAGTTGGCGGGGCGAGCGGGTCGGCCGGGCTTCGACCCCGACGGGCACGTGTGGTCGCAGGCGCCCGACCACGTGATCGAGAACGCCAAGGCGCTGTCACGCGCTGGCGACGACCCGAAGGCCCGCAAGAAAGCGGTGAAGGCCAAGCCGCCCGAGGGGTTCGTGCACTACGACGAGGCGACGATGAACCGGCTCATCACCGGTGAGCCCGAGCCCCTCACCTCGCGCTTCCGGGTGACCGCCGACATGGTGGCCACCGTGCTCGGCCGCTCCGACGGCCCCGCCGCACTGAAGCGCCTGCTGGCCACCAACCACGACGCACCGCTGCGCCGTCGCCAGCACAAGCGCCGCGCCATCGCCGTGTACCGCAGCCTCGAAGCAGCGGGTGTGGCGGCCCGCGAGCGAGACGTGAACGGGCGCTGCGCCGGCGTGCGGGTGGGCTCGCTGGTGGAGGGCAGCGACGTACGCGCCGCGCTGCGGTTCTCGGCACCGCTGATGCCGTTCGCCATCGAGGTGATCGCGGCGTTCGACCGCGACGACCCGGCCTACGTGCTCGATGTGGTGAGCGTGATCGAAGCCGTGCTCGACGACCCGCGGCAGATCCTCTACGCCCAGCAGAACGCGGCGAAGGGTGCCGAGGTTGCCCGGCTGAAGGCCGAGGGTGTGCCCTACGAGGAGCGCATGGAGCGCCTCGACACGGTCACCTGGCCGCAACCGTTGCGCGAACTGCTCGACACCTGCCTGCATCCGTACCGCGAGCGGCACCCGTGGGTGGCCGAGGGACCCTCGCCCAAGTCGATCCTGCGCGAGATGCTCGAGACCGGCGACACCTTCGCGTCGTTCATCCGCCGCTACCGCCTCGACCGCAGCGAGGGCCTGCTGCTGCGGTACCTCACCGACGCCTGGCGCACGCTCGACCGGTCGCTGCCCGACGACGCCTACACCGATCAACTCGAAGACATCATCGAATGGCTCGGTGCGCTCATCCGCGCCACCGACTCGACGCTGCTCGACGAGTGGACGCTGCTGGCGGGCAAACCGGTGCACGACCACGAAGCGCCCGAGGCGCTCACCGGTCTGCACACCGGCCCGCCCGCCGCGTGGCGCACCGCCGTGCGCACAGCGATGTTCGGCTGGGTCGAGCTGCTGGCCCGGCGCGCCTATCCGCTGCTGGCCGAACGGTGCGGGTGGGACGAGGCCCGGCTGCGCACGGCGATGGCGCCCTACTGGGCCGAGTACGACGGCGTCGCCATCGACGCCGAGGCCCGGGCGCAGCGGTACGTGCGCATCTTCGACGAACCGGGCCGGTGGCGGGTGGAGCAGACGCTCGTCGATCCGGCGGGCGACGGCGAATGGCGTCTCGTCGCCTTTGTCGACCTCGCCCAGGCCGAACTCGACGGCGCCCCCACTCTGCGCCTCGACCACCTCGGCTCGCTCGCCGACACCTGACCGGCGCAGCGGTCCGGACGGGTCAGATCGCCCGCAGGCGCCCGACCCGCGAGTCGTCGCCCAGCAGTGCGTGCAGTCGCTCTGCAGCGACAGCCAGGTCGACCGCGTTCGATTCGGCCATGGTGGCGATGTCGACCCAGTCCTTCGGCCGATCGAACATCGCTTTGAACACGGCGAGGTCCTCGGCACTCAGCACTCGGACGCTGCGGCCAGCGAAGGGAACCTCGCGACATCGTCGATCGACCTCGTGATGGAACGGGCTCTCGGCGAAGAAGATGTCGACCGGGGTGTCATCCCACCACAGCCGCACCTGACCGTCGCGTCCGGCTGCAGCGATGGCCACGATCCGGTCGACGAGGCCGATCATCGATGTGCCTTGGCCATGGGCCGAGGTCGGTAGGGCAGTTGTTCGGCGAGGGCGAGGGCGTCGCGGAGCCGCCGCTCCTGAACGGCGGGGTCGAGCCCGCTGACGAACTCGATCCGGTAGCCGAGCACCTCGATGATGCGTCCCGCCGTCTCGAGACCGGGTTGGCGGCGACCACGCTCGTAGGCACTCAGCACCGTTGCGAGTATGCCGACCGCGCCAGCCACGTCGGTCTGCGTGCGGCCGGCGCGCTGGCGAAGGGTGCGGAGCGTGTCGCCGGACAACATCCCGGCATGTTGGCGGATCCGCTCAGGCCGACAGGCCGCCGTCGACGGCGATCACCTGGCCTGTCACCCAACTCGACGCGGGGGCGACGAGGAACAGCACGGCCCGGCCGAGGTCGTCGGTGGTACCGAGGCGCCGCATCGGCAACCGCAGCCGCTTCTCGAGCACCGGCAGGTCGGCCTCGTCGAGGCGCAGCGCGGTCATCATGATCTCGGTGGGTACGGCGCCCGGCATCACGCAGTTCACCCGCAGCCGTGGCCCGAGTTCGCGTGCGAACGTGCGGGTGAGTGAGTTCACGCCCGCCTTCGCTGCGGAATAGTGACCGCTACCCGGTGTGGTGGTGGTGGCGGCGAGCGACGAGATGTTGACGATGCGTCCCCCGTCGCGCATGCGCGCTGCAGCGGCGCGGGTGCAGGTCCACACCGAGGTGAGGTTGAGGCGCAAGGTGGCGTCCCACTCGTCGGGGTCGAGTTGCAGCAGCGGCGCCTGCACGGCCGAACCGCCGGCGTTGTTCACCCAGATGTCGAGGTGGCCGAACTCGTCGACCGCTCGCTGGGCGAGTGCCTCGACGGCTGTGTTGTCGGTGACGTCGGTGGGCACGGCGATGGCCCTCCCGCCGTTGGCGCGGATGGTGGCGGCCACCTCCTCGACCTCGGCGGTGCGCCGTGCAGCGCACACCACTGCCGCGCCGGCCGCACCGAGGGTGAGGGCGATGCCCGCCCCGATGCCCCGGCCCGCGCCGGTGACCACGGCAACATCGTCGGACAGGTCGAACAGGTCGCGTACAGCGTCGGTCATGGGCCGACCCTACTGCGGCCGTCGGCCCGGTCGTCCCAGGCGACGACGCGCAGTACGGTCGGCCGCATGTGCCGCAACATCACCACGCTGCGCGGGCTCGACCCCGGCGCCACGCCCGACGAGATCGAGGCCGCCGCCCGCCAGTACGTGCGCAAGATCAGCGGTGTGCAGTCCACCTCGGCGGCGACGGCCGACGCGTTCGAACGCGCCGTGCTCGCGGTCACGGCGGCCACCGCCCAACTACTGGCCGACCTGCCACCGCGCAAGCAGCCACCGCCCACCCTGCCACCGCTGCGTCGCATCGCCGCGCGGCAGCACCAACAGGCCGCGGGCGGTTGACCGGATCCGGTTGACTGGGGGTATGGCCCGACTGTTCATCGCCGTGTGGCCGCCCGAGGAGGTGGTGGCCGACCTCACCGCACTGCACCGCAAGGATCAGCGCGGCGTCCGCTTCGTGGTGCCCGAGTCGTGGCACATCACCCTGCGGTTCCTCGGCGAGGCGCGGCCTGACGACGTGCGCGCCGCGTTGGAGGGTTGGTCGATGCCGGAGGCCACGGTGCGCCTCGGACCCGCGGTCGACGTGCTGGCCGAGCGGGCGCTGGTGGTGCCCGCGGTCGGACTCGACGACCTCGCTGCCGAGGTGGCCGAGCGCACCGCCCATCTCGGCGAGCTGCCCCGCAAGCGGTTCACCGGCCACCTCACTCTTGCCCGGGTGAAGCCGTACGCGCAGATGCCACGCGTGATCGGCTCGACGTTCAGCGCCGAGTTCGTCGCCGACGAGATCGCCCTGGTGCAGAGCCGACTCGACCCTGCCGGCGCTCGCTACGAGACGATCGACACCTGGCCCCTCAGCTTGTCGTACTGAGCCTGGTAGGCGATCACCTCGAAGCCGAGCATCCGGTACAGGTCGAACGCCTGCGGGTTGTCGGTGTCGGCGCCGAGCGCGGCCTCGGTCATCCCGCGGGCCTTCAGTTCGTGGAGGCTGGCCACGATCAACGCCCGGGCGATGCCCTTGCCCCGCCAACCGAGGGTGGTGGAGATGTGCTCGGTGTAGCCGCGCAGGCGGCCGGCGGCTTCGTTCTCGGCGGCGTTGATGTACGACTTCACCTGGCCCACCACCTGCGCGTCGGGGCCATCGCCGGCCCAGGCGATCTTCCAGAGTGTCTCGTCGCGCAGCGGGTCGGCGAGGAACGACTCGAACTCGGACTCGTCGGTCTCGACGAAGTCGGGCTGGCCGCGGAACGCCTCGTGGTGGGTGGCCCAGATCTGGTGCAGATGGTGCGGTTCGACCGGTCGCATCGCCACGCCAGCGGGCAGTGCGTAGTCGGGGATGTCGTCGAGATGCGGCCGCACCAGTGAAGCCGCGAACCGGGTGGTGGCGAAACCGGCCTGCGCCAGCGCTGCGCCGAGGCCCACCTCCGGCAAACCGCTGCCCGGGTGCGGCGCCCAGGCGCGCAGTTGCGACGGCCGCCCGTCGTCGGGTTCGATGAGGTCGACGTGGGCCTCCCAGCCGCCGACGAGTGCCGCCAGCAACTCGGGTGAGCGGTGATCGGGGTGGACGGCGAGGATGGCGTACCACACACGGCTGTCGCCTTCGGCGTGGTCCCAGGCAGTGCGCAGGTAGGCGGCCGGTTCACCCTCGCTGGTCTCGACGATGGCGACATCGCGCTCGAGGTCGCAGCGTTCGAGGTGCGGGTAGCTCGCATCGAACTGCTCGGCGGTCGACAGTTCCGCATCGGGCTCGTCGCGTGCCGCAGCGGTCTTGAGTGCGGCCATCAGTGCATGATCGACCCGCCCGCGATAGGGGCGGGCGACGTAACCGGTGGGCAGATCGAGACGCATGGACTGCGACCGTACGCAGTCGGCGCCGCCGGGTCGCGGTGATTATCCGCCGTGCCGGTCAGCCGGCGATACCGAGCGGGCGCTCGCCCGCGACGGTGGTGCGGTGCAGCAGGCGCCGACTGCCGTCGTAGTCGTTGACGGCCAGGTGCAGCAGGCAGCGGTTGTCCCAGATGGCCAGCGTGCCCGGCGCCCAGCGCACCCGGCAGGTGAACTCGGCGCGGGTGGCATGGTCGAACAGGTACTGCAGCAGCGGACGCGACTCGTCGACGGTCATCCCCTCGAACCGCTGGGTGTACACCGGGTTCACGAACAGTGCCTTGCGGCCCGTCACCGGGTGCACCCGTACGACGGGATGCAGCACCTCTCGGTCGGCGCTGGGGTCGTTGCGGGTCATCACCACCGACCTGCTGACGGCGGCGTTCGGGCCCGGGCCGTTGGTGCCGTGCGGCCAGCCGGTCTGCACGGCGCGCAACGGGTCGAGCAGACGCTGCATGCCCGGCGACAGCGTGTCGTAGGCGGCGTACTGGCTGGCCCACAACGTGTCGCCGCCCACGTCGGGCACGTCGATGGCGTACAGCAGGGTGAGGCTCGGCGGCGTGTCGAGGAACGAGAAGTCGGAGTGCCAGGTGCCGCCGAAGGTGGAGATCCGGCGCTCGTCGGCCTCCTTCAGCACGGCGATGATGTCGGGGTGCTCGTCGAGGTGCTTGATGTACGGCACCCGCAGCACCTCGCCGAATCGGGCCGTGAGGGCCACCTGCTGCTCGGGTGTGAGGTGCTGGTCGCGGACGAACAGCACACCGTGTTCGGCCAGGGCTGCTTCGAGCAGCGCCATGTCGTCGGCGGTGGGGTGGCGCAGGTCGATGCCGGTCACCTCGGCGCCGCACGCGGGCGCCACCGGCCGGATGACGATGGCTCGGTGGTCGGCGTCGTTGCTGGCGGTCATGGCAGCGATGGTACGACCCCTGGTGTCGCTCGGGTGCAGGTGCCACCGCACGATTTCTCCGCGGGAAAACCGTGGCACACCCCCTTGGCACCATGACGCCATGTCGACTGTGCTCACCACCACACCCACGCCATCAGCAGCCAGCGGGGCGGTGCTTGCGCCGCCCACGACCCTGCCCGATCCGGGCTCGATGCCGTCCGAACATCTCGAGGCCGAGTTGGTCAGTCATGCCGAGTGGGAGGCGGCGGGCACGGCGCGCATGTTGGCCGTGCTCGGCGAGTTCGACCGGCGCGAGGTGTGGGCCACCTGGGAGTGTCGTTCGGCGCAGCAGTGGCTGTCGTGGAAGTGCGGCCTCGGGTACACGGCCGCGTCCGAGCGGTTGCGGGTGGCGCGGGTGCTGCCATCGCTGCCGGCCATCGGTGCCGCGCTGGCAGCTGGGCGGCTGTCGTGGTCGAAGGGTGCGCGAGGTCACCCGTGTGGCCACCCCGGATGACGACGAGCGGTGGGCCACGCTCGCCGAGGCGGCGACGGCGTCACAGGTGGCCGTGCTGGTGTCGGCTGCGCGGCGAGTCGCTCCTCGCGATGCCGCCCGCCAACTCGAGGTGCGCGAGTTCTCGTGGACCAGCGAGAGCGACGGGTCCACCACCATCAGCATCCGTCTGCCCGCCGAGCGCGCCCGCACGGTCATCGACACGGTGCGGGCTGGCACCCCGCTGGTGAAGGGCCAGCGGTGGGCGGCCAATGCCGCCGACACGCTGGTCGATCTGGTGTGCGGCGGTGGCCATACGCCGGCGCAGGTGATCGCCCATGTCGAGGCCGATGGCAGCGCCCATCTCGACCAGGGGCCGGCCATCGCTCCCGAGATCGCTGAGGCGATGGCCTGCGACGGGTCGGTCACCACGGTGCTCGAGTACCCGAAGGGGCCGGTGCAGATCGATCGCAAGGTGTCGCCCTCGGTGGGGCAGCGGCGCTGGCTGGCCCTGCGCCATGCCACGTGCCAGTTCCCCGGCTGCAACCATGCCGGTGCGTTCGAGGCCCACCACGTCATCGATCGGTTGAAGGGTGGCCCCACCCGGCTGCGCAACCTCATCAGGTTGTGTTGGTTCCACCACCGTCGGGTGCACCTCGAGCATCTGGTGCTCACGTTGCACTCCGACCGCACGCTCACCGTCACCCGCACCGACGGCACCCCCATCGAGCGGCCCATCGCTCGTGCCACCTTCGCTGCACCCGCGGCCGCCGAGCCCGGCAACATCGGCAACTGGGCGGGCGACCGACTGCACGTGAACGACTGCCTGCTCGCCCTCGGTTATTGCGCACCCGGCAGGGCCAACGATTTTCCCGCGGAGAAAACCGGCGAGCGGTGTCGGTGTTGATGCTGACGAGGACGATCGCCCGTCAGGCCAGGCGGCGGCGCAGCTCCACGAACACCGTGTGGCCGACGATCTCGGTCAGCTCGTCGGCCAGGCTGTCCACAACTGGCCGGTCGCCCACGTAGGCATCGGTGCCCTCGGTGCAGCACCAGGCCATGCCGGGGCCGTCGTCGCCCCAGTCGCGGCGCTCCCAGCCGCGCACCGTCGCCACTTCCACATCGTCGTCGCGCATCACCCAGTCGACCTTGATGGGCAGCTGCCAGCACACCGACGGCTTCCAGTCGATGGGCGACTCGTCGGCCCGCCCGGCGGCGAGGTGCAGCGCGCAACCGGCCCCGCCCGCGAACCCCACCCGGTTGAGGAAGATGCACGCTCCGTCGACCACACGGGTGGCATCGCGGGCCTCGTCGCGGAACACGCCACCCGCGGCCGCTTCAGCGTGGTGCTGGAAGATGTCGGGCGACAGCGCATCGGCGTTGGCGGCCAGGGTGAGTGCCTCGTCCATCCCATCGAGTTCGGCACCCAGCGAGCAGCACCCGTGGCCGAGTTCGGGCGCTGCCACCGTGCCGATGCCCTGGCAGCCACGACCCCAGATGCAGGTCCAGTTCGAGGTGAGGAAGCGTCGATCGAAGCGCCACAGCGTGTCGCCGGCATCGACCTCGGTGTAGCGGTCGGGGATGTCGGTGCTGTCGGTGTCGTCGGTGTTGGCGTCGAGGGCTGACCAGCGCAGCGCGCCCCGTGCAGCGGCGACGGCGGTGGCGAAGGTGGCCTGCAGCAGGTAGCCGCCGGTGGGGGCCTCCCAGTCGAGCATCTCGCCCGCCACGAACACACCGGGCAGGCGGCGCAGCATGAACGCCTCGTCCACCTCGTCGAAGGCGATGCCACCGGCGCTGGAGATGGCCCGGTCGATCGACGCCGTGGCGCGCACCACGACGGGCACGGCCTTCACCAGCGCCGCCAACGCAGCGGCGTCGCGCGGTACGGACGGGCCGCACACCTCGTGCAGCAGCGCCACAGCGGTGGGCGACAGGCCGAGCGCCCGCTTCAACGCCGTCGACAGCGAGTCCTTCGGGCGGCGCCGCTCCAGCCGCGCCGCAACGTCGGCCACCGTGAGGTCGGGGTGCAGGTCGACCAGCAGCGTGGCGCTGCCGGTGCGGTCGATGGCGTCGCGCACTGCCGACGACAGGGTGTACGCCGGGCCACCTTCCAGGCCGTCGTCGGTGATCATCAGGTCGCCGCGCACGGCGGCGGCGGGGTCACCAGCGACGGTCACGGCGACGTTCTTCACCGGCGAGCCGGCGTGCCGGCCCACGAACAGCGGCGTCCACTGGTAGCGCACTCCGCAGTTCGCCGGGCGCAGCGGATGCACCTCCACGCCTGCCTCGCGCACGACGGTGGTCCAGCCACCGTCGGAGCCCACCCGAGGCCAACTGGCACCCCCGAGGGCCAGCACCACCACGTCGGCGCTCAACTCACGAACAGTCGAGCCGTCGTCGTCGCCAACCGTGCGCACGGTGATGCGGCGCGGGTCGATGGAGCCGTCGGGCAGACGGCCCCAACCGGTCCAGCGCGTGCGGGTGACGATGGCGACGCCGAGTCGGTCGAGCCGCTGCAGCCACGCCCGCAGCAGCGGTGTGGCCCGGAACGACTGGGGGAACACCCTCCCGCTCGAGCCGACGAAGGTGGGCTCTCCCAGGTCGGCGCACCAGGTGCGCAGGTCGGCGGGGCTGAACGCGTCGATCGCCCGCTCGAGCCGTTGGCGCTGCGTCCCGTAGCGGGCGAGTAGTTCGTCGTTCGGCTCGCTGTGGGTGAGGTTCAGCCCGCTGCGCCCGGCCAGCAGCAGCTTGCGGCCCACCGACGGCATGTGCTCGATCACCGTCACCCGCAGGCCGGCGGTGGCGAGCACCTCGGCGGCCATCAGCCCGCCGGGCCCACCGCCCACCACCAGTGCCGTCACCGGTTCAGCACCCGACGACATGGAACCCGAGTTGTGGTGCGGCGAGCCCCTGGTGAAGGTCGGTGCGGGCTCGAGGTGAGGACCTGACACGGCGCATGTACTCGGACAGGTGTTGCCTCAGTTCGCGTAGCCCGACTTCCATGGGGACACGTTAGAGAGGAATGGAGACACAATGCTCGGGGCTGTCGATCCCGCTGCTCAGCCCGGTGGGTTGTCGGCAACTACCACGGGCACGTCGAGCGAGCGGCCCGAGGCGAACCGGAGCGTGACGGTGAACCGGGTGTCGCGGGTGAGCGGTTCGGCAACGTCGATGAGCATGATGTGGTTGCCGCCGGGCGCGAACGTGAGCGTCTCGCCGGCAGCGATGGGAAACGACTCGACTGCGCCCATCGACATCATCTCGCCGTCGCCACCGTCGCCGCCGTGCGAGTGCCCGCTGCCGGAGTCGCCGCCCATCGTGGCGTGCAGTTCCGTCGAGGCGGCGATCGAGGTGGGCGCCTCGGCCCCGACGAGCGCGTCGGCCACATCGCTCGACACGGTGAGGTAGATCACGCCGTTGGTGGCGCCGGTGGGCGTGGGGCGGGCCCAGGCCGCTTCGGCACCGAACGATGCCGCGGGCGCCTCGCTGCCGCATGCGGCGACCAGCGCGGCGCTGCACGCCGCGGCCGCCACCAGGCCGATGAGCGAGCGTCGCGTCATGCCTGCCCGAACGTCGTGCGCAATGGACGCAACCTGCGGATGACGAACCGGTCGACGGCCAGCACCAGCAGCGCGGTGACGCCCCACTGCGGATAGATGATGGCCAGCACCACGGCGATGACGGCGAGGCCCTTCGACAGGCGCACATCGACCGGACGGCGGGGCAACCCGCTGGTGCCGGGTCGGCGGCGCTTCCAGAACATCACGAACCCGCTGATGACCGACCAGATCGACAGCATGCAGAGCATCGTCATGAAGATACGGCTGACGACGCCCAACTGGGTGCCCATGTGGGTGCTGACCAGGTAGTCCATTCCGCGGGCGATCGTTCCCACGCCGTACACCGACTGCTCGGCAAGGGTCTGGCCGCTGAACTGATCGATGAAGACGTCGCGGGCCTCACCGGTCTTGCGTGGCCACGAGTTCGACAGCACGAACGAGCCGTACACCGGGTTGCCCGCCTCGTCGGCCTCGTTGCCGGGGAAGGCGATGGTGTAGCCGGGCTTCATGCCCTCCTCGTCGGCGATCGTGACGAGTGTGTCGAGGCTGAGCGGTGCGGGCATCGATCCGTCGGCCGACTCGGGGGCGTAGCTGGCGGGGATGGGGAAGTCGCCGGTGTTCCACGGGATCTGGTTGCCGAAGCGGTCGAGGTCGCCGCGCACACCGAGCGCGCTGGCCGGGGCGTCGACGTAGTCGCCCGGGGTGACCGTGTCGGCGAACGAACCGAACTGCTCGCTCCAGTAGGTCGACCACGCCATGCCCGACACGATCGTGAGCAGCATCACTGCGAACAGCAGCACACCACCGAGGCCGTGCAGGTCGCGCCAGCGGGCCCGGCCCGTTGCGCCCTTGCGGACGAACCAGGCGCGTCGAACGCCCTTCGTACCGGTGCTCTGACGCGACCGACGCGGGAACCACAGGAACAGGCCCGAGCACACCAGCACCAGCGTCCACACGCCCAGGATCTCGAGCACCAGGTCGCCCAGCACGTAGTCGCGCATCACCGGGCCGTCGTCCCACAGCGCAGCCACCGCAGGCAGCGGCACCGTCACCGAGTCGTTGTTCAGGTAGCCGTGCAGTCGGTTGGAGAGGCCGATGATGCCGCCTCCGGGCTTCGAGTCGCCCAGCACCTCGCCGGTGTACGGGTTCACGAACACGTGCAGACCGTTCACGCTGCCGTCGTCGACGAAGAAGCGGCTCGACCGGTCGCTGTCGCCTGGTGGGGTGAGGTCGTACACGGTGCCGTCGGGATAGGCGGCCTCGACAGCGGCGGCCTGCTCGTCGAACGAGACGTAGCTGGCGCCGGCAGGGGCTTCCACCGACCGGATGTCGCCCTCGGTGAGGTCTTGGAGGGGCTGGGTGTAGAGGATGACCAGGCCGGTCACGGCCATCAGCACGATGAACGGCATCGAGAACATGCCGGCGTAGAAGTGGATGCGCCAGATCGACCGCCAGCGCCGACTGGTCCGGTCGGCCGCCGCGCTGTCTGTGTCGATGGGGCCGACATCTGCTCCGTCGCCACCATCCGCGTATGCCACTGCCGTCATGTCCGTATCCCCCACCGTGATCGTCGGGCAGAGGTCGTCGCTCGGGGGTGTCGAGTTCCCGACGAGATGGGTAACGTCCGGTACATGACAGCCCGACTGGTGTACGACCGCGACGAACTGTTGGCCGAGCACGACTATGCGGCTCCGCACGTGGTGGCTGGGGTGCGGATGCACGGCGGCCTGCGCGCCGACGGCACCTACCAACCGCCGCGCGCACTGGTGCGCGAGCCCGCGCTCGATGCGTGGACCGATGCGCTGCGGGCGCGCGGTGGCGAACTGCTCGACGCCGATGCGTCACTGCTGGGCGGCGTGCGCATGCCCACGGTCGAGCAGTCGCGGGTGCTGCTGCGCAACGGCCTCGGCGAGACGTTCTGGAACACCCTCACCATCACCGGCAAGATCGAGGCCAAGGGCCGCCTGCTGGCCGAGATGCCCATCCCCGATCTGCAGCCGTACATCGTCGACGACATCTCGCACATGGCCATCGGGCACCTGCATCGCGGTCTGCTGTACGCGCACGGCATCGACGAGGGTGGTCTGCCGGCCGAGGGCATCGGCGGTCACGACGTGATGTGGTTCGTCGCCCGCGACCTCGCGTTCGGTGCCGGGGCGTTCGCCGACATCGACCCGCCCGACACCATCTCGCGGCCCGAGGCCGGCACTCGCTTCGTGCCCGAGGTGGAGGGGTTGGTGGAGGGCATGGTGTCGTTGCTCGCCAACCTGCTCATCATCGAGTTCCGGGCCGAGATCGGTTTCGCCGCCACGCAGCAGATCCTGCGCACCGACGACCTGTTCGCCGATCGGCGCGCCGACGCCGAACTGGCTGCCGAACTGGTCGAGCGCATCCGCATCGACGAAGAGATCCACGTGCGCTCGCTGCGGCTGTACCTGGGCGAGATGGCGCAGGTGCGGTTCCGCACGGTCGATGGTGGCTCGATGGCGGGCGCCGAGTTGATCGGCCGGTTCTGGGACGGCCTCGCCCGCTGGGCCACGGTCGACCAGCCACGGCTGGCGGCTGCTCAGCAGCGCGAGGTCATCGTGGCCCGCATCGCCCACCACCCGCAGGCAGCGGTGGTGCAGGCCCAGTTCGACGCCGCCGCCTGAGTTCGACTGGGCGCGGGGAATACCCGGGCCCTCACCTTCTCCCGTCGCCTACCGTCTGGGCTGTGCACTCCCCGCGCCGACTTCCCGTGCTGCTCCTGCAGGCCTCGAATGTGGCGTCGGGTGTGAGCAATGCAGCGGTGATGGTGACCATCCCGTGGCTGGTGCTGGAGGTGACCGACTCGGCGTCGGCGGCGGGTCTCGTCGTCGCCATCGCGGCGGTTCCGGGTCTGGTCGCCGCCCCACTCGCGGGCTGGCTGGTCGATCACTTCGGCCGTCGCCGGGTGAGCGTGGTGGCCGATCTGTTCTCGGCGATGTCGGTGGCGGGGTTCCCGCTGGCGGCGTCGATGACCGAACTCGGTCTCGGCATCCTCATCGCCCTGTCCGTGCTCGGCGCCATGTTCGACCCTGCAGGCAATACGGCGCGTCGTGCTGCCATCCCCGGTGTGGCGGCGGCCGCTGGTATCGAGCCCGAACGGCTGAACGGGGTACACGAGGGGTGCTCGGCCGCCGGGTTCACGCTCGGGCCACTGCTCGGCACGGCGCTCATCGCCACGGTCGGGGCGACAGCCTCGTTCTGGCTGCCGTTCGGGCTGTTCGTGTTCGCCGCACTGTGCATGGCCCTGCTCGGTGACGCTGCCGAGGTGGCCGACAACGTCGCCGGCCGCTCGACGGCGACGGCCGGCTGGCGGGGGTTGTTCGCCGGTGTGGCGGTGCTGCGTGCCGACCGTCTGTTGCGTTCGATCACGGTGTCGATCGTGATCCTCGCTGCGATCTACCTGCCCACCGAGACGGTGCTGCTGCCCGCCCACTTCGAGGAGCTCGGCCAGCCCGGCGCACTGGGCGTGGTGGTCGCCTTTCTGGCAGGCGGGGCGACGATTGGCTCGTTCGCCTACGGATGGTTGCGTCGACGCCTCAGCAAGCGTCGGATCTTCGTGATCGCGATGCTGGGCACGAGCCTGGCCATCTGGCCGATGGCACTGCTCCTCCCGGTGGTGCCGATGGCGATCGCCAGTGCGGTGATCGGGTTGGCATGGGGTCCGTACAACCCGTTGATGAACACGCTGGTACAGGAGCGAGTGCCTGCCGACCACCAGGGCCGTGTCTACGGCGTGCAGGCGGCGCTGTTCTCGTCGGCACCACCGATTGCGATCTTGGTCGTGGGTCTCGTGGTCGACTGGCTCGGTGTGCGGACCACGTACCTCGTGCTCGCCGGGTTGCTCAGCGCGTGGACCGTGGTGATCCTGCGCGATCCGGCGATCGCCGAGATCGACCGAGCGATGGATCCGGCGGCCCCGGTCAGCGACGCCGCACGGCGGTGACCAACTGCTCGACCTCGCGCGAGCGGTCGGGTCCGACACCGGATCGGATGTCGAAGTCCTCGCTCTCGACCCGGGCAGCGCCGGCATCGCGGGCCGCAGCGCGCACCAGTGCAACCAGCGCCGCCGGTCCGCAGACGGCCACGTGGGCGTCGTGCCAGTACTCCTGGCCGACGAGGTCGACGAGCCGATCGGCGTCGAGCCGACCCGCTGTGCCCGACTCGTGCAGATGCAGCACGATCCGGCCGGCACGATGAGCGGCCTCGAGCTGATCGAGCGCCACGGCGTCGTCACGCGACCGCACCGAGTACACCAGATGCGGCGGCGCCGACCTGACGTGGTGTTCGTCGGCGGCGGCAGCGAGGAACGGCGTGATGCCCACACCGCCTGCCACCCACACACAGCGCCGGTCGGGCGCATCGGGTTCGAAGCGGCCATAGGGGCCCTCCACCCGCACCTGCATGCCCACCTGCAGGCCCTCGCCCACACGCTGCGTCCAGTCACCGAGGTCGCGCACGAAGAAGCGCAGACTCGGCTCGTGGGGGGCCGATGCGATGGTGAACGGATGCGGCTCGGCGAGACCCCGCTCGCGCACTTTGATGAACACGAACTGCCCGGCGCGGTGCTGCAGTGCTCGACCGAGCGGTTCGAGCGTCACCTCGATCGCCGCCGGGCGGTGGTCGATCGCTGCCACCCGGTAGCGCAGACCGGGTCGGACGATGTCGCGTCCGACCACCCGCACCAGCCAGGCAACACCACCCACGGCCATCCACCCGGTGAACCACCACCCCCATGGCGACGACATGGCGAACGACTTCTCCGCGGTGAAGAAGTGGAAGCAGGCGAAGGCGTAGGGCACACCGAGGAACTTGTGGGTCCAGCGCCAGTACCGCGTGGGCACGAGCCGCACGAGGCTGATACCGACGAGCGCGTAGAGCATCAGTTCGGCGAGTTCGGCCAGTTCCTCGGCAGCATCGGCCACATCGCGGCCGGCCCCGGCGATGCCGCCGGCCGGGTCGTCGATCGTCTGAGTGTGGAGGAACATCGCCACCACTGCCAGGGCGCCGAGCCAGCGATGCACGCGGTACATCCGGTCGAGCCCGCCGAACCATCGCTCGAACAGGCGGATCCGTACGGCCAGCACGAACGTCCAGGCCATGGCCACGATCGACACCGAGCCGATGTACAACCCGAACGACACATCGCCCCGCTTGCCGGAGGTGCCGGCGAAGGCGGGCCAACTGCAGAACACCGTGGCGAGTACCAGCACCGGACCCACCCAGTGGACGCCGAGCCGGGGAGGGTGCGGCCTGGTGGGGCGCACCAGCCGCCAGTCGGCACGGGTGCCCGCCAGTGAACGGAGAGAGGGGCGGTGCTGCGTGGCCGGCATGACGCGACCACGTTAGAGCCGAACTGTTGCCGAACGGGGGTCTCGTCGCCCGCTACGACCGACCAAGCCTGCTCACGGTGCGATGGAAGGCGCGTAGTTCGGCGGGTGAGGCGTCGACCCCGGCGAACACTCGCAGGTAGGCCGGCAGGAGGGCGAGCCGTTCGGCGTGGGTCTCGTCGACGCCCAGCGCGTACAGGCCGATCTGCGAGTGGTATTGCACCCGGGCGCGCACCAGTGCTTCGCGCCGTTCGAAGCCGAAGCGCCGGTGCATCGCGGCGAGTGCGCCGATGCGCTGCTCATCCGCGGCGGCCAGCCGTTCGCGTACCGCCGGGTCGCGGCGGGCCCAGTCGCGGATGGCGAACTCGAGGGTCACGTCGAACACGGCCGGATCGGCCCAGCACTCGAACACCCGCAACAGGGCGGCGGTGATCGTCGGCGCCGGGGCGTCGGCACGCTCGACGAGCGACGCCGTGTTGTGCCCTTCCCACAGGTCGAGCAGCGCGTCGGTGAGTTCGGTCCGGTCGGCGAAGTACCAGTAGAAGCTCGATCGGGCCACGCCGAGGCGTTCGGCCAGTACCGCCACGCGTACCCGATCGGCGCCCTCGTCGACCAGTGCGTCGCGCGCGGCCTGCAGCCAGTCGTCGCGGGTGATGCGGGCGTGGGCAGGAGTGGTCATGACTCGGGCAGGGCCCCGCCCTCGGCGATTCGCCGGGCCACGAAGTCGTCGAGTGCTGCCCGGCGGTCGTCGGGCATCGGCGGCTGCTCGTACTCGCGCAACCACCGCTGGTACACCTCGGTGGCGCGGTC